>NZ_JAYRST010000004.1:0-77760 GCF_041920015.1 Phenylobacterium sp.
TACCGTGGCGCATGCCTTATAAATAACCGACACGACTGTTATAAACAACCCTCCAGATGGTGTTACCCGAACACATGGTCGGGATAGAGGACGGACAGAAGCATGTGGGTGCGCTTGGTCATGAAGGCCGCTAGCTCGCCTTCCGGCTCAACAAGCCACTGCATGCAAGACCCCTGAATGACCGTCTGAATCAGGCCGGCGGTATGCTGGGGTGGGTGCGGCCCTCCGGGCAGTCGTGCCTCGATAGCTTTCAGGACCAGCTTGTTCCGCTCCGCCGCGAGGGCACGAAGCGACGGCTCCTGAACGTCTCCCCACAATAGAAGGAGGTAGCCTTCCGTTCCGGCACCGCCGCCCATACCAGCGATGAGGTCCTTGAGCATCGCCCATAGCGGATCAAGGCCCTTTTCGGGACTCGCGCCCGCGAAATAGTCGCGCACCTCCTGCGTGTTGCGCTCCATGACCTTTAGATGCAGCGTCGCCTTGTCTTTGAACCGCTGGATCAGTGCAGCCCGCGAGATGCCGACCGCTTCCGCAACATCGGAGAGGGTGAAGGCCGATGGACCTTTCTGAAGAAGGATGCCTAGCGCGGTATCTAGAATGAACTCATCGCTATGTAGTTTCGGTCTCGGCATATCTTCTTTTCTACTGCTCGCTTGAATGATGGCCCCTACAATAGCCGGCATCCAGCGTGAGATACACGGGGCATGATAGATACCGGATGAAACACGCGTATGTGCTAAAGGCCAAGGTCATGCCTTCGCCCCAACTGCCACGACACCGATCCGCCCTGCACGACGCCAGTGATCTCGCGGCCGAGCTGGCGGTCGATCACCGGCCGCCACGGGACAAGCGTGAACTCATGGCTCTTTTCCACCACGGCGAACTTGCCGCTCGTTAGCTGGACAGTCCCGGTGAACTTGCCGCTGACGTTCTCGCCGTCCGTGGCGGCACGGAACGGCAACCCCTTGCCCTCGGCCATCTCCGCGCCAATGCGGGCAACCTCCCGCTCGCGCAAGGTGGCGAGAAGGCTGCGCCGGTAGAAGATGCGGCCGTTCCGTGCTCGGGTGGCATCGCCCTGTTCGATGTGATGCTCGCGCCGCTGGTCCATCGCCTCACGCACCTGCTGGCCGAAGCCGGCCGGCGCAAGGTCGACCGTTTCGCCATGGACCAATCGCCGGTCCAGCCATGTCGTGCCGTCCGATCCGATCTGCTTGCCTAGATCGACCGGGGAAAGGATGCGAACGCTGGCCTGCCGGTCACGGCCGGCGTCATGGACGGCGGCGCGGCTGACCAGATCATCGGGAATGCGCCATTGATCTGCGTCGATGCGTTCGACGATCCCGGCCCGGCGTAGCGCCTCCAGTCGGCGGACATGGGCATCGACATAGCCCTCATAGTCGCCGCTCGGAACGCGGCCCTCAAACTTCGCCTGCTCCAGATGGCGGCTCGGCCGATAGATGCCGTCCTCGGCGATGGCTGTGATGGAGCGGTCGGACGGTCGGGCCGTGGCCTCGGCCGGGCCGACCTCAATGACGCTGCCAATGCGGGCATCCTCCAGCCGCTCGGGCGCGATGCCGGCGATGTGGTGCGTCCGCCCGTCGATCCCGTCCACTACGATTGTCAGGTTCTCACCCAGCTCGTCGGACAGGTGCTTGTCCACGACGCGGCCAAAGATTGGCGTCTCGGGCGCTCCGTCATGGATTTGGAAGCTCATGGGATCGCGTTCGCCTCCCTGCGGGCCGAGCGCCTTCTGCATGGTGCGGATAATGTCGCCACGCTCGCCTAGCTCGCGCAGGGCAGGCTCCATGTCCTTGCTCAATTCCCAAACGGCGGGCGCGTGCTCGGTCGCCAGCCCCATCTTCTCCAGCTTGCCGAGCCTGCGCAAACGCAGCGTCCGCTCGAACTGCCGCTTCGGCTCCGCCGGTTCATGGCGCAGGTCGAGGAAACGGGCATCGGCTTCCTCGACCATGGCGCGGTCGATGCGGGTGAAACGGTCTTGGTCGATTTCGGCGGACAGCTTGCGGGTCTGCTCGATCTCGGTGACGGGGCCGAGTTCCAGACTGGCAAGCTCGCTGGCGCGTTCGCGCAGGCCAGCGGACAGATAGTCGCCATTGATGACTAGATCCCCGCCCGTATCGTCGCGGCCGTTGACAATGACATGCACATGGGAATGGCCGGTGTTGTAGTGATTGACGGCGACCCAATCGAGTTTCGTGCCGAGGTCGGCTTCCACCTGTTTCATGAAATCGCGGGTGTAGGCCGTGAGGTCCGACAACTCCGCGCCGTCCTCGGGCGAGACGATGAATCTGAACTGGTGGCGGTCGTCCTTGCCGCGATCAAGGAAGGCGTCGCCATCGGCGCGGTCCTCGGTCGCCGAATAGAGCCTGCCGCGCTCGCCATCGCGTGACGTGCCGTCGCGCTGGACATAGCGCAGATGTGCGCGGGCGCGGCCGCCCTTCCATGCGGCCCGGATGCTGCGCTGCTTGACGATCACGCGGCGGCTGCCCGGCTGGCGATGATGCCAGTGGCCGGAGATGTTCCGGGCGCGCACGAAGCTCGTGCCACGCCCGCGCTTCACGCCCTTGCCGCTGGCGACCATGGCGCGGGACCGCCCCGGCGATGACGGGCGAGCGGATGACGGCATGGAAGGATCGCGGGAGGCTGCCGCCTGATGCTGGCGGGTGATCTTCTTGACCTGCGTGAAAAAGCTCTTGGTCTTGCCGGCCTTCGGCGTGTCGGATCGGATGCGGCCGGGCTTCGGACGGAAGCGGTTTTCGTCGTCGGCGCTCAAGGATGCGACTCCGGCCAAAACCCCCGGAAACCGGCCGATCTGCGCCTATGGTGCCGCTCGAAACCCAGCAAAGCCAAGGCTTTGCGCAAAATCGCGGCACGCGGCCCCTCAAAACCATGGTGCCGGAACCGGCCACCTAACCAGTGTGCAGACAACAATAATTTCCAGAAGCGGCCCGATATGGTGCCGTCTTCTTTAATCTTGCCCTCCACCCTTCCTGCCTTTTCTGCCCCTCCAGCCTTCATGATCCTGCTCCATCCGCTGCACGATCCTGCACACCGCGAGGCGCTGCGGAGCGCGCCGCCGGCTCGTCCGGCAAAGCGAATTTGAGCCGCCATGTGCGCCACGCTTGGGCAACCGCCCCGGTGCCGGGAAACAGGTCGTCGAGCGTATCGTCGGGACGCGCGGCGACCATCTCGAAAGCCCAATGGCAGACCGCTTCGGGCTTCGCGCCAGTGAGGCCACGGCGAAGCGTAATGCTCTCCTGAATCCAGTCCCGCATCACCAGCCGCTTGCTGACGACAGGCTTTCGCGCTGCCTTCACGATGACCGGCTCCCATGCAAAGGCGACCGGGATATTGCGCTTGAACGCCGCAAATCCCTTCACCCATGCCATCCATCGCGCGCCCGTCCGCTCGACCAGCGGGGCAAGCGTTGCGATGGAGCGCGGCGTGGCGGCGGCGTGCAATATCCAACCGTCATAGTCGCGCTCCAGCCGCTCGATTAGGCGCACATGATCGACCTCGCCCGCGTAGTCTGGATGGTCCCGATAGAGGTGCGCGCAGCCGATATAGGGCGGGTCGGCATAGGCGATCTTCATCGGCGATCCGGCTCCGAAACGGCAGCAAACAGATCGCCAGATTGCGCCTCGGCCGGCAGCGCAGGCGCAGTTTGGGCGTCGGTCGAGCGTGTGACAAACATCGGTGATTCACGCCAATCGGGCGGCGGTGATGGTGCCGATGACGGCGGTTCGGTTGCAGCCGCGCCGCCGAGGATCGGCGCGAGCGCGGCGACATAGGCTCGCGTCTCGGCCGGCAGCGTGCGGCCGGTCGCAAGGTATTCGTCATAGCGGCCGGGACCGGCATTGTAGGCCGCCAGCATCGCCGCGACATTGCCATAGCGGTCGAACATTTCGCGCAGGTAGGCCGTGCCTGCGAGGATATTGTCGCGCCGGTCGTAGGGATCGCGGCCGAGGCCGTAGCGGACGCGCAGGCCCGCCCATGTGTCGGGCATCACCTGCATCAATCCCATCGCGCCAGCCGACGAAATCGCGCGCACGTCGCCCGCGCTCTCGGCGCGCAGCACGGCACGAATCCAGTGCTCGGGGATGCCGAACCGCTGCGACGCCTCGGCGACGTGGGTCGCATAGGGATGAGCGGCGGCCGGGCGCTCGACGGGCGCGGATTGCGCGACCGCGACGCCCGATCCGGCGCAGACGGAAAGCGCGCCGGCCAGTATCAGGACGGCATAATGCCATGCAGTCCTGTCTCCGCTTCGACACCAGCCTGCCAGCGTGCTCGCTGCGGTCAAGGGCAAGGCGCAAGCGCCGGCCGTCCGGTGGCCGAGCGGGACAGAGGGATGAGACGGCTTTTCCGCGAACAAAGGGATGACGATCTTGGACCGGATGGCGGGCCGGACGCGCGCGGCCGTCATTCCTCGTCCTCGACTTTCCGGGGGTGCTTCCAACGTAGCGTCCAGACCGATGAATCGTCGTTGGACTGGAACAGCTTGGCGCGGATCGGGAACGGGAAGATCGGCCCCTCCAGTCTCATGGACACAAAGTCGCCGGCATTTTCGCTGGAGTCTTTCCATGCGGGGCCAGCGTCCGGGCCGTCCTCGCTATCGAGGCGCAGGCGATAGTCGGGCGCGTTTTTCATGTCGCTCGGCTTGGCCGGAACGATGAACAGCTTTTCGTGGAGGCCGAACGAATGAAGCTCCCCGGCATAGCCGGTTTCGGTGCGCGTGAAGGTGCCTATTTCTGCCATGGGAAATCTCCTGTGGTTGGCTTTCGGGGGTGGTTTCAATGCGTCGGTGCGCGCCACTCGTAGCGGCCGACGCCTTCCTCATCGGTCCAGAGCGGGATCGCTCGGCCGATGACGAAAGCTGCGGGGATGGGTCCGAAATAGCGGCCGTCGAGGCTGTCGCGGACTTCCCAATTCATGAGGAAAAGCTGGCCGTCGCCGATCACGCGGCAGCCCTGCCAGACGGGCAGATCGCGGCCGAGGCTGTCACGCTCCAGCGCCTCGCCCATCTCGATCCCGTCAACCGTGATCGCGCGGCCGGTGCGGCAAACCTGCTGTCCCGGCAGGCCCAAGGCGCGCTTCAACAGCGGGACGCCGCGCGCGATATAACCGCGCTCGACCATGAAGGCGGCGAGCGGTTCGGGCGGCATGACGGCGACCAGCTCGGGCACGCCGAGCGCGTCGGCCGGCTCGATGGTGTAGAAGCCGATGGGTACGCTGGCCGTGGCGTTCCAGATGAGTTTCACGGGCCAATCGACGGCGCTGGCGGCGGCGATGCCGATGGCGGCGAGCGCCGTCACCGTGAGGATGCGGCGGCGCGTCACGGCTCGATCCTACGGCGGTGAAGCCACGCGGCATGTCGCTCGGGCGTGTAGGCGTGCGGCTCCAGATTGGCAGTCAAACGGTTGTGGACGTGCCGCCAATGCTCCGGTGCGGCGTCAGCTGGGTCGAGGCCGAGCGATTCCACGGCGTCGATGGCGGCAAGCCCGCGCTGCACCTTGGGCCAGCCGTCGAGGCGCAACAGGATTTCGCCGCCGGGGCGGACGAATGGCAATGTCTGGAACGGCTCGCCGCGCCCGATGGCCCGCACAATGTCGATGCGGGAAACGACCGTGCCATGCTCGCCATTCGCCCATCGGACGAAGGCGAAGACGCTGCCCGGCGCGAACCCGACGACGCTGCGGCGGCGGTCGATGATCTGTTCATAGCTCTTGCGGCCGAACCTGATCCAATGCTCGATGCGGCGTTTCTCGAAAGTCAGCTCGACCAATGTGGTGAAGGGCGCAGGCCCGTCCGGCAGCGGACGGCCGTGCGCGCTGCGATGGGCGCGACGGGTCATTGTGCGTCTCCGGCGATGTGCTGGTGGGGATTGCGCGCGTGCGCTGCGTCAACGGCGGGCGTCATAGCTCGCCGTTCCCGGCAGAACCGGCACCACGCTTCGCCTGCGCGCGCGTCAAAGAAGAAGAGTTAGCTGGGGTAACTGTTTCTGTTCTCGTCGCGTGTGGAGAAAGCGCCTCTTGCCATACCGTAAACGGTGATCTGGCTGGCTTATGCCGGTCCACCATCAACCGGAATGGAGAGAGACCATGGGCTACTTTGCAGGACTGGATGTTTCCCTTGAGATGACGAGCATCTGCATTGTGGATGCTGACGGGACCGTGATGAAGGAGGCAAAGGTTGCTTCCGAACCGGACGATCTTGTCGCGTTCTTCGCGCAATGCGGCATGGTGATGAAGCGGATCGGCCTTGAAGCCGGCGCTCCGTCGCAATGGCTTTACGGCGGTATGGCCGAAGCGGGTCTGCCGGTCGTGTGCATCGAGACGCGGCACGCCAAGGCGGCGCTGTCGGCAATGCCGAACAAGACCGACCGCAATGATGCGCGCGGAATCGCCAACATCATGCGCACCGGCTGGTTCCGCGCCGTGCATGTAAAGACGCAGACCGCGCAGGAACTGCGCTTCCTGCTGGTGGCCAGGCAGACGCTGGTTCGCAAGCTGATGGATATCGAGCTGGCGATCCGCGGCATGCTGCGCAGCTTCGGTCTGAAGATGGGCGTGGTGTCGAAGCGCGACTTCGAGGCGCGCGTTCTGGAACTGGCAGGCGACCGTGCGATGCTGATGCGGGCGCTCAATCCGATGTTGACCGCGAGGCGCGCTCTGGCTGTCGAATATGCCAACCTGCAAAAGGTGGCGATGGACTTCGCCCGTGACGACGAGGTGTGCCGGCGGCTGATGACCGTTCCCGGTGTCGGCCCCATCGTGGCACTGACCTATCGCGCGACCATCGACGTGCCGTCGCGGTTCCGGCGCTCCAAGTCCGTAGGCGCGCATCTGGGGCTGACGCCGCGCGCCTACCAGTCTGGCGAGGTCGATTGGACCGGGCGCGTGTCCAAGAGCGGTGACGCGATGGCGCGGGCTGCGCTCTACGAGGCCGCACACATCCTGCTCGTTAGGGTGAAGCGCTGGTCGTCCCTCAAGGCATGGGGCATGCGGCTGGTGAAGAACCGGGGCCATAAGCGCGCGGTCACCGCGCTTGCGCGCCGGATGGCCGTTCTGATGCACCGCATTTGGGTCGAGGGAACCACCTTCCTCTGGAAGACGGGTGACGGCCAGGCAATCGGGCAGAAGCCCATTCCTGCTGTTTAAGGTCGTCTGCTTGTCATCCGCATGGATGCCGGCTGACATAGGCTGAGAGTTCCGCTGCGGCGGAGAGATGTCCCCCGAGGGGACGAGGGTTCGGGTGAGCACGTTCAGAATCTTGTCCGCATCGCATTCTGCGACAGCGAAGACGCGAGTTAGCTTGGCTGCCCGACCTTCCGATCCCTGCTTGTGGCGATCCTGATATCGACCACGGAAAGAAGCGTGAGCCGCTCGGGGTGATGTCGATGATCCGCTCATGGCGTGTCCTCCGGCTCAATGCCTGGAATCCACGGAAGACGGGCAGATCGGGATGGTTCTTTCGCAGCTTGTTGCGAACGCGCACGATCATTGGCAAGATGATCGCGGGTGGCACTGGGCGCGTGCTCCGCACCCACAGAAACAGTTAAAGAAGATTCTCTGTTAGATAAGTTAGCGGTCGGATTCCGCGTTTCAGGCCAAAGCGTTAGCTGTGGTTCGTGCGCCTGATGTGCCGATAGTCGTGCGCCTGATGTGCCGATACCCCGTGCGCCTGATGTGCCGATGGTATTCACACCCTTATCAACAGTGCCTGTTGATAAGTTTTCGGGGCGGATGCGCAGCAGCTCGCGGCCGTCTTCCCGCTCGATCTGGAGGCGGTAGCCGGGGAGTTGCTGGCGGGCCGCGATCCGGCGCAGGTCCAGCGCGAAGTCGGACGGCCGGGCGAGGCTGCCGGATTTCTGATGAAGGTGCGCGACCTCGAAAATCCAGCCATGGCGCTGGTGCCCGGCGTGCTTTCGGGCGACGCGATAAAGCCATCGCTCGATGCCGCCAGTCAGCCGGAAATAGGCCGGGTCGATGGTCAGGACCAGCGAGCGGTCAATGACGCTGTTGTAGAACCATTCGGGCAGGACGAACTCCATGCCCTCGACGCGGCCGGCGCGCGTCGTCATTTCCTCCCACTCGTTGATCCATGAGAATTGCCGGCGACGCCAATGCGGGCCGTTGCGGATCGTGGTGGCGATGACAGTCGATTGCAGCCGCGCCAGCGCGGCCTTGAGCAATAGATATTGCCGGTTGCCGGTCGGCCGGCCGATGGCGCGCAACAGATGGTAGGGCGTGAAGCGGAAGAAACGCGATGTGGTGAGGCCGTTGTTCTCGGCCGCGACGATCTGCGAGGCCGCCCATATCAGCACGTCGGCGTCCCAAATGGTCGCCATCCCATGCTCGGGCATCCCGAACACCTGCACCTCTATGTCGGCGGCCTTATAGAGAATCGGCTTGGTGCGCGGGGTCTTCGCCAGCGAGAAAAACGGCCGTTCCATCAAGTCGCGCTGGTCGCGCGGCGGCGCATCGCCCGTGGCAACCACGAAAGGGTCTAGGCGGCTGCGCTCGCTGTCCTCGGTCGGCGGCGCGGGGGCGTGATCGTCCTCGCGCAGCATTTAGCACTCGTCCCGTTCTTCGGGCGTGAGCGGACGGGCGGGAAAGACTGTGCCGGCGGTCTTGTCGCGGGTGGATTTGCGTTCGCCGACCGCGCTCCAGTCTTCCAGATCGCGGACGGTGTAGAGGACGCGACCGCCGACCTTGCGATAGGTCGGGCCGGTGCCATAGGTGCGATGTTTCTCAAGGGTGCGGATGGATATGCCGAGGAAGCGCGCGGCTTCCTTGGTGCGCAACAGGCGCGGCGGCAGGCCCGCAAGCGGGTTGGGCATGGATCACCTCCAGTCGGGATTGGGCTGCCGGGGGGCGGCAGCGGACTGTGGCGAACCATGGCGAGGGATCGGCGGCGCGTAGCGTGCCGCATTTGCGCCTATGCGTTGGCGGCACCCCCCTCGGGGCATCTTGCGGCTAATTGGTGTGGGATTTCAGCGGCCCGTCGCGGTGTCACGCCGAAAAGGCAAAGACATTCCCGCGCAGTTCGGCTAAGATTGCGGGTGGAGCAGACGCGCTGCTCTGGGGCGTAGTAACCCCTCACGGATGGCCGGTGCCAGCCAGAACGGCACCAACTCCTTGACCTATGGTCGGGGAGCCTGTGGCGTATACAACAGGCTTTCCGAGCTAAAGGCCATGGGGCCGTTTCGTGACGGTTACTAACTCCCCGATCACCAAGAGTCAGAGAGAATCGTTTGCGGGGGCGCACCGCAGACAAGCTCTGTCAGATACGGGGAATGACTATGCGGGTTCCTGTCGAACTCGATCCCGATGTGGACGACGAAGCGCCGACCGGCGACACCATAACCGTCTATGACGAACGGCATTTCGTGACCTATCTACGCTTGCTGGATGCCAAGGCCGAGGGCGCGGACTGGAAGGTAGTCGCGCGGATCGTGCTTCACCGCGATCCGGCTGCCGAGGAACTTCGGACCTATCGTTGTTGGCAAAGCCATCTCGAACGCGCGCAATGGCTTTCGCATGAGGGCTATAGGAAGATTCTGGAACAGGCGGCAGCTAACAAGGCGTGAGCATCGGCGGTTTTTAGCTTACTTCACCTCGCAAGCTTTGGAATTTCACAATATCCGACCGGCAGGAATCGACCTCATCGCTGACGTTTCGAGTGGCTTTGTCGCGTCCTAAAAGCTGATATGTCTCTCAATTGTTGGCCCATTCTGAACAGGACAACTCATACGTTACCTCGCCGTGCTCCGTGCCGGGTATGGGGTCGGGAAAATCCAAGAAATCCGTCCGCGTGTGTATCATGCCAACCTTCTCCATTACACGGCGTGACCCTTGGTTGACCGCCATTGTATTGGCCACAATCTTGTCATATCCCGCAACCTCGAAGCCCCAACCGATAAGAGCCAAAGCTCCTTCAGTTGCCAGCCCCTGACCCCAAGCTTCCCGGCGCAGTCGATATCCGATCTCAGCTAACGCCCTCCCTTTCGGCAACAAGCAGAACCAGCCGACGAACTCGTCATCCTCATTGCGTCGCGCTGTCCAGACGTTCGGCTCGGTTCCTCGTGGCATGAGAAACGGCGCGGTCGTCGAATCGATCCTGTCATGATCAACCGCACCATTGTTAAGAAACCGCATCACTTCTGGGTCAAGCTCTAGCTGGATGAAGTTAACACGATCCACCGGGGCGCAAGGACTGAGAATCAAACGCAGCGTCTTTAGTAAGGTCATGGTAAATTTCCTCAAAATAAATTTCAGGCATGGTCGTGCGAAATCATGGATTGCGCAACGAGTTATTCAGCTGAGCAGCCGCCTTGCCGTTCATGAAACATGAAGCAGTCTGTTAGCTCCACTCCATTCCTGCTGAAGTTCTCACAGGAATTCTAAAGTCCGCAACATTTCCCCGAGGGCTGGCTTTCCGGCTCTTTTCGTGTCGCACCTCTTTGTTGCAACTGGCAGTAAGTTTGCGACTTGCAACAAGACGGTGCTCGCTAACGATCAACGCTTGCCGGGCTTGATAGGGTAGTGGAGCAACAGGCGATAGCCGCCGCACATCATCTTGATGCCGTGCGCAACCAGACGGCGGGCCTTGTTCTTGCGCGGGTCGTTCTCGAAATCCTCCTTGGAGCCGCGAAAGCCGAGCAGGACTTCGGCGATGGTGCGATAGCTTTCTCCGCGCAGTCGGGCGTCGAGCGCGCGCAGGGACAGGATATGCCATTGCCGGAGTTGGGCAGGAACGGCCCGGAAGTCGGGACCGGGCGCGCGGCCGTTGAGGGACCGCCAGAAACGGCGGGCAGCGTGAGCGCGAAGCTCCAGAAAGGAATCCATCGGCAGGGTGACGGCATAGAAGGCGGCTGCGTCGGGCACCGCCTCGGGAAGCCAGAATTGATGTGTGACGCCATCAACCTGCCAGATACCATGCCAGCCATCGGCAGCGCGGCGCAGATCGAGGCCGGCGAGTTGCGCAAGCGTCAATATCGGTTCGGTGTCGCCGTCCTTATGCTCGACGGGCGACAGCATCACCGCTTGCGGTTGAAGGTTCGGACTCCAGATTGGCGGCGGCCGGTAATGCGGCGCGTCGGGATCGCATGGGAAATCGCAACCCCCAGCGATCCGCGAACGCTTCAAGGTCACGGCCGGACGGTCCTCCGGTTAGTGCGATGGTCAGGAAATCCTGACGATAATCGTTATTCCGGCGCAGATATTCCCAAGCGAAACCGGCGGCCGAAATGTGCTTCGCGTGCCTGTATGCCGCCGGCGAACGCCAGTCGATGCTAAGCATGGCGTCACCTCCCAAAGCCGGGGCGCGCAAGGCAGCGCCCAGCCCTTAGAGGTTCAAAGATCGCTAGAAATATAGAAGCCGCTCAAAGCAGATACGTTGAGCGGCCAACCCGATCAATATTGGTTATTTTCTGCTTAACACTATTTCGATGTTTCCGCGACACGCCCGCCCGCAAAAGTGCGGGCAAGGCGCTCCGGCTTTCATTGGCTGGAAAACACATGCACTTCGTCATGTGCGGTTTCGACTGTGAAAAACTCGCCGTTCATTTCAGCGTCACGGGCCATTGCTTTCCAATCAATATAGTAGCGCAGCGCCTCGGGAATCGTGACGCCGCTTTCAGCGGTCAAATCCTCCATGAAGTCGGCAAGGCTGGCGAATTGGCCATGATAGCAGTCCCGCAAAGCGGTTTCGGCTTGGTCCATGTCACCGACGAACTGCTCCAGCAAGCCAGCGCCTAGCGCGCCATGCTCGGCGATGAAAGCGCCCATGCGTGCCACGGTGTCGATGCCGGCATATTCCTTGATGCTGACGCCTTCGAAACCCTCATAGTCATGAATGGCGTATTCCTCCGCGCCCTTGATCGGCGAGCGCGCTAGCATCGCGGCAATCTCGTCCCTGATTTCGTCCGCGCCCTGATCCGCGTCGATCCAAGCCCCATGCAGATAGCCGTTATTGTAGGCAGCAAGGCAGGCGACATAGATGCGGGGATTGTTGTGGGAAAGGTTGGTCATGTCTCTGATCCTCGGGTTTGGGGTTCAGAGCAGCGCAGCGCCGCTCCTGAACCCTTGCCCGGCGGCGAGCCACGGGTAGCAAGGCGCAGGAGAAGTCTTTGGCACCGTGGAATAAATGGAGGGGACCCGCTTGCGGGGAGCGGGCCGTTTATGCCGCGAAAGGCCGGAGAGTTTTCTTGCGCCGCGCGAGGGCAACGCCCTTAGCAATCTTCTTCGTAACGATCAGATGAAACGCGGCGGCAGCCGCGCCGGCCTGGAGGCGAACGCGCTTCCACATTGCGCTGTAGAGAGCCGGAGGGCCGCTAGTGACAATGACCCGGCGCTTTAGCGCCGGGTCCGCATATCAGCTTGAAGGCACAAGCGCGCGTGGTTGCCGAACGCAAAGATCGGAAACCGGCAAGAACGTCTCTATGAGAAGGTGCGGCCTTGGCGCGGTCATTTCGGATGCAGCGACATATCTCAAGGCGTATTCGGACGCCGCCGTGTGCAGCGCATTGATGGCAGCGAGGTATTCTTCCAGAAGGACCACGGGATCATCATCAAAACGATCCGGCCATTTCCCATCGGCTTGGGCGTTCTGCCAAACCTTCCGAGCTTCCGATGCAGCCCCATCTCGCAGAAGTTGGTTCAGATCATCCGCCCAAAGCGCCGCGATATTGTGCCCGTATTTCTTTTTCACATCGTCAAGCGTGAGTCCCGCCCCAAGCAGATTTGCTTTTAGCAGCACCTCGATTCCGTGGGCTGTGAGATGGAGGACCGGAGTAAATAACACTCTGGATGTCTGGTATTCCTCCGACCGCCGGAGCACGTCTGCTCCGGTCAAGAATCGCTTCGCCGTTGCGAGCAGCTTCCAATGATCGGTGTCGCTAAATTGCTCGGTCACGGCCCCTCGCTGCTTCTGCAAATCTCAGCGGGCAGGCGCGGGGCTGGTGGGCAACGGTGCGGCCAGTCGCATCAAAGCCGACACGCCAACGAAGCCGCCGCCGACCAAACAGAAGATTTGACGCCAGATTTCAGAGGGCACCGCTTCTTTGGTGATGCCATAGACCAGCGCATAGCCCGCGACGGCGGCGGGGGCGGCAAAGATCAGCGCCACGATCAAACGCAGGATTGGGATGCGTAACGTCTCGAACAGCAGAGCGAGGATGCCAAACGCCACGCCAGCGGAAACGAGGCCGACCAGCCCGGCACCTATCACGCCGGAGCCGGTCTGATAGGCGAATTGCGCAGCAGTCAATCCAAGCATGAAGGGCAGAGCATAGACTGCGAGCTTATAGGCCACGACGCAAAGGACGGCGACTAGCGCCACGCTCATCAACATCACGACTACCATGGTTCTGCTCCTTCACGCTGCGCGCGGATTGTCCTTGCATCGCTCCTGCGGTTGGACACGGGCAACATAATGCCAACCCGTGCCCCTTCTGTCGATCTTCGGCGGCTTTCAGGTGTCATTTTGGAGGGCTATAGCGTAGGTGTAGTTCTCGGTTTCTTCGTCTCCCGCCCGCCATCGCTCTCATTTGGGCGTGTTTTTTCAACTACTTGGTCCCCGTTTTGTCTAACCGGTTCTCAGGGTTAGACGAGTTTTGTTCGCCTTGCGTGCCGCCGATCTTGCGGATCGCGGCCCCGGCGAGGCGGCGCTGATCGGCCGCCCGGGTGTAGCGAGCGACCTCTTTCAGGGTGCTGTGGCCGGTTACGGCGGCGATTTCGTTGGCCGTGCAGCCGGCTTCGGCGAGGCGGCGGGCGGCGGCCTTACGGAGGCCGTGAGCGCTGCAGTTCGTCAGGCCGGCCTTGCGGGCCGCGTCCGAGAACCAGTTGCCGAAGCCAGCCTCGGTGTAGGGCTCTCCGGCGGGCGTGGTGATGTAGGCGAGGTGATTGGTCGGCCGGGCCTTCAGCGACGCGTCGAGGTCGTCATGGACGGCGATCTCCAGATAGGCGCCGGTCTTCTGCTGGCGGACGCTGACAACGCCCCCGCGAATGTGCTGCGGCCCCATCAGGCGCACGTCGGAGCGGCGCTGGCCGGTGAAGAGGAGAAGATCCTTGGCAAGGCGTTCCTGCGTGCCCAGCGGCCACCGCTTATCGAAAGCCTCGATCTCTTCCTCGGTCCAGGTGTGGAAGCCCTCGGTCTTGTTCTTCAGCGGCTTCACGCCGGCCGTGGGATCGGCCTTAAGCATGTTGCGCTCGACGCCGAACTTCATCACGGCGCGGAGCACCTTCAGGAGGTTGTTGGCCGCAGAGGGCGTCTTGGCGCGCGCGTCGAGCAAGGCGCGGACGTTGTGAGGCTGGAGCGCCGCCGCGGGCTTGTCGCCCAGCTTGGCGCCGGCCTTGTCCACGTCCGCCCGGAACCGATCGAGGATGCCGCGATAGGTCGCCTGCGTGTTCTTGCTCAGGAGCAGCCAGTCTGCGGACGTGTAGTAGGCCACGGCGAGGGCGTTCAGGCTGCCCGGCAGGGTGCGCTCGGCTCCAGCGCCTCGCGGCGCGCGCTCGCCGTTCGCGGCGGCATTATACCAGGCCCACCATTCCGCCGAGTCGAACATCGCCTTCGTGGTGGCCGTCTTCAGCCCTTTGCCGCGGAACTTCCACCACAGCTTGCCGTGGCGGTCGCGGTAGCAGGAGACGCCCTTCGGCCGCTTCTTCATGCCGCGTTATCCCAGGGATTGGCCTCGCCGCCCACGCCCTCACCGTCTTCGGGCAGAGCCCAGAAGGCGCGGTCGAGGGCGTCACGGTCCCAGAGCTTCCGGGCGTCGATGCGCTTGGGCTGCGGCATCCGGCCGTCGCCCACCATCTCGTCAAACTTGCCGACGCTGACTCCAATGTATTGCGCCGCGACCTCGCGCGAGAGACCACGCGGTGGGAGACTGAGCGGGAGAGCGTCGGGGCGCGCCATCAGGCCACCTGCTCGTGGCCGGAGAACATGGCCCGGACGCGCTCAAGGTCTTCGGCGCGGACCAGCAAGAGATTGTTCTGAGCAGGCCCTGTATGGGTCGCCGGCAGGATGCCCAGCCGAATCCAGCGCGTGACCGTGCGCTCGCTCCGTCCGAGGCGGTGGGCGATCTCCGCGCGTCCGATCACAACGCTCGTCATGCCGACGCCTCCGCAAGCGGATCGTCAGTGCGGGCCGCTATGGCGAGGAGTGGATTTCCATAGATGTAAGCACCCTTGTAGATGCCCGTCTCAACATCCGCGCTCTGGCGGCCTGCTAGTCCCCGCGGCCTGAAGAAGTGATCGACATGCACTTCCCCGAACCCCTGCAGCTCGTAGTGAACTGCGGCGGACTCGTGCGTGGTGACAATCTGAAACTTCACGTCCGCCGCGTCGGGGCCGTGCGCAGCGAGCCACCGCGTTAGCAGAAGCAGATAATCGACAAGATGAATCTCGCCGTCCATGCCCGACGAAATCGCCGGCTCGACGATGTGCTCCTTATACCCACGCGGGTAGCGCTTGAAGAGCTCCTCATCTGGGTCGCCAGTGCCGACCTCTTCACAGTGCGGATCGTTGGGCTTCCAGGTGAAGGAAGCCCAGTATTCCACGTCCTCACTGGCGCGAGTTGCGGTTTGCGCGCTCATGCAGGCCAGAAGGAAGTGAATGGCGTCGCGGCGCGACATAGGGAGCGGCTTACGTCCCTTGCTCTTCGTGCGCAGGCCCTTGTCGGCCAACGCACGGTCGAGCACCCATGCCGTCTCGAACGGCACTCCGAACATTTCGGCCAGGATCGGGATCAGCTCTTTCGGGCCCATGAGAATTATGTGTAACGCACCTATTTGGCGTGGTAAACGGAAATCTGCGCATCGCACATAATTTAGGAGGCGGAACCATGATCGAGGAAGGCCGAGCCTACGCGCTCGCAATCGCTATGCAGCACCTGCTGCGGCATCTGGAGCGCAAGGGTGTGCTCAATCAGGCTGATACGACCCGCTTGCTGGACGCTTCAATAGAGCAACTGAACCAGCTTCCCGCGGATCGGATGGACCCGGAATCGCGGGCGGACGGGGCACGCACGCTCGGTCTGCTCTACTGCCCCACGCGATAATGGAAGGGCCGGGGGCGGCGGCACCCCCGGCCCTAACGGTTCAACCTGCCATGGTCTGGGCACCGTCGAGCCCATCGCGCGCCCCGAAGGACATAGGGCGCGGGATTCCTAGTTCACCTGTCCATCCGCCCAGTCGAGCATCGCCAGCGCGGCCTTGGCGTCGACGCCGGCCTCCTTCGCCATGGCCAAGCCTTGGACAAGCGTGGCGAAAGCGCGTGCCGAGCCGCCGGCATCGAAAGCCTGCGTCGGCCCCATCGTGTCTATGGTGACGCGGCCGCCCAGCTTCTCCGTCGCCTCCTGGGCGATCAGGGTGGCCATGGGCTGCAACATCCATTGCGCCAAGTGACGCTGCGCCTCGCGGACCAACGGCCCCTGCGCCTGGCCGGACCAGAGCGCCGGCAAAACTCCGAAAGCCTGCGACACGGCATCGCGCGCCGCAGCCAAGGTCTCCACCGTCATGGACTTTTCAATGTCGGGAGACAGGCTGGCAGGCCTCCAGTCCGTGGAAGGCGCCGGCCCGCCGGCCGCGCGGACCTCGACGCTCTCGCGCAGCAGGACGCGCCCCCGTTGACCACGGAAGGACCGCCCCAAGGCCGCGTTGTCGGTGTCCGGCTGTTCGGGCATGGGCACGACCTGCGAGCCCAGCGGGGCGTTCTCGAACACCTCGCCCAGTGCGCTCTCAAGGGCGTTGAGCAACCCGGCTGTCAGGTTCGCCCGTTTCAGCGGGGCCGTCCCGTAGTAGGGCGCGGCGACGTCGCAGCCGATGCGAACGTGGAGGACCTCGCCGGCTAGGGCCGTTTGCGTCACCCCTCCCCCCGCTTCGGGGATCGAAAGGCGATAGGCCGAGGGCTCGGCGTTGCGGGTGCGGAGGTCCCAATCGCTACACGGCACAAGCCGGTCACGGATCAGGAAGACGGCCTCACCCCGGAGTGCGAGGGATCGGCCCAGCAAGGCCAGGGACCGACTGTCGAGCATGTCGGTCCCGCCCACGTCGGCCAGGGCGAAACCGTTCTCCCACAAGCTGACACAGCTCTGCGCCGTAGCGGTCAGTTCGGCGATGCCGCGCCGGCCGCTGACATAGGCTTCGCGGGCCGCGATGATCTCCGCCGTGAAGCCGGAACCGGAGCTGCGACGCTCCCGCCGATCCGCGCGCTTGAACCAGTTAAACACGGCGAAGATTCCTCAAGAGGTCGCCGGCGCCGCTGTTCTGCATGGCCTGGGCCATCCACGACGGGGACCGGGAGTGTGAGATGTTGATGCTGCCGGCGGCGACGGACTCGCTGCGTGCGCCGGCCTTGCCGGGCTTGTTCGCCATGTATTCGGCCAGGCGACGGAACGCCTCCATGACCGCCTCGGGCACGTCGCCACCACCTACGTCAGCCGTGAAGCGATAGGGGCCGGAGGCCGGTAGGAAGTAGCCGCCCAGCGGCGAAGGGCGCAGCTCGGCCGCTTCCCACGCATCTGTGCTCGACCACACCTCGACCGCGCCGATCGTCGCCGGTGCGAGCGGCGGATGCCATTCGCCCGGCCCCTCCACGATCCACTCCACCGCGCGCTCGGTCCAGCGATGGGCGACGTAGGACTCGATCCGCTGCCAGACCATCTCCGGCGGCAAGGCCATAGCCGCCGCGGACATGGGGTAAGGCGCGTCAGGATATTCCGCCGGGGCCGTCTCAGCCTGTCTGATCGTCGTCGCCGCCATCAAAGCCTCCAGCGGGCGAGCGCGTGCGGCCTGGGCACAATCAGGCCGGAGGCATCGTCCAGCTTCCAATTGCGCGCCGCGATCTGCTCCCCAGTGTTGTCGTCGATGCCGTCACCGTCTTCATCGACGGGTTCGTCATCGTCCCCGGCCTCGACCGTCGCCTCCTTGTAGGCAGGCGAGGTCACGACGCTCAGCTCGTAGAGCAGCGCGGCCAGAACGGTGCGGATGATGGCTCCGTGCATTCCACGGGACGGGACATAGGGCTCGTGTTCGATCTTCTCGGCCTGGTCCGCCGGCACGGCCCGCGGGGGCGGGATGCGGAAGCCCGGAGAGATGCCGACCGAAAGCCCGGCCTCGATCAGCGCAAGGGCGTCGCGCCCATGCGACGTATCGGCGATCCGGGGCGTGATCTCGGCCTCGAACTCCAGCGCCTCCGGTGCATCCTTCAGCGTCAGCGTTCCGGTCCCGCGCGAGGCGAGCGGCTTGTCGTAGTCGTGGCCGAACAGGAGGTGGATGTCCTCCTCGGGCCGATTGACCCGATAGGCGAAGGCGCCCGGAGCGAACTGCTCCTTCTTCGGTTTGCCGCCATTGCGCCCGCCGTCGCTCAGGACGGCGCGCTTCCGATAAGGGAAGCGGCCGCGCAGACGGCGCGACCCGTTTCTGCGCTTCCGAATCTCCAGCTCGGCAGGATCGAAGCCGCCGAACAGCATCAGCCGCCTTCTTCCTCAAGCGCGTTCTCGACGCCGGTGAGGATCTGAAGCTGTGCGGAACGGCTCACGGTCACGTCCATGGTGGTGAGCGCCGTCAGGCGCAGGCCGCCGGAGGCCGCATCCGAGTAGGGATCGCGGATCAGGTCGATGGCGCCCCAGGTCCCGACGAAGATGGGCGGCACGCCGCCGACGGTCGTGGTGAGCAGGGCCTTGGAGGCGGTGGGCGGGCCGCCGGTGGGCGCGGCCAACGCGTTGCTCGACATGACGATGTTTCCGAGCGGGATGTTCTTGATGAGCCGGTCCCACTCGCTCACCGCCGTCCCGTCGATCAGGGTGTCATCCATGAAGTCGAAGATTTCGGGGCGGATCAGCAGCTTCACGGCGCCGGGGCCGCTCGCCGCGTTGGCCACGATGAAGCGGGTGACTGCGGAGCGGAAAGCCGCCCAGGTCGCCGCCGCGTTCACCGCCGTGCTGGTGATGCCGTAGGAACCGACCAGGACGCCGGCCGGCTCACCCGACGCTCCCGCGCCCAGGAAAACGGCGGCGTCCAGCTTCTCGCCGATGGCGCCGTTCATGTCGCGGCGAACGGCCTGCTCCAGCGCATCACCCGACTGCTTCAGGGTCTTGCGGGTGATCTTCATCGTCACGCCCAGGGTATTGTTGGGCGCCAGCGGGCGATCCGTGGTGGCGTAGGCGGTGGGGCCGGCGACGCTCCCGGTCTCGGTGGTCGCCCAGCCGGCCGCGACCGAGCTGGTGGTGACGGGGTATTCCGCCAGGCCCTGGTCAATGTTGACCATGGAGGCCCCCATCCGCACCGCAGCGCTATCGGCGAAGATGCGGTCGATGATGGGCAGGGTGCGGATCGGGTTCGGCGTGCCGCTGGCGACGGTCTCGCCCGCCCGCTTCTCCAGGGCCTGCCAGGGAACCGGCACGCCGCGATAGCCGCCCTGGGCTCGCAGCTCCTGCACGACTTCGGCGGTGGCGCCGTCCAGCGCCCGGCCTTCGTCCAGCATCAGCGCGACCTGGCGCAGCTCGAACTTGCCGATCAGGTCAGCATAGTCCTTGTCGGAGCGGGTCGGCGTCCCCATTGTCTGCGCCCTCGTCTTCACATTGAGCGCCTTCGTCCTCGCACTGCGGCTCCCGGCCATCGTGCTCGTCTTCAGCGTCATCCCGGCGGCCCTGCGCCCAGCGGCTCTGGTCGAGGACCGGCGACGAGGCCCCTACAGAGCTCAAAGACGGCTCAAGGTCAGGGTCGCCGTCGATGGTGTCCAGAACCTCGAGCACTGCCTGCACCGCATCGAGAGCACGCTCCAGTGCGGTCTCGGCGAGGGCGCGGCGCTGGCGCTGGTTGAGGGGGCGAAGGGCACGCGCGGGCGTGCTAAGGCTAGAGTTAGCCTCGGACATGACGAGCTCCATCGTCTGTTCAGGTTAGGGCCGGGCGGGAGTTGGCGCTTCCGCTCGGCCTGCCCCGAGTGTTATCAAAAACCTCATGCCGTCAAGCACTGATAACAAAAACCTCGGAGGCCGGCCGCGAACCGGCATCGGCACACTGATCGGCGTTCGCTTGCAACCCGATGACCTAGCCGCGCTCGACGCCTGGCGTGAGGCTCAGCCGGAGCCGCCAACACGGCCCGAGGCGATCCGAGCCATGATGCGCGCGGCGCTCCACCTCATGCGAGATAGCTGACGCGAACGCGAAAACGCACGGCGGCCCGATTTTTTTTGGAAGGCCCTCGGATAGAGGATTCACGGGAGCCGGCGTTGCTAAGGCTGGCGTTTCGTGTCCGCGGGACGAGTGCTGCTACGCGAAAGAGTACCCCCCAACCCCCCGAGGGGGCTTCCTATTTCATTGATTCAAAGGGGTGTGAGTTCTGAGGCGCTGATGCTGTTCGTCGGGATCATGGGCTTCAGGCCCATGCCCCTCATGTCGCTCTTGCGCCCATCCTGAACCTTGGTGGGAGTTTGGTGAGGGCATAGCTTTCCCCCTGCGAGGAAAGCTTGCATCTGAACCTCGGAGCCGAGCTCGGAGCCTAGACACAGGCGGATCGACACGACCCTGTTACGGGGAGGCCGGTGACATCGTTCGGCCTTTACGTGCGCTTGTAGGCGCGACTGCCCGGCCGCCGATCCGCCAGCGGTGCGGGCATTGTCGGTGGCTCGGGAGAATTGCTGCCCTGCCACGACTGGGGGCTGATGGCCCCCTTGCATTGTGCCTTCGCTGATCCCCGCCGGCATGGCTGGCCGGCGACGCGCGATCCCGACAGACGGGCTGGGCTATGTGAAGGGGGCGCTACTCGATGGTGAGCAGCCCCTCTTCCACAGCCCTGGCCTGGGCGGCTTGTAGCGCCGCGATCAGCTCGGGAAGCTTGGCGACCTTCAAGCTCACGCCCTTGCCGGTCGGCATGTAGATGCCCGTCGCCTGCGTCATCTCGACCGTCACGCGGACGTCGATCAGGTCATGGCCCTTGAACCGGTCGAGCGCGACGCGCACCCGCTCCCGGCTGTTCTTCTGGACCTCGGCGACGACGATGGCGGGAGTGCTCACAGCGCGATCCCCCGGTTAGACAAGCCGGGCGAAAGCCGTTGTGATTCAATGGAGCCCTTCGGCGGGGTTAGACGTGCTAAGCCGTTGATTTGGCGTCGGGGGGAGACACCCACCCCATCCGCCATCCCCGCTCGTGAAGGTCATCGTCGGCCTGTCTGCGCTCCGCGCACGAGCGCGTGCAGCATGCCGCAGAAGGTGATCGTCCACGCGACCAGCGCGACCCAGAAGAAGACGCGAGGCAGCGCGAACAGGAAATCCAGCTCCATGGCGCGGTTCATCTGCCATGTGCTGGCGGCGTACATGCCGAGCGGAAACACCGCGCCCCAGTAGAGCGGATCGTAGCGAAGCGGAAAACGCTCGTAGCCGTGACGCCAGACGCTGAGCAGCACCAGCATCGGAATCCACCAGGTTCCCGTCGCCCAGTAGAAAACCGTAAAGCCTTTCAGGAACGGCAGCAGCGACGTCAGAAACGGGGCGTGCGGCGCGTTCAAGATAAGCAACGAGCCGGCCAAGGTCGAAATCGCCATCGCGCCCATGTTGATCCAGTAAGGCGGCGCAAGATCGTCCGGAGCGAAGCGGAAGAAGACATAGCGATAGAAGATCAGCGACATCATCCAGATGTAGAGCATGCCGCCCCACAGCCACATCGACAGCGCCAGCAGATTGAGCTCGAGTCGGTAAGGCTGGCCGATGCGCGCGGCGAGCAGCGCGCTGGAGACCGATATGGCCTGCGTCGCCACCACGGCCAGCAGCCAGCTTCCGCTGATGCCCTTGTCGAGCGTGGGCTTCTCATGCCGCACCGTAAGCGCGGTGAAGATCGTGTAGGTGAGGCAAAGCCAAAGGATGGCGGCCAAAAGCCACAGCGTTTCGCCCACCACTATATTGTCGTCGAGAATGAGAAACTGGCTCGCCAGAATGCAGGTGCCGGCGACCATCGTAAAATAGCCCGGCCCGGTCAGATGTCCGACCATGTCGCCGAAGAACCGGCGCGGATGACGCCAGGCTCGCAATACATACAGCACGCACAGAACCGCGTATTGCACGACGTTGAGATAGAACAGCCCACGGGAAATGCTCGAATGGCCCATCATCAGGGCCGCGAGAGAGACGATGCCGGTGGCCATGACCAGCCCGAAATAGGCCGGCGACAGGTCGGCGAGCCGCGGCCTGAGCGATACGGGACCGGGGCTGTCGCCCCCGCTCCTCGTGACTTCCCGTCTCTCGACGATTTCAGCCCTCATCTTCTGCCAGACCCCCAGCCTGATAGGGATTTCACGCTGCTCCGCATCGAAATCCATACTCAGCAGAGCTGCAGCGGACTATGGCCTTAAGGCAAGCCTCCGTCTCATCGCGCGCGCCGCGCCGCCAGCCTTCAAAGCGTGCGCGAGTGGCGGCCCGCCTCGGGTTCGAAATAGGAATCGAAGACGGCGGCGATGGCGCGGACCACCAGGCGGCCGTCCGGGGCGACCTTGAGGCGCGGGCCGTGACGCTCGAGGAGGCCGTCTTCGATGAAGGGATCGAGACGGGGGAGATCGCCCGCAAGGTCCGACCAGTCGCGGCCGTGGCGGGCGGCGATGACCTCGAGATCGACGGCCATGTCGCACATCAGCCGCTCGATGATCTCGGCCCGGAACCGGTCGTCGGGCGTCAGGGCGACGCCGCGGGCGATCGGCAGGTCTGCGGCCTCTACGGCGTCGCGCCACTCCAGTTCTTTCGTCAGGTTCTGGACGTAGCCTTGCGGAAAGGCGCCGATGGCCGAGGCGCCCATGCCGATCAGGGCGGGCGCGGCGTCGGTCGTATAGCCCTGGAAGTTGCGATGCAGCCGCCCCTCGGCCAGGGCGATGGCCAGTTCGTCATCCGGCAAGGCGAAGTGGTCGAGACCGATGCGTACGTAGCCGGCTTCCTGCAGGCGCTCGGCGGCGGCCTCGCCCTGGTCGAGGCGCGAGGGCGCATCCGGCAGGGCCGCTTCGTCGATCAGCTTCTGGTGCGGCTTCATCCAGGGGACGTGGGCGTAGCCGAACAGGGCGATCCGCTCTGGCCGCAGGGGCAGGATCGCCTCGATGGTCGAGAGGGTGTTCGAGCGGTTCTGATGCGGCAGGCCGTACATCAGGTCGAGATTGATCGACCGGACGCCTTCGGCTCGCAGCCAATCCACGCAGCGGGCGATCTCTCCGATCGTTTCGTGGCGGTCGACGGCCGCCTGCACGTCCGGCGACAGGTTCTGAACCCCGAGGCTGGCGCGGCGCAGGCCGTGCGAAGCGGCCGCAGCCACCCATTCGCGGGTCAGGAGCGGCGGGTCCAGCTCGGCGGCCACCTCCATGTCCGCGGTCATGGTGAAGGCGCGACCCAGCGCGCCGAACAGCCGGTCCATATCCTTGGGCGAGAGCATGTTCGGGGTGCCGCCGCCCAGATGGATGGCCGAGGCGGGGATCGGGCCTGACAAGGCCCCGGCGACCATGCGGATCTCCTCGACCAGCTTGGCGACATAGGCCTCGACCGGATCGTGACGGTTCACCGCACGGGTGTTGCAACCGCAGTACCAGCAGAGGCGCGCGCAGAATGGGATGTGCAGATAGAGCGAGACGGCCTCGTCCAGCGGCAGGGCGGCCAGCCACTGGCGATAGGTCGCCGCATCGACCGTCGGGGCGAACTGCACGGCGGTGGGATAGCTGGTGTAGCGCGGGGCGCGGCCATCGTGGCGCGAGACGAGGTCGTAGAGCGAGCGGGGTGTTGCAAGCATTGTAGCCGTCACGGCGGGTCTCCTGTCCGCCGGGGAACATCGCGGAATCAGCGCCTTATCGCCGTGATATCGATCAATCGGCGATCGGACCTTCGTCCTCCACCAGGATGCGGGACGCATCGCCCAAAGGATCGTCGTACTGGCCGCTGCGCATCGTCCACCAGAATGCGCCGAGGCCGAGGAGCGCCAGCATGACCGAAGCCGGGGCGAGGAAGATCAGGATGTTCATGACCGCCTCCCCGCTCCGGTCCGCAGCGCATTGAGCGTCACCGCCAGCGACGATCCCGACATGGCCAGCGCGGCGACGAACGGATTGACGAAGCCGAGCATGGCGGCGGGCGCGGCGACGAGGTTGTAGAGCGCGGCGAAGCCGAAGTTCTCCAGGGCCCGGCCGCGCGCGGACCTGGCGACGTCGAAGGCCTCCACGACCGCGCCCAGGCCCTCGCCGGAGAAGACCAGGTCGGCGGCGTTCTGGCTGGCGTCGAGCGCGGTGCCGGGCGCCATGGCGGCGTGCGCCCCGGCCAGGGCCGCGGCGTCGTTGAGGCCGTCGCCGACCATCAGCACCTTGCGGCCGGCGGCGGTCGCCTCGCGAACCGCGTTCGACTTGTCGGCCGGGGTGAGCCCGGCGCGCCAGGCCGCGACGCCGGCGGCGCGAGCGGCGGCCTCGACCGCGCTGGCGACGTCGCCGGAGAGAATCTCGACGGTCAGGCCGCGAGCCTTCAGAGCCTCGACCGTGGCGGCGGCGTCGGCCCGCAGGCGGTCGACGAACACGAAGCGGATCTTGGTGTCGCCTTCGAAGCCGAACCAGAGCTCGGTCTCGGCCGCGCAGGCGCCCTTGACCCCGACAAAATCGGCGCGGCCGAGACGGGCGATACGGCCGCCGATGCGGCCTTCGACTCCTTGGCCTGCGACTTCGCGCACGTCCTCGGCCAGGGCGGTCAGGCCGGGATGGGCCGCCGCCAGGGCCTTGGCCAGCGGATGGGACGAGGCGCGCGCCAGGGGCGCGGCCATGGCGACCGCGACAGGCGCGGCGTCCACCAGTTGAGGACGGCCTTCGGTCAGGACGCCGGTCTTGTCGAAGACCACGTGATCGACCTCGGCCAGCCGCTCCAGAGCCGCGCCGGACTTCACCAGCACGCGGCGACGGAACAGGCGGGCCGACGCGGTGACCTGCACCGCCGGAACCGCCAGGCCCAGCGCGCAGGGGCAGGTGATGATGAGCACGGCGACGGCGCGCAGCAGGGCTTCACGCGGCCCCAGGCCCAGCAGCCAGCCGCCGACGAAGGTCAGGGCGGCCGCCGAGTGGACGACCGGCACATAGAGGCTGGCGGCCTTGTCGGCCAGGCGCACATAGCGCGAGCGCGATTGAGTCCCCGCCTCGACCAGCCGCGCGATGGCGGCGACGGCGGAATCCTCGGACCGGGCCGTCGCGCGCAGGCGGATGACGCCGCTGAGGTTCAGGGCGCCGGCCTGGCAGGCCTCGCCCGTGCCGACGCGCACCGGCGCGGTCTCTCCGGTCAGCAACGACTTGTCGAGGTCCGATGCGCCGCCGGCGACGATCCCGTCGACGGGGATCCGCTCGCCAGGGCGGACGATCAGCACGTCGCCCGGCGCGACCTCGCCCAGCGGGGTGCGGCGTTCGATCCCGCCCTCCCCGATCACCGCCGCCGAAGGCGCCTGGAGAGCGAGCAGATCGGCCGCGGCGCTGCGGGCGCTGGCGCGCAGCCGGTGGTCGAGCCAGCGGCCGATCAACAGCAGGAACAGCAGCGAGACGGCGGCGTCGAAATAGGCGTCGCGGCCGCGCAGCACCGTCTCGATGAAGCTGATGGCCAGGGTCAGGATGACGCCGATCGAGATCGGCACGTCCATGTTGGCCCGGCCGGAGCGGAGCGAACGCCAGGCCGACTCGAAGAACGGCATCCCGGCGTAGATCGCGCAGGGCGCGCCGATCACCGCGCTCAGCCACATCATCAGGGTGCGCGTGGCCGGTCCCAGCTCCTGGCCGAACAGGCCCGCCCAAATGGGGACCGAGAACATCATGGCGTTGCCGGCGCCGAACGCCGCCACGCCGAGCGCGAAGGTCAGGCGGCGCCCCTCGGCGTCGCGGACCTCGGCGGCCTTGCCCGGATCGTAGAGCGTGGCCGGATAGCCGAGCTTGTCCAGGCGTTCGAGGAGCAGGCTGGGATCGCCAGCGCCGGGTTCGAACTCGACGGTCAGCTTGCCGGTCGTCAGGTTGAGTCGCGCGGCGGCCACCGCCGGCAGGGCCTTCATCTCCCGTTCGATCTTGGAGAGACAGGCTGCGCAGCGCGCGCCCTTCACCAGCAGTTCGATGGAGCGGCCGCCGTCCCGGGCCGGGCGAAGGAAAGCCGAGAAATCCTGGCGCTCGCCCGTCGGCGCCGGTGCGGTCATGGCCATGTCAGTCGGCGCTCCGCCTTGAAGGGATGGTCCTTGGCGCTGGCCTCGATGTCCCAGGCGCCGGCGCCGGGCCTGGCCGCGGCGAAATAGCGGCCGGACGAGGCTTCGGAGAACTTCAGGGCGATCTCGCCCGCTTCCGTCGCCGGGCGACGAAGCTGGCCGACGAGCGTCAGGCCCTGGACCGGAGCGCCCTCGCGGTCGGCGATCTCGACCTGGACGCCGCCGGCGACGGGGGCGGCGGTGGCGCTCCAGCCCAGCGCGGCCTGGGCCTGACGGCGGGCCACGTCGCGGTTGAAGGCCAGGCCGTCCTCGTAGGGCGTCACCGAGACCTGGCCCGGGAAGCTGCGATAGGCGGCAACCAGGAAGGCGGCGTCCACCCCGATGACCACGGCGAAGAAGCCGACGACGGCGGCCAGGACGTGCCAGCCCTTGATTCGGAACGAGGTTGCAGCGGTGTCGGTCATTCGGCGTTCGCAGCTCCCGAAAGGAAGGTGGTCTTGGCGCGGGCTTCGGCCATGCCCGCCTGGACCACGAAGGCGGCCGGGAGGTTGGCCGCGGTCAGGGCCGTGGGCGGCAAGGTGGCGAAGACGCGGACGGAGCGGACCTCGTTGGCCGGCACGGTGACCGCGACCGTATCGCCCACGGCCTCAAGTCCCGGAGTCTTCAGGATCACGCCGGAAGGGCCGTCGAAGCGGACGCTGTAGGTCTGCGGATAGAAGGTCCGGTTGGCGATCTTGACGGTGTAGCCGTTGCGCACGGCGCCGTCGTGCAGGCGCACGAACACCGGGTTGCGGTCGCGAAGGACATGCAGGTCCAGGGTCGGCCGCGTCGCCAGGCCCCACACCATCAGGCCCGAGACGGCCGCCAAGGCGACGGCGTAGAAGATCGTGCGGGGCCGGATCAGGCGATAGATGGCCGGCTTGCCCGCCGCGCGCGACTCGACGGCGGCGTCGGTGTCGTAGGCGATCAGGCCCTTGGGACGATCGACCTTCAGCATGATCTCGTCGCAGGCGTCGATGCAGAGGCCGCAGTTGATGCATTCGAGCTGCGGGCCGTTGCGGATGTCGATGCCCATCGGACAGGCGGTGACGCACTGGTGGCAGTCGACGCAGTCGCCGCGCCCTTCCCAGCCCTGGCTCTTCTTGTGCGCGCCGCGCGGTTCGCCGCGGTCGTAGCGATAGGTGACCTGCAGCGAATGGGTGTCGAGCATCGCCCCCTGGATGCGCGGCCACGGGCACATGTAGATGCAGACCTGCTCGCGCATGGTGCCGGCGAAGACGTAGGTGGTGAAGGTCAGCAGGGCGCAGAAGACATAGCCGGTCGCCGGACCCTGCAAGGTCCAGAAATCGTGCAGCAGCTTGGGCGCATCGTGGAAATAGAAGATCCAGGCCCCGCCGGTCGCAAAGGCGATGCCCAGCCAGACCGCGTGCTTGCCGACCTTGCGCCAGGCCTTGTCGAACGACCAGGGCGCGGCGTCCAGGCGCATGCGGGCGTTGCGGTCGCCTTCGAACAGGCGCTCGACATAGATGAAGAGGTCGGTCCAGACGGTCTGCGGGCAGGTATAGCCGCACCACAGCCGGCCGAAGAGCGCGGTCACCAGGAACAGCGCCAGGGCCGCCAGCACCAGCAGGCCGGTGATGAAGTGCACCTCCTGCGGCCAGAGCTGGATGTCGAAGAAATAGAACCGGCGACCGGCGAAATCGACCAGCACCGCCTGATCCGGCAGGTTTCCCGGCCGGTCCCAGCGGATCCAGGGGGTGATGTAGTAGATCGCCAGGGTGACGATCATCACCGCCCACTTGATCGCGCGCCAGCGGCCATGGACCAGCTTGGGATAGATCGGCGCGCGGGGCTTGTAGAGGCCGCCGCCCGGATCGGCGCTCTTGCGAGCATGGGCGGCGGCCGAGACGGGACCTGCGCCGCGCTTGGGAGCGTTGGTCCTGTCTATGACGACGGTCATCGGGGCTACTGACCCCCAGCGTTGGAGTGGATGTAGACAGCCAGGGCCTTCAGCGTTTCGGGATCGAAACGCGACTGCCAGCTCGGCATGACCCCACCGCGGCCGCTCCAGATCTGGCCCTGGATATCGGCGCGCGAGGAGCCGTAGAGCCATTCCTGGTCGGTCAGGTTCGGAGCCCCCTGGGCCTGGTCGCCGGTCCCGTCGGCGGCGTGGCAGGCGCTGCACTGCTCCTGATAGATCGGAGCGGCGCGGCGCACCGCCGCGGCGTCGGCCGTGCGCCCGGACAGGGCCACGACGTATTCGGTCAGATCGTTGATCTGGGCCGAGGTCAGCATCTGGTCGCGCCCGAAGGCGGGCATCTGGGACATGCGGCTCTGCGGATTGTCGGAGCGGATGCCGACCTGGATGGTGTGGTGAATCTGCTCCAGACTGCCGCCCCACAGCCACACGTCGTCGCGCAGGTTGGCGTAGCCCTTGGCCCCTACCCCGCCCACGCCATGGCAGGTGGCGCAGTTGTCGCCGAACACCGACTGGCCCACAGCCTGAGCGTAAGCCTGCAGCTCCGGATCGGCTTCGATCTGCTCCAGGGTGGCGTTCTTCAGCTTCGCGGCCTGGACGCCCCGGATCGTCTGGAGGTCCTTCAGGGCCACGGCGACGTCCGCGCGGTCCGACTGGCTGAGCACGCCGCGGGTGTAGCCGCTGACCCCCGGCCAGGCCGGCATCAGCACCCAGTAGACGACGGCCGCGGCGATGCCGGCCCAGAACATGTAGAGCCACCAGCGCGGCAGCGGGTTGTCCAGTTCGCGGATGCCGTCCCACTCGTGACCCGTGGTGTCGACGCCGGTGACCTCGTCAGTCTCACGGTTGGCCATCGGGCTGGTCCTCATGATCTTGCAGCGGGAGGTGGGCGAGGCGCTTGAACGCCTCGCGATTGCGCGGCCAGAGCGCATAGGCGACGCCGGCCAGGAAGATCGCGCCGAAGTAGATCAGCCCGCCCTGCTGGGCGAAGCGCGCGACCGTTTCGTAGGTCAGGTCGCTCATCGACGGTTCTCCGGGGCCTGCGCTTGGTAGGTCGAGAAGTCGACGAGGGTGCCGAGCATCTGGAGATAGGCGACCAGGGCGTCCATCTCGGTGATCTTCTCGGGTTCGCCGTCGAAGTCGCGCTTGAGCGTCTTGGCGCCGTAGCGGGCCTGGAACTGGGTCGGCGAGGCGAACGGATCGGCCTGGGTCTCCAGGTCCTCGGTCGCGTTGTCGATCATCTCCTGGGTGTAGGGCACGCCCACCCGGGTCATGGCGCGAATCTTCTCCTTGATGTCGCGGTAGTCGAGGGTCTTCTCGGCGAGGAAGGCGTAGGGCGGCATGACAGATTCCGGCACGACCGAGCGCGGATCGATCAGGTGATCCTTGTGCCACGCGTCGGAATACTTGCCCCCCACTCGCGCCAGGTCGGGTCCCGTACGCTTGGAGCCCCACTGGAACGGGTGGTCGTACATGCTCTCGGCGGCCAGGCTGTAGTGACCGTAGCGTTCGACCTCGTCGCGCAGCGGGCGGACCATCTGCGAGTGGCAGGTGTAGCAGCCCTCGCGGATGTAGATGTCGCGGCCGGCGAGCTCGAGCGGGGTGTAGGGCCTGACGCCCTCCACCTTCTCGACGGTGCTCTCCAGCCAGAACAGCGGCGCGATCTCGATGATCCCGCCGATGGACACCACGATCAGGATCGCGATGACCAGCGGCAGGGAGTGCTTCTCAAGCTTGGTGTGATGCTTCCACATGGGTGCGACCTCGCCTTACTCGGCCGCGACGAGCGCGGGGGCGGGACCGGCCAGCGACTGGGCGCTGGGCGCCGTGCTGGGCATGCGGATCGTACGCCACAGGTTGTAGGACATGATCACCGCGCCGGCGAGGAACATGAGCCCCCCGATCGTACGGATGACGTTCTCGATGTGCTTGGCCGCAACCGTCTCCACGAAGGAGTTCGCGAGGAAGCCTTGGGGCGTGTATTCGCGCCACATCAGGCCTTCCATGATCCCGGAGACCCACATCGCGCAGATGTAGAGCAGGATGCCGAGGGTCGCGATCCAGAAGTGCCATTCGGCCAGGCGCAGCGAATAGAGCCGCTCCTTCTTCCACAGCCAGGGCACCAGGCAGTAGATCGAGCCGAAGGTGATGAAGCCGACCCAGCCCAGCGCGCCGGAGTGGACGTGGCCGATGGTCCAGTCGGTGTAGTGGCTGAGGGCGTTGACCTCGCGGATCGACATCAGCGGGCCTTCGAAGGTCGCCATGCCGTAGAAGGCGATCGACACCGCCATCATGCGGATCACCGGGTCGGTGCGCAGCTTGTCCCACGCCCCCGACAGGGTCATCAGCCCGTTGATCATGCCGCCCCAAGAGGGCATCCACAGCATGATCGAGAAGGTCATGCCCAGGGTCTGGGCCCACTGCGGCAGGGCCGTGTAGTGCAGGTGGTGCGGGCCGGCCCAGATGTAGATGAAGATCAGCGACCAGAAGTGGACGATGCTGAGCCGGTACGAATAGACCGGCCGCTCCGCGCGCTTGGGCACGAAGTAGTACATCATCGCCAGGAAGCCGGCGGTCAGGAAGAAGCCGACGGCGTTATGGCCGTACCACCATTGCAGCAGGGCGTCCTGCACCCCGGCGAACAGCGAATAGCTGCGATGGTTCAGTCCCCCGACCGGAACGGCCAGGTTGTTGACGATGTGCAGCATCGCGATGGTGATGATGAAGGCCAGGTAGAACCAGTTGGCCACATAGATATGCGGCTCCTTGCGCTTCCAGAGCGTGCCCAGGAAGACCAGCAGGTAGACCACCCAGACGATGGTGAGCCACAGGTCCACCAGCCATTCCGGCTCGGCGTATTCGCGCGACTGGGTGATGCCCGCCAGGTAGCCGAACGCCGCCAGCACGATGAAGAGCTGGTAGCCCCAGAACACGAACCAGGGCCACACGCCGCCGGCGAGGCGGGCGCGGCAGGTGCGCTGGACGACGTAGAAGGAGGTGGCGATCAGGGCGTTGCCGCCGAAGGCGAAGATGACGCCCGAGGTGTGCACCGAGCGCAGCCGGCCGAAGTTCAGCCACCCGGCCTCGGGGAAGTAGAAGATGGTCGGCCACGACAACTGGGCCGCGGCGAGCACGCCGGCGGTCATGCCGACGATGGCCCAGACCATGGTGGCGATGACCCCTGCCCTCACCACGCCGTCGGCGTAGCGGTCCTCCGGCGAGCGCATGCCCCCGGCGTTGATCAGGTAGGTCATGGCCGACAGCGCCAGCACCGCGGCGGCGATGAAGATCCAGCCCTGGAACCTGAAGAGCGGATCGGCCGTGAAGGCCGTGGCCAGGAGCGCGGCGAAGGCGAGCGCTCCTGTGATGGCGAACAGCAGCACCGCGTCCAGCGGCGTCCTGCTCTCTCTGACAGGCAAAGTCGTCATGGTCCCCCAAGCGAGTCGTGGTGACAGCGTTGGGTCGGTAAAGGCCGCGCGAGGGCCTTGGCGGCATTGATTTTGATCAAGGCGCCGCTTCGGACGGAGCGGTCAGGTGTCGCATCACACCGGAGTCGGCATATGAGCGAATTGAAGTCTGACCTGACCACCGCCGCCGGCGCGGCCATGCTGGCAGGCTCGGCGGTCTGCGGAGAACTGGCCTGGCTGGCGGCGCGGGGCGTGGCCGAACTGGGCGTGATCTGCGGATCGGCCGGCCAGCCGCACTGCCCCTATCTCGTCGCGGCGGCGGCCCTGCTGGTCGGAGGGACGCTCACCCTCGTCCGCAGCCGGCGCCAGGCGAAGGCGGCGCCGGTCCGCGCGCGCTGACGCCTACCAGAAGCGGCGCTGAGACGCCTGCTGCTGCGCCGCCGGCTCCTGCTGTGAGTCGGCGGTCCGCGACTGCAGGGTGTCGCCGCTGGACGGCGGCGTGACCGAGTTCATGCCCGTCGCCACCACGGACACCCGCAGCTTGCCTTCCAGCGAAGGATCGAACGCCGCACCGAAGATGATGTTGGCGTCCGGATCAGCCTGATCGGAGATCACGTTCGCCGCCTCGTCGACCTCCAGCAGCGTCATGTCCGTGCCGCCGGTGACGTTGATGAGCACGGCCTTGGCCCCGGCCAGCGAGGTCTCGTCCAGCAGGGGGTTCTGGATGGCGTTGTGAGCGGCGCCGGCCGCGCGGCCTTCGCCCGTCGCCTCGCCCGTGCCCATCATCGCCGCGCCCATGCCGCCCATGACGCTCAGCACGTCGGCGAAGTCGAGGTTGATGAGGCCGGGCAGCACCATCAGGTCGGTGATCGAGCGCACGCCCGAGTGCAGCACCTGGTCGGCCATGCCGAAGGCTTCGGCGAAGGTCGTCTGCTCGGTGGCGATGCGGAACAGATTCTGGTTCGGGACGATGATCGAGGTGTCCACGAACTGCTGCAATTGCTCCAGGCCCATCTCGGCCAGGCGCATGCGGTGGCGGCCCTCGAAACGGAACGGCTTGGAGACGACCGCGACCGTCAGGATGCCGCGCTCGCGCGCGCACCTGGCGACGAAAGGCGCTGCGCCCGTGCCGGTGCCGCCGCCCATGCCCGCGGTGATGAAGACCATGTCGGCGCCGTCGAGATAGCGGATGATCTCCTCGGCCGACTCTTCGGCGGCGCTGAGGCCGGCGTTGGGATTGGCTCCCGCGCCCAGGCCCTGGGTCACCTGCACGCCGAGCTGAATTCGTTGGCTGGCCAGGGAAAGCGAGAGCTGCTGGGCGTCGGTGTTGGCGACCACGAAGTCCACGCCCTCCAGGCCGGACTCGATCATGTTGTTGACCGCGTTGACGCCTGCGCCGCCCACCCCGAACACGACGATCCGCGGCTTCAACTGGGTGACCGCCGGCCCGGTGAAGGGGGAAACTGCCATGCTCTCAAGACTCCTCGTGCGTCCCTGCGGCCGCCGCCGGTGATTCCACGACCGAGCCTCGTCCAGTTTCACAGGAATGTGGTGCGAAACGGGCGAAGGCGGCGCGAACAGGGAGGACGACTTGGCCCATCGCGGGACAAACGGCAAGCGTCAGCATGAGGCCTCACGTCCCGCCGTAGCCTCCCTTCGCCGAGGAGTGGTGATGACGCCCCGTTGTCCGCCCCGCAGAAAGGCGGTGAACGTGCGTACGTGAGGCTCGTCAGCCAACGCCAGAGCGTCGCGTATCCGCTCTTCCAGAGCGCCTGCTCCATAAAACAATGTCCGGTACGCCCGGCGAAGGCTGCGGATTGCGTCTTCGGAAAATCCGGCGCGGCGCAGCCCGACGGTGTTCAGGCCCGCCAGGCGCGCCCTATCGCCCTGGACGACGCAGAAAGGCGGGACATCCTGCACCACCATCGCCCCGCCCGCCACGAAGGCATAAGGCCCAATCCGCACGTACTGATGAACCGCGCTTAGCCCGCTGACCTGCGCCCCTTGCTCAAGAACGACGTGACCGCCCAATGTCGCGCCATTGGCGAGCACCACGCGGTCGGACAACCAACAGTCATGTGCGACATGTGCGTTGGCCATGAAGAGGCCTTCCGATCCGATCACCGTCGGCTCCCGAAGACCGCCATGAACCGTTACGAATTCGCGGAACACGTTGCGGTCGCCGATGCGCAATGCGCCTTGATGGTCGGCCGCACCGGCGACCTGGGGGCTGCCGCCAATAGCGCAGGAGGTCAGGAAACGATTGTCGGCGCCAATCTCGGTGCGCCCTTCGATAACGACATGTGACCCGACCACGTTGCCCGGCCCCAAGCGAACATCAGGACCGATCACCGCATAGGGGCCAATCGTACAGGTTGGATCTACCTGGGCGTTTGGCGCGACGACGGCTGTGGAATGCTGCTGCGGCAAGTTAGACATGCCGCAAAGGTCCCGCAGGCCGCGATGGCCGCCAACTCAACTTGCGTGTCCGATTGCGACGGAGGGCCGGGTGGGACATAGGGGCGGCTGGAGAGTCGAACGGAAACCGCCTTGCCTGCAGCCGTCTATGGAACCCCGCGCCCGGACGTCGTCGAGACGCCCAGGAGCGCGCGCCAGCTTTCGCCGCTCATTCCGGGCTCCGACGACATGGCCGCAGCGCCCGACGCGGTTTGGGAGGAGGTGGTGGTGCAGGTTCCGCCGGGGGCGGTGGAGGCACGCCATGTGCTGGCCCAGGCGCTGCGGACGCTGAAGCCGGGCGGGCTGCTGACGGCGGCCGCGCCGAAGGACAAGGGCGGGCTGAGAATCCGGAAAATATTGGCAGGTTTAGGCTGCGAGGCCGCAGAAACCTCCCGACGCCATCACCGCATCTGCACGGTCGAACGGCCCGCGCAGGTCGCCGGGCTGGACGCGGCGATCGCCGAAGGGGCGCCGCGGCGTCTGCCCTCGGGGCTCTGGTCGCAGCCGGGGGTGTTCAGTTGGGACCGCCTGGACCCCGGGAGCGACCTGCTGCTGGGCCGCCTGCCGGCGCTGAGCGGGCGCGGCGCCGACTTCGGGGCGGGAATAGGCTGGCTGTCGCGCAAGGTGCTGACCTCGCCGGCGGTGACCGCCCTGACCCTGGTCGAACTGGATCGCCGGGCGCTCGACTGCGCGCGGCGCAACGTGGTGGACGAGCGCGCCCGTTTCGAATGGGCAGACGTGAGGCGAGCGGGCGAAAGGCTCGAGGGCCTGGACTTCGTGGTCATGAACCCGCCGTTCCACGACGGCGGCCAGGAGGATCGCGCGCTCGGCCAGGCGTTCATCCGCACGGCGGCCTCGGTGCTTGCGCCCGGCGGCGTGCTCTGGATGACCGCCAACCGCCACCTGCCCTACGAGGGCGTGCTGGCCGAGGCGTTCAAGCGCGTAAGCCCGGTCGCCGATGCGAGCGGCTACAAGGTGTTCGAGGCGCGGCGATGAGCAAGGTTCCGACCATGCGGCTCGACCGGCTGCTCGGCAATCTCGGCTATGGCAGCCGCAAGGAGATGCACGGCCTGGCCGTGGCCGGCGAGATCGTCCTAGACGGCGTGGCGGTGAAAGACGCCGGCGCGCGCATCGCCATCGGTCCCGACCTGCCCCGGCGCATGACGGTGATGGGCCGGCCGGTCGATCCGCCGCCGCCGATGATCGTCATGTTGCACAAGCCGCTGGGCGTGGTGTGTTCGCACAAGGAGGCGGGCCAGCGGATCTACGACCTGCTGCCGCCCCGCTGGCGCGTGCGCGACCCGGCCCTCTCGAGCGTCGGGCGACTGGACAAGGAGACTTCAGGTCTGCTGCTCATCACCGACGACGGCGACTATCTGCATCGGGTGATCTCACCCCGCAGGCACGTAGCCAAGAGCTACCTGGCCACGCTGGATCGGCCGCTCGGCGGCGACGAAGGCGCGATCTTCGCATCGGGGACGATGATGCTGGAGGGCGAGGACAAGCCGTTGCTGCCGGCCATCCTCGAACCCCTTGGCGAACGGCAGGCCCGGCTGGTCATCGAAGAAGGCCGCTATCACCAGGTCCGGCGGATGTTCGCCGCGGTCGGCAACCATGTCATCGACCTGCATCGCGAGCGCATCGGCGGGCTGGCCCTGCCAGGCGACCTGGCCGCCGGCGAGTTCCGCATCCTGGACCGCGCGACCGCCGAAAGCGTCTTTACGGCCTGAGGCCGGCTTCAAGGCCTGCGGGGCGGGCCAGGTCCTGCGGGGCCTCCGCTGTCCCGATCGCATCGACGATCGCCTCGATCAGGGCGGCGGCGCGGATCGGCTTGGAGAGGTGCAGATCGGCGCCCGCCTCGCTGCTGGCGCGCACGTGCTCGTCGAGCGCATTGGCGGTGAGCATGATGACCGGCGTGCGCGGCAGGCCGTTCTCGGCTTCGAACTCGCGCAGGGAGGCGGTGGCCGAGAGCCCGTCGAGCTCGGGCATCTGCATGTCCATCAGCACGATGTCGAACCGCTCGGCGCGCAGGGCCGCGAGCGCCAGCGCGCCGTTTTCCACGATGACCGGTTCGACGCCGACCGATTGCAGGATCAACTGGACCACCTTCTGGTTGGTCGGATGATCCTCGGCCAGCAGCACCCGGCGGCCGGCGATGTCGAGCACGGTCGACGGGCCGCCGGAGGCGCCCTCCTCCGCACCTTGGGTCTGGGCCAGGGCCACGGTGATGGTGAAGGTCGATCCCCTGCCCGGCTGGGAGACCACGTCGACCTCCCCGCCCATCAGCTCAACCAGCGAGCGGCTGATGGCCAGGCCCAGGCCAGTGCCGCCGAAACGGCGGCGGATCGAATCGTCGGCCTGCTCGAAGCGGCGGAAGAGCCGCGCCTTGACCTCGTCGCTGAAGCCGATGCCGGTGTCGCTCACGGAGAAGCGCAGCGGGCCGGTGCCGTCGCGCTCCACCCGAAGGGTCACGCCCCCGGCTTCGGTGAACTTCACCGCGTTGGAGAGCAGGTTCGAGAGCACCTGCGTCAGGCGAACCGCATCGCCGATGAAATATCCCTCGGCCTGGGGCGAGACGCTCCAGTCCAGCGACAGGCCCTTGGCTTCCGCCGCGGCGCGATGCAGCTCGGCGATCCGGCCGACGATGGCGCGCAGGGCGAACGGCTCGGCGGCCAGGGCGATCTCGCCGGCCTCGATCTTCGAGAAGTCAAGGATGTCGGTCAGGACCTGTTCGAGAAGACGGCCGGAGGAAACGATCAACTCGGCCAACTCGCGGCTCTTGGGCGAGGTCTGCTCGGCGGCCAGGGTCTCGGAGATGGCGATCACCCCGTTCAGGGGCGTGCGCAGCTCGTGGCTCATATTGGCGAGGAAACGCGACTTCTCGGCGTTGGCGCGTTCGAGCTCGGCGGTGCGTTCATGCACGCGGTCCTCCAGCGAGGCCATGACCTCCTCGACCTTGTCGCGCTCGCCGCGCAGCGCCTTGGCCAGCACGCCGATTTCGTCGTTGCGCGCCTCGACCTTGCCGATGTCGGGCCGCTCGCCGGAGCCGAAGGCCTCCGGCTCGCAGGTGGCCGCCAGTTGCCGCAGGGGCTGGACGATGGTCCGGCGCGCCAGGCTGACCACCAGAAAGAGCTGGGCGGTCGAGGCCACCAAGCCAAGCGCCAGCACCCAGGAAGCCGACAGCATGGCCGACCGGGTCACCGCCGCCTTGGGATAGGTCAGCAGCAGATACCAATCCGGGCCGGTCAGGCGGCCATAGGCCACGATCTCGTCGCGGGCGGGGTTTTCGATGACGCCGTGCGAGCGGCCGTCGGCCTTGATCGCCTTGACCAGGGCGCGCAGGCCCAAACGCTCCTCATAGCCGGCCACCGTAGCCTCAGACGCCTTGCCGGGGGTCTGGAAGCCAGGAAAGGCGATCAGTTCGCCCTTGGAGGTGACGACGAGGTTCGATGCGCCGGGCAGCGTGTTGCGGATGGCGTCGAGGAAGAAGCCGGTCAGCTCCAGCGAGGACCCGAAGGAGCCGATATAGCGGCCACCGGCATAGGCGGGCGTCAGGCAGGCGGTGGCGAGGCGTTCGCCGCGGGTGTCCTGGACCAGCCGTTGGAGATTGGTGCAGCGGGTGAGCCGGTCCGGATCGTTCTGCGGCGAGGTGAGAGTGGCCATCTCCTCCTTGCTGAGGTCGAGGTCGGCGGGCGCCTCGTGCCGATAGAACATCAGGCGGTCGGGCCGGTCCGGGCCGAACATCACCAGCCGGGCCGAGGGCGTGAAGAAATAGAAATTGTCGTACTGGCCATGGGCCGCCTGGCCGAAGCCGGACACCACCTGGAAGGCTGCGGCCAGGGCGGCCTTTTCCAGGGGCGGCGTCTCCGCGGCGCGGACGATGAAGGCGCCCATGCCATAGACATAGTCGCCATCAGGGGTCAGGCGGCCGTCGAAGTCCTCCGGGCGGCTGCGCCGGGTGCCGTCCGGGCGCGCGGGGAAATAGCGCTCGGTCAGCCGATCCACCTCGGCCGGGGTCAGGGTCTGCAGGCGGCGCTCAAGCTCCTGGGCGGCCGACCTGTGCAGGCCTTCGAGGTTCGAGAACCGCTTGTCCACATTGGTGCTGCGCTCGGCCACGTAGTCGCCGAGGAAGGCGATCTGGCGATTGGACAGCTCGCCCTGGAAGACCATGAACGCCGCGACGGCGCCCATGGCGGTGACGATAGTCGACATCACCCCCAGGCTGAGCTGAAACCTGCGCGACAGAGATTGCATGCGGCCCCGATCCGAAAGACGAGGCACTATGCACGCCAGGTGTTGCGGCCAGGTTTACACGTAAAACCAAGCAGTTGCCGAAGATCGGCCGAGGTCTAGGGCGCGTCGTCGATGATGGAGAGCGGTGGAGCGACCTCCTCCAGCGGCTTGCGCTCGGCGGCGACGCCCAGGAACAACTCGACCACCGAGGCCAGCAACATCAGACCTCCGCCCAGCAGGTAGCCCCAGAAGATCTGGTGACGCTCGCCCGACTCGATCAGCGCGCCGAACAGCGCCGGGCCGCCCACCCCGCCCAGCAGGGTGCCGAAGGCGTAGAACAGCGAGATCGTCACCGCACGCGTCTCCAGCGGGAAGGATTCGCCGATGGTGAGATAGGCCGCGCTGGCCCCGGCCGAGGCGAAGAAGAAGATCACCGTCCAGGCCACGGTCTGCCAGACCGCCGACAGCATGCCCTCGGCGAACCCCCAGCCCGTCAGGCAGAGCAGAACGCCCGACAGGCCGTAGGTCAGGGAGATCATCGGCTTGCGGCCGATGGAGTCGAAGAAGTGGCCCAGCAGCAGGGGGCCGAGGAAGTTGCCCGCCGCGAACGGCAGGATGAACCAGCCGATCGAGGCCGGTGCGATCCCGTAGAACTTGGTCAGGACCAGGGCGTAGGTGAAGAAGATGGCGTTGTAGCAGAAGGCCTGGGTCGACATCAGCACGATCCCCAGCACGGTCCGCTTCGGATGACGGACGATCAGCGAGCGGGCGATGTCGAGCCAGGAGGTGCGCATCGGGCGCAGCCGCAGGGTCGGCAGACCCGCGGTCGGCGGCAGGACGATCCCCGACCGCTTCTGGACGTCGGCCTCGATGGCCGCGACCACGGCCTCGGCCTCCTGGGGATGGCCGTGGCTCATCAGCCAGCGGGGGCTCTCGGGGATGTAGCGGCGGATGTAGATGACGATCAGGGCCAGGGCCCCGCCGATGATGAAGGCCAGCCGCCAGCCCCAGGCCTGGTCGACGATCTGAGGGTCCAGCACGATCAGCGAGCCGGCCGCGCCCAGGGCCGCGCCGACCCAGAAACTGCCGTTGATCGCAAGGTCGGTATAGCCGCGGCGGCGCGCGGGGATCAGTTCCTGGATGGCCGAATTGACCGCACCGTACTCGCCGCCGATGCCGGCCCCAGTCAGGAAACGGAACAGCAGGAACGACCAGAAGTCCCACGAAAAGCCGGTCAGTATGGTCGCGACCAGGTAGACGCCGACCGTGATGGTGAAGAGCCGCCGTCGCCCGAAGGTGTCGGTCAGCCGCCCGAAGATCAGGGCGCCGAGCACCGCGCCGAGGATATAGGCGCTGCCGGAAAGGCCGATCTGGGTGCTGGAAAGCGCCAGGCCGCCCGCAATGGCCGGCGACAGCGAGCCGACCAGGGTGACTTCCAGTCCGTCGAGGATCCAGGTGACGCCTAGCGCGATCACCACCATCCAGTGGAAACGGCTCCAGGGCAGGCGATCGAGCCTGGCCGGGACGTTCGTCGTGAAGGTTTCCGCCATGCCTCCAGTGGGCTAGGGCCAACACGTCCCGATTGCAAAACACGAGGGCTTGGGTTCAAGCCCTTGTGACTGTAAGCCGGCGGTCATGGATGATGTTGAAATCCTTGTCGACGCACGCGGCCATCGCTGTCCGGTGCCGACCCTGCGGCTTCGGCGGGCGCTCGAGGCGGCCCCGGCGGGCGCACGCGTGCGGCTGCTGGCCGACGATCCTCTGGCCCGGATCGACGTACCGCACTTCGCGGCGGGCGCGGGGATGGAGGTCGTCGAGATCGGCGAGGACGACGGCGCCTTGAGCTTCCTGGTCGGCAAGCCGCTCTAGACGGCTTCGCTCGCCAGCCGATGCTGGCGGCGGTCTTCCAGCACCAGCTCGATCTCGGTGGCGAAGGCGCCGCCGAAGAAGACAGCGTTGACGCTCCAGGAGAGCCAGATCAGGAAGACGACGACGGCGGCGACCGAGCCGTAGGTCGCGCCGAGATGGGCGATCTGCTCGACATAGACGGCGCTGGCCCAGGACACGAACAGGCAGAGGATCGCCGCGCTGGCGCCGCCGAGGATGGAGGGCAGCCAGGCGACCGGCCGGCTGGACATCGCAAAGCGGTAGATCAGGCTCATGGCGACCGTCAGGCCGAAGCTCGCCCAGACCCATTCGCTGTAGAGCCAGGAGACTCCGGCCAGCGGGCGCAGGCCGAAGGCCGCGCCGATGAAGCGGAAATAGAAGAAGATCGCCGAGAAGAAGGCCATCATCACGAAGGCGGCGATCAGCACCGCCAGCGCCAGCAGGTTGAAGCTGAAGAAGCCGCGCTGGGTGTCCTCGTCATGGATGAAGGACAAGCCCGCCAGCAGGGCCTTGAACCCGCGGTGCGCGGCATAGCCGCCGATGACCAGGGCCACGCCGCTTTGGGCCGAGACCGCCTGGAACGGCGCCTGGGCCAGGCGTTCGAGCTCGCCCTGGAACAGGGTCTGAGCGCCGGCCGGCAGCAGGCGGGCCATGGCCTCGGCCTGGTGGGCCACCTCGCCGGGGTCGGCCAGCAGGCTGTAGACGCCGATGCCGATGGAAAGGGCCGGGAACACCGCCAGCATGGCGAAGAAGGAAACGCCGCCGACATAGAGCATGACGTCCCGCCCCCAGAGGCGGCGCAGGGCGCGGCCGGCGACCAGGAGCGCCAGGCGAATCCAGTGGATCGGATCCCAGTCCGCGTCCCGCAAGGCGCGGATTCTCTGTTGAAACGACATGGCGCGGAAGGTGCGCAAGCTCGCCCCTGGACGCAACCCCGCCATCGCCGCACGCCCGAACGGCGCGCCGGGGTCGCCGGCGCGCCGCCGATGGGCGTGTCATGCCATCGATCCGAACCGCCGCGTCGAGGGACGGGAGATTTGCGGCGTCCGGACAAGGCGCAATATCGGATCGGCCCCCTGAACCCCGGCTGAACGCCTCGCCCGGCGCGCGTTCATGCCCGGGGGCCGTCACCGCGACTTCACATAAGTGTCAAACAAGAATGCTAGCGGCTCGGGGCCACCGGTCTGGGAGCTCACAGCCATGAAACCTTACGCCTATCTCGCCATCGCCGCCGTCGCCCTGAGCGCTTGCGGCCAGCAGGCCGCCAAGGACGGCGCCAAGGGCCCCAGCGCCAGCGGCCGCGACCAGGTCTGGGCCGCCGGCTCCTCGACCGTCTTCCCGTTCGCCACCCGCGTGGCCGAGAACGTCGCCAAGACCACGGGCGGCCGCGCCGCCAAGGTCGAAAGCCTGGGCACCGGCGGCGGCTTCAAACTGTTCTGCAGCGGCGCGGGCGCGAATTTCCCCGACGTGGCCAACGCCTCGCGGCCGATCAAGAAGTCGGAATACGACCAGTGCGTCGCCAACGGCGTCACCGACATCGTCGAGATCAAGATCGGCTATGACGGGATCGTGATCGCCAACGCCAAGAACGGCCCGACCTTCGATTTCAAGCTCGACCAGGTCTATCGCGGCCTGGCCGCCGAACTGCCCAAGGGCGCGGCGTTCGAGAAGAACACCCTCAAGAACTGGAAGGACGTGGACGCCGGCCTGCCGGCCCAGGCGATCCTGGTCTATGGCCCGCCGCCGACCTCCGGCACGCGCGACGCCTTCAGCGAACTGGCCTTGGAGAAGGGCGCGCGCAAGCTGGCCGAGCTCGACGCCCTGCACGGCAAGGACGAGGACGCCTTCAAGGCCAAGGCCCATACGATCCGTGGCGACAGCGCCTGGGTCGACGCGGGCGAGAACGACAACGCCATCGTCCAGACCCTGACCAAGACGCCGAACGCCCTGGGCGTGTTCGGCTATTCGTTCCTCGAGAACAACATGGACAGCGTGAAGGCCGCAAAGATCGACGGGGTCGCCCCGACCTTCGAGACCATCTCGAACGGGACCTATCCGGTCTCGCGCTCGCTCTACATCTACGTGAAGAAGGCCAATGTCGGGGTGACCCCGGGCCTGCGCGAATTCGTCAACGCCTTCGTCTCCGACGCGGCGACCGGCAAGGGCGGATACCTGCAGCAGCGGGGCCTGATCCCGCTGTCGGGCGAGGATCACGTGGCGCAGAAGGCGGCGGCCACCAACCTCACGCCGATGGCCGCGCCGGCGAAATAAGGACCCTGGCCCCGGACGGCGACGTCCGGGGCTTTTCCTATCCAGCCAAGGCGCCGGAGGCCTTCAGGGCCTCGATCTCGGCGTCGGAGAAGCCCCAGTCGCCAAGGGCTTCGCGGTCGTGCGCGCCGATGGCCGGCGGCGGGCCCTGGATGGCGCCGGGCGTCGCCGAGAAGCGCGGCGCAGGCGCCGGCTGGACCACCCCGCCCAGTTCCACGAAGGTCTGGCGCGCGACGTTGTGCGGATGCCTGGGCGCCTCGTCCAGATCGAGGACCGGCGCGAAACAGACGTCGGTCGCGCCCATGATGTCGGTCCACTCGGCCTGGGTCTTCTGGGCGATGACGTGGGCCAGCTTTTCGCGCAGGCCGTCCCAGCGGCCGCGGTCCATCTGGGCGGCGAAGTCCGGATCGTTGATGCCGGTCTTCTCCAGCAGCAGGGCGTAGAACTGCGGCTCGATGGAGCCGATCGAGACCCATTTGCCGTCGGAACACTGGTAGGTGTCGTAGAAGTGCGCGCCGCCGTCGAGCAGGTTGGCGCGGCGCTGTTCCTTCCACATTCCGCTGGCCTTGAAGCCGTAGAACATCGCCATCAGGGACGCGGCGCCGTCGCTCATGGCGCAGTCGATGACCTGGCCCTTGCCGGTTTCGCGGGCGTTGAGCACGCCGGCCAGCAGGCCGAAGGCGAGATAGAGCGCCCCGCCCCCGAAATCGCCCACCAGGTTCAGCGGCGGAACCGGCTTGTCGCCCGTGCCGATGGCGTGCAGCGCGCCGGTGATGGCGATGTAGTTCATGTCGTGGCCGGCGGCGTTGGCGTAGGGCCCGAACTGGCCCCAGCCGGTCATCCGCCCGTAGACCAGCTTCGGATTGCGGGCGAGCGCGACGTCGGGGCCGAGGCCCAGCCGCTCCATGACGCCGGGCCGGAAGCCTTCGAACACCGCATCGGCGCCCTCCATCAGCTTCAGGCAGGTCTCGATGGCGGCCGGGGTCTTCAGGTCCAGCCCCACGGACCGGCGGCCGCGCGAGGTGATGTCGGCGGGCGAGGCCCTGCCCTGCCCCTTGCGGTCGATGCGCACCACGTCGGCCCCGAGATCGGACAGCAGCATGCCGCAGAACGGCCCCGGCCCGATGCCGGCGAACTCGACGACCTTCAGTCCGCTCAGCGGTCCCTGGCCCATACTTAGACTCCCTTGATTGTCGGCCAGGAGCCTAGAGGCGTGACGCGCCGTCAGCCAAACCGGCCAGCGGCGTCGCTCCACAGCCGGCGACTCGCCGTCGCTGTGTCATTCGCGCTGCGGCTGTATAGTCCGCTGACGCTTCGATTCCCGCTCCATCCGGCGGGAGCTGCGCGAGAGGCCAGGTTTAAGCGAATGACGGCGGGCGTGCAGGCGCGAGTCTTGATCGTTGCACGGGACGACGCCGTGGCCGGGCCGCTGGCCGAGGGGCTCGACCGCCTGGGCTGGCGCACGGTCACCGCGCGCGGCCCCTACGCCGCGACGGCCGCCCTGGCCGATTTGGGCGTCGAGGCGGCCATCGTCGACCTGGCCAGCGGCGGGCACGAGGCCCTGGCCATGGCGCAGCGGTTGAAGAGCGCCTGCGCGCCGCGGCGGCTGCCGGTCATCGCCATCGGTGATCCGGGGCCGGAGCTCGACGCCTGCGACTTCGACCTGACCCTGGCCGCTCCGGTTCATCCCGCTCAGATGGTGATGCGGCTGGAGACCCTGGTGCGGACGGCCGTGGCCGAGGAGGAGTTCGAGCTTCGCCTCGAAACCTTCGCCGACCGGGGACGGCGGCTGGATGCGCTGGAGCCGAACACCGCGCCCTTCCACGTCCTGGCCATCGGCGAACCGGCGCCGCAGTTCCTGGCCCTCTCGAACGCCCTGGCGCGGTCGGGGGCCGAGGTGGTCGGCGCCTTCACCGCCTACACCGCCTTCGACTACCTGCACGAGCGGCCGTTCGACGCGGTGGTGCTGTGGGCCGGCGACACCAGCCAGGAGGCGCTGTCCATCGCCGCGGGCATGCGGCGCAACACCCGCCTCTATCACACGCCGGCGCTGCTCTACATGCGCCAGGAAAGCTATGTGACCATGTCGGAGGCCTATCATCGCGGGGTGACCGACGTGGCCTCGCCCGAGACGCCGGAGACCGAGACGGCGCGGCGGGTGCTGGAACTGGCGCGCAGCTACCGGCGCCAGCAGGCGATCCGCAAGGCGCTGGAAAAGGCGCGCACCTCCGGACTGATGGACGCGGCCACCGGCCTCTTCACCCGCGACCTGTTCGCCCGCCATGTCGGGCGCCTGGCCCAAGCGTCGCGGGCGCGGGGCCGCCCGCTCTCGGTCTGCGTGCTGAAGGTGGCCGAGCGAGCCGATGTGAGCGCCGCGCGCAAGGGCGGCTGGCTGGACCGGGCGATCCCGCAGATCGGATCGATGATCGGCCGCCTGGTGCGGGTGGAGGACACCGCCGCGCGGCTCGGACAGGAGGTCTTCGCCCTCGCCCTTCCCGCCACCGGCAAGGCCGCCGCCCGCGCCGCTGGCGAGCGGATCGCCGCGGTGATCGGATGCACGGCCTTCGAGGCCGGCGACGGCCAGCCGCCGTTCGTGGTCGATTTCGACATCGGCGTCGCCGAGGTCGGCTCGCCCGAGCTGGTCGGCAAGGCGCTAGAGGAAGCCGCCGCCAGCGCCCAGCAGAAGGCGAGCTGATGCCGCCCGAGGCGCAGGGCGGAGCCTGGCTCTACCTTACGCCGCTGTTGGTCCTTGGCCTGATCCTGTGGCGCGGCCTGCGGCCTCGCACCCTGCGCGTCGAGCGCATGTGGATCGCGCCGGCGGTGATCCTGCTGATGTTCGGCATGATGCTTTCGCAAATGCCGCCGCCACGGCCGACGATGGTCGCAGCCGGCCTGGCCGCGCTGGCGGTCGGCGCCGGCGCGGGCTGGTGGCGGGGCCGCACGACGACCATCACGGTCGACCCGCAGACCCACGTCCTCACCAGCAAGGTCTCGCCGGTCGGCGTCCTGTTGCTCATGGGCCTCTTCGTCGCCCGCTACGCCCTGCGCGATTTCGCCCAGGGCCATGCGGCGTGGATGCACCTGCGCCCCGCCGAGATCACCGAGATCTTCCTGCTGTTCGCGGTCGGCCTGGTCTGCGCCCAGCGGCTGGAGATGTGGCTGCGGGCCAGCCGGATGCTCGGCGAGGCGCGCTCGGGCCGCTAAAGCGCGTCAGGGCGAAGTGTTAAGCGGTTCGCCCGCCCGAACGCGCTCTGCAGGCTTGATTTAGAGCCCTTTTCAACGGGTTTGGTGATTCCACCAAACCCTAAAGGGCTCTAGGCCGCGAGCTTCGCCAGTTCGGTCAGGATGCCCTCGGCCGCGGCCAGGCGCTGCTCGGGGGTTTCCCATTCGCCCTTCACCACGACCTTGTGGTCGGGACGGATCTTCCAGGCGACCTGGTTCTTCTGGACGAAGCCGACGAGGCCCATCGGATTCTTGAACTCGTCCCCGCGGAAGGTGACGACCGCGCCCTTCGGCCCGACGTCGATCTTGGCGACATTGGCTTCGCGGCACAGGCCCTTGATGGCCACGACCTTGAGCAACTGGCCCGCTTCCGGCGGCAGAGGGCCGAAGCGGTCGATCATCTCGGCGGCCAGGGCTTCGCGGTCGCCGGCCTTCTCGGCGTCGGACAGGCGGCGATAGAGCGACAGGCGCACATTGAGGTCGGGCACATAGTCGTCGGGGATCAGCACGGCCGCGCCGGTGTTGATCTGCGGCGACCATCCGCGGTCGGCCGCCTCGCCCTTGCCGGCCAGTTCCTTCAGCTCGTTCACGGCGTCTTCCAGCATCTGCTGGTAGAGCTCGACCCCGATCTCGCGGATATGACCCGACTGCTCCTCGCCCAGCAGATTGCCGCCCCCGCGCTGGTCGAGGTCGTGGCTGGCGAGCTGGAAACCCGCGCCCAGGCTGTCGAGCGATTGCAGCACCTTCAGGCGCCGCTCGGCCGACAACGTGATCTGCTTTTCAGCCGGGGTGGTGAGATAGGCGTAGGCGCGCGCCTTGGCCCGACCGACCCGGCCGCGGAGCTGGTACATCTGGGCCAGGCCGAACATGTCGGCGCGGTGCAGGACCATGGTGTTGGCGGTCGGGATGTCGAGGCCGCTCTCGACGATGGTGGTGGACAGCAGCACATCATACTGCCCCTCGTAGAAGGCGCTCATCACCTCCTCGAGCTGGGTAGGGGCCATCTGGCCGTGGCCGACGACGAACTTCACCTCGGGCACCTGCTCGCGCAGGAACTTCTGCAGTTCGGGCAGGTCGCTGATGCGCGGGGCGACATAATAGGCCTGACCGCCACGGTACTTCTCGCGCAGCAGGGCCTCGCGGATGACCACGGGATCGAAGGGGGTGATGTAGGTGCGCACCGCCAGGCGGTCCACCGGCGGGGTGGCGATGATCGACATCTCGCGGATGCCCGACAGCGACATCTGCAGGGTGCGCGGGATCGGCGTGGCGGTCAGGGTCAGCATGTGCACGTCGGCGCGAAGCTCCTTGAGCTTCTCCTTGTGCTTGACCCCGAAGTGCTGCTCCTCGTCGACGATTACCAGGCCGAGGTTCGCGAAACCGACCTGCTTGGAGAGCACCGCATGGGTGCCGACTACGATCTCGACCTCGCCGTTGGCGAGCGCGGTGCGGGTTTCGGCGGCCTCCTTGGCCGAGACCAGGCGCGAGAGGCGGCGCACCTTGACCGGCCAGCCCTGAAACCTCTCGGAGAAGGTCTTGTAGTGCTGACGCGCCAGGAGGGTGGTCGGGGCCACGACCGCGACCTGCTGGCCGCTCATCGCCACCACGAAGGCCGCACGCAAGGCGACTTCGGTCTTGCCGAAACCGACGTCGCCGCAGATCAGGCGATCCATCGGCTTGCCCGCGCCCAGGTCCTCCAGCACGTCGCCGATGGCGTTGAGCTGGTCCTCGGTCTCCTCATAGGGGAAGCGGGCGCAGAATTCGTCGAACACGCCGCTGGGCGGCACGATGGCGCCGGTGTCCTTGGTCGCCCGCTCGGCGGCGATGCGGATCAGGCCGATGGCCATCTCGCGCAGGCGTTCCTTGGCCTTGGCCTTGCGCGCCTGCCAGGCCGCGCCGCCCAGGCGGTCGAGTTGGACGCCCTCGCCGTCGCTGCCGTAGCGGGTCAGGAGGTCGATGTTCTCGACCGGCAGGTAGAGCTTGGCCTCGCCGCCGTATTGCAGTTCCAGGCAGTCGTGCGGCGCGCCCTGGACGTCGAGGGTCTTCAGGCCCTCGTAACGGCCGATGCCGTGGTCGATATGGACGACGAGATCGCCCGGCGTCAGCGAGGACGCCTCGGCCAGGAAGTTGGTCGCACGGCGGCGGCGGCGCGGCCGGGCCAGGCGATCGCCCAGGATGTCCGTCTCGGCGATGACCGCGAGTTTCTCGGTCTCGAAGCCGGCCTCCAGCGGCAGGACGACGCGCTGGAAAATCTTCGGGTCAGCCGAACGCGCCGCATCCCAATAGGGGGCGAGCGAGATGTTCTTCAGGCCGTGATCGGCCAGCATCGCGCCCAGGCGGTCGGACGAGCCGTCGGTCCAAGAGGCGAAGAGGACGCGCTTGCCCTCCCCCGCCAGCCGCCGGGCGTGGTCGGCGGTGGCCTCGAACAGGTTCACCGAATCCTGCTGGCGCTCGGCGGTGAAGGCGCGGCCCTGGCGCGCGCCCATGTCGATGACGGTGTCGCCCTCGACCTCCTGGAAGGCCGAAAAGCGCCGGGTGGGTCGAACCGCCAAGGCCTGCCGATACTCGTCGGCGTCCATATAGAGCCGGGTCGGCTCCAGCGGCCGGTAGTGGACCTTGCGGTCGGCTTGGGCGCGGGCGTCGTAGGCGTCCTCGATCATCGCCAGCCGCTCGTCGCGGGCGGCGTCGGCCAGGTGATCCAGGGCGATCAGGGCGTTGTCGGGCAGATAGTCGAGCAGGCTGGCCATCTGCGGGTAGAACAGCGGCAGCCAGTGTTCCATGCCCGCGCGGCGGCCGCCCTCGCTGACCGTGTCGTAGAGCGGATCGCCGCCCGGAGCGCCGAACGCCTCCACATAGCCGCGGCGGAAGCGCGAGACCGCATCCTTGTCCAGCAGGGCCTCGCTGACCGGCAGGAGCGAGATGTCCTTGAGCTGGCGGGTCGAGCGCTGGGTCTCCGGATCGAAGGCCCAGATGGATTCCAGCGTATCGCCGAACAGGTCGAGCCGGATCGGCTCGTCGGCGTTGGGCGGAAAGACGTCGATCACCCCGCCGCGGATCGCGAACTCGCCGCGCTCGGAGACGGTGGAGGCGCGCTGGTAGCCGTTGATCGCGAAATAGCGTTCCAGGTCGGCGATCTCGACCACATTGCCGACCGTCGCCGAATAGGCCGCGCCTTCGACGGCCGACCGTGGCGGCACGCGCTGAAGCAGCGCCGGGACGGTGGTCACCAGCAGGGCCGGTTTCTTCGCATCCACGCCCTTGGCCAGCCGCGCCAGGGCGGTCATCCGCTCGGCCGCAGCGCCGGCCGAGGGGCCGATGCGGTCGTATGGCAGGCAGTCCCAGGCCGGGAACCGGATGACCTCGACATTGGAGGCGAAGAACCCGAACGCGTCGATGAAGGCCGAGAGCCGCGAGGCGTCGCGGGCCACGAACACCGTAAGCCCGCCGCGGGCCTTGACGATATCGGCCATCGCCAGGGCGTCGAAGCCCTCCGGCGCACCGACGAGATCGAGCCGCCCGGGGTCCTGGGCGATGCGCCGCGTCTCCGCCGCCGACGGCGCGCGGAAACCGTCAGCCGCCATGCGGCCCTCCGCGCGACTCATAAGCCTCGAAGCGGAACTGCTTGATCATGCGCATGATCTCGCCGTCATGCTCGGGCGGGGTCGGGGCGCGCTCGACGATCCACTCGTAGAGGTCCTGGTCCGGCTGTTCCATCAGCGCCTCGAAGGCGTCGAACTGCTCGGGCGTGAGGAGATGGGCGTATTTGTCCGCGAACGGCCCGAGGATCAGGTCCGCTTCCCGGAAGCCCCGGTGCCAGGCCCGGAACTTCAGCCGCTTAATTCGTGTGTCGTCGATGCTCATGAGGAGGGGCCGATATAGGCCCCCCGCGCGGCCCGCGCCAGGGCCTATCCCCAGTCGCCGCCCAGCCAGGTGAAGGACACCGAACTGAACGGCGTATCGCCGACCTGCAGCGGCCCGGTGATGACGACCGCGCCATCCTTGCCCTTGGTCGCCTTGCTCTTGCGCAGGGCGGAGGCGTCGATCCTGGCGTCGATGCGGACCTCGCCCAGCTTGGGATGGCTGCCGACCATGCGCACGCGCTCGTCGGTGACCAGATAGGCGGTCGGCAGGACCTTGAGCTTGACCGAATAGGTCAGGTTGCCCAGCGCGTTCTTGCGGGCCGGACTGGTGACGTCGACGAACTCCAGCATGACCGGAGCATAGGTCTTGGTCCGCTGGCCGCTTTCCCAGTCGTTGAAGCCCTGCTGGCCGGCGATGTGCAGGTTGTCGAGCTTGTAATTCCCGACCTTCACCTCGGTCGTCGGCAGGTAGTAGCCGAACTGGGCGTCGCCCTTGGGCCGGGTCAGGCCGGTGAAGCTGGGATCGGGCGGAACCGCCGGCGGGGGCGCCGGCGCAGCGGTCGCCTCGGTCTTGGCCTCATCGGTGGACTGGCTGCAGCCGGTCAGCATGACGGCGACGCAGGCGGTCGCCAGAAGCGCGTTACGCATCCCGATTCCTCCCCCTTGATATTGGACGAACTTCATCATGGGCGTCCCAGGCTGTCCACGGTCGCGCTATGTTCTCGCCATGCGGCCCGAGATTCTGTTCCCCCTCTTTGCGCCCGTGACCTCGCTGAAGGGCGTGGGATCGCGCGTCGCGCCGCTGTTGGAGAAGCTGGCGGGGCCGATCGTGCGCGACGTGGCGTTCCTGCGCCCCCATTCGGTGATCCGCCGTGAACGGACGAGCGTGGTCGCGGCCCTTGAAGGCGCGGTGCAGGTGTTCGAGGTGCAGATCGACGCCTACAAGCGCCCGCGCGCGCCTCAGCAACCCTGGCGGATCGAGACGCACGATGAGACGGGTATCCTCAGCCTGGTGTTCTTCGGCCGCTTCGGCGGCGACCTGGAGACCAAGCATCCGGTCGGCTCGCGCCGGGTGGTCAGCGGCAAGGTCGAGCGGTTCGGGCTGAACCTGCAGATCGCCCATCCCGACTATCTGCTGGCGCCGGAACGGGCGGCGGAAATCCCCGCCTTCGAGGCCGTCTATCCCGCCACGGCTGGCTTGCCGCCGCGCACGGTGCGCAAGTTCGCGCTGGAAGCGCTGGAGCGCACGCCGGAGCTGCCGGAATGGCAGGACGCCGCGTGGCTGGCGCGGGAGGGCTTTCCGAGCTGGCGCGAGGCGCTGGCCCTGACGCACGCGCCCCAGGGGGAGGCCGACCTGTCGCCCCTGACGCGCCACGCCCGGCGGTTGGCCTTCGACGAACTGCTGGCCCACCAGCTCGCCATGGCCCAGCGCAAGGCCGACCGGCGCGCCGTTCCTGCTCCAGCCATCGCCAAGGGCGACATCGCGCCCCGGATCGAAGCGGCCCTGCCCTTCGCCCTGACCGGCGCCCAGCAGCGGGCCCTGGCCGACTTGCGCGGCGACCTGGCGGCGGGCGAGCGGATGAGCCGGCTGATCCAGGGCGATGTCGGCTCGGGCAAGACGGTGGTGGCCATGCTGGCCATGGCCGAGGTGGCCGCGGCGGGCGGCCAGAGCGCGCTGATGGCGCCGACCGAGATCCTGGCCCGCCAGCATTTCGAGACCCTCTGCGGACCGCTCTCCGACCAGGGCGTGGCGACCATCCTGCTGACCGGGCGCGACAAGGGCGCGGCGCGCGCCGAGAAACTCCGCGCCCTGGCGTCCGGGGCGGTGAAGGTGGCGGTGGGCACTCACGCCCTCTTCCAGGACGATGTCGCCTTCCAGAACCTGCAACTGGCGGTGGTCGACGAGCAGCACCGCTTCGGCGTGGCCGAGCGCCAACGGCTGCAGGCCAAGGGCGAGGCGGTGCATCTGATCGCCATGTCGGCCACCCCGATCCCACGGACGCTGGAACTGACGGTCTATGGCGACCTCGACGTTTCGCGCATCGACGAGAAGCCGCCGGGGCGCACGCCGGTCGCCACCCGCGCCGTGCCGATGAGCCGCCTGGCCGAGGTCGAGGCGCGGCTGCACCAGGTCGTGGCGCAAGGCGCGCAGGCCTTCTGGATCTGCCCGCTGGTCTCCGAATCCGAACTGGTCGACCTGAAGGCCGCCGAGCAGCGGGCCCAGGAGCTGCGCGAGCGGATCGGCCCCAGCGTCGGCCTGGTGCACGGCAAGATGACCGGTCCGGAGAAGGACGCCGTCATGGCCGATTTCGCCGACGGCAAGATCGGGGTGCTGGTCGCCACGACCGTGGTCGAGGTCGGCGTCAACGTGCCGAACGCCACCATCATGGTGATCGAGCAGGCCGAGCGGTTCGGCCTGGCCCAGCTTCACCAGCTTCGCGGACGGGTCGGGCGCGGGGCGCGCGAGAGCGCCTGCCTGCTGCTCTACGATCCGCCGCTGTCGGAAACCGCGCAGAAGCGGCTCGACATCCTGCGCCGGACCGATGACGGCTTCCTGATCGCCGAGACCGACCTGGAGTTGCGTGGCGGCGGCGACGCCCTGGGCCTGCGCCAGTCGGGCTTCCCGGCCTATGTCTTCGCCGACCCCATCGCCCACCGCGACCTGATCGCCGCGGCCGGAGACGACGCGCGGCTGATCCTGCAACGCGACCCGGAGCTGGTTTCCGAGCGCGGCCAGGCGCTGCGGGTGCTGCAGGAACTGTTCGACTGGCGCGCGGCCTCGCCGCTCAAGGACGCCGGCTGAAAGCCGCTAGCGGCGGGCCAGCCAGCCTTCGACGCGCCCGACCGCATCGGCCTCGAGATCGGCGTAGAAGAGGTTGTAAGGCGCCATCCTGCGCCGGTCGGTCCAGCTTCCCGAAGGTTTCAGCGAGGCCGAGTGCGGCCGGCTGACGCGCAGCAGCCCCTTCTCGCACCTGGCGCCGACCTGTCGGGTCAGGAAGGCGGGCCGCACCCCCCACTCCAGGCCGGTGGCGTTGGTCGCGCCCTGGTTCAGCCGCGCCGGGGCCTGACCGTCGACCACGCCGCCAAACAGCGGATTGAAGCAGATCGGCGTCCGGCCTTGCAGGTTCACGAGCTGCCCGCCCTCGCCCCAGACCAGCGAACGGTCGAGGATGGCCTGGGCGCGTTCGGGGTCGCCCTCGTAGGCCTGGGCCCAGGCCGCCAGGCAGCCGCTCTGGCGCGGGGCCAGGCAAGGCGGCAGCGGGGCGTCGTCGCTCGGGACCACGGTCTGGATCAGATAGGCCGCAGCGATGCGCCGCTCCAGGCCAGGATCGCGCGCCACCGCATCGCTCAGCAGGCGGGCGGCCAGGGAGCCGCCCTGCTCCACCCCCACCACGACGATAGGGCGACCTTCGTTGTAGTGGGCCAGATAGTAGCGGAAGGCGGCGGCGACGTCGGAATAGGCGAAGCGCCGAGCTTCCTTGGCGTCTTCGCGCAGGGTCATCAGGGTGTAGAGGCTGGCCTGGCGGTAGCGCGGGGCGAAGAGGCGCCCGACCTTCACGAACGGGCCAGCGTAGTTGGGCGCCATCACCCGGCGGAACAGCCGGTCGGCCTGGGGATCGTCAATGGGCGCGTTCCAGTGACGTCCGCCATCAAAGGTGGTCGGTCCGACGAAGAACACGTCGGCGGCCGGCTCGGCGTCAGTCGGATTTTCAGGCGCGCGGGGCATCAGCGCCCAGGCGGACCGCTGCGCATAGTCCGGGGCCGGCGGCGGGTCGTAGGTCTGGAACGGCTCCTTGGGGTCGAGCTGAGTGCGCAGGATGTCGTCGCGCCACACATAGGCGCCCGCCGCGAGCACGCCGACGATCACCAGGACGACCGCGGCGACCAGACGCCTGAAACCCCGGGGACGCTCGGCCATGCGCGCCCTAGCGGTAGGGATCGGGCTGGGAGAGATAGCGCTTCACATAGTCGCCCACGCCGTCCTCCAGGCTGGTCATCGGCTGATCGTAGCCCGCCTGGCGCAGGCGTTCCATATGGGCCTGGGTGAAGTACTGGTACTTGTCGCGGATCATCGGCGGCATCGGCGTGTACTCGATCTGCGGCGCGCGGCCGGCGGCGGCGAACACCGCCCGCGCCAGGTCCTCGAAGGTCCGCGCCACGCCCGAGCCGAGGTTGTAGACCCCGTTCACCTGCTCGTTGGCGGCCAGCCAGGCCACCACGTTGGCGACGTCGCGCACATAGACGAAGTCGCGGCTCTGGCCGCCGTCCGGCACGCCCTCGCGATAGGACTTGAAGAGCTGGACGGCGTGGCCGTCGCGGACCTTCGGCCAGATCTGCGAGGCGACTGATTTCATCGAATGCTTGTGCTCTTCGTTCGGCCCGTAGACGTTGAAGAACTTGAGCCCGACCCACTGGGGCGGGGCGTAGTCGCGGGCCGCCTGACGCGCCGCGAACAGGTCGAACAGCGCCTTGGACCAGCCGTAGGTGTTCAGCGGTCTAAGGGCCGTGAGCGACTCCACGTCGTCGCGGTCCTGGAAGTCGGTGGCGTCGCCGTAGGTCGCAGCCGAGGAGGCGTAGACGAACCGCCTCTGGCGGTCGGCGCACCAGCGGAACAGGTCGCGAGAGAGCGTGAAGTTCGAATGGATGATCTTGTCGGCGTCGGGCTCGGTGGTGGACGACACCGCGCCCATATGGACCACCAGTTCCACGTCGCGCCAGCGCTTCTCCAGCCAGTCGAACATCGCTTCGGGCGCCACGAAGTCGCCGATGGGATGCTTGGCGATGTTGCGCCACTTGCCGAGCTCGGCCTCGCGCAGGCGGTCGCAGACCACCACGTCCAGGGACGGGTCCTCGGCGAGCCTGGCCACGATGTTGGAACCGATGAAGCCGGCACCGCCGGTGACGAAGATGATGCGACGGGTCATGCCTTCTCCTGCATCCGGGCGATGGCCGCGGTCGTGGAATAGCCGTCCACCAGCCGGGCCAGCCTGACCTCGCCCCCATAGGACTTCACGAAGTCGCCGCCCACCACTTCGCTTTCGGCGTAGTCGGCGCCCTTGATCAGCACGTCGGGCCGGGCGGCCTCGATCAGGGCGATGGGCGTATCCTCGTCGAACGGCGCGACCAGGTCCACCGAACCGAGGCCCGCCAGCACCATGGCGCGGCTCTCCAGATCGTTGACCGGCCGCCCCTCGCCCTTCAACGCGCGCACCGAGCGGTCGGAATTGACCCCGACGACCAGCCGGTCGCACCAGGCCCGCGCCTGGGCGAGATAGGCGACGTGCCCGCGGTGCAGGATGTCGAAACAGCCGTTGGTGAAGCCGACCTTCAGTCCCTTGGCGCGCCAGCGGGCGATCTCGTCGACCAGGCGCTGGGGCGTGGCGATCTTGGCCTCGGCCGGGGCCATGTGCGCAGTGATCGAGGCCTCGATCAGTTCCTCGGGCGTCACGACCGCCGTGCCCGCCTTTCCGACCGCCACGCCCGAGGCGAGCATGGCGAACCCGATGGCGTCGGCGACATCGACCTTGCCCGCCAGAGCCACGCCCAGCGCCGCCAGGGTGGTGTCGCCTGCGCCGGAGGCGTCAAACACCTCGCGCGGGACGCCAGGGAAGTGCCGCACCGCCTCGCCCCGCACCGCCAGGGAGATGCCCTTGGCGGCGCGGGTCACCAGGATCGCCTTGGCTTCGCACAGCGTCAGGGCGTGAGTCAGGGCGGCCTCGACCTCGGCGTCGGTCTGGGTCGGCATGTCGGTGGCGTGGGCCAGCTCGGCCGCATTGGGCTTGACCACGTCGACGGCGCCGTAGCGCGCGAAGGAGCGCGCCTTGGAATCGACGATCATCAGCGCCCCGCTGGCGCGGCAGGCCTCGATCACCGCCGGTGTCACGACCCCCTTGCCGTAGTCCGACAGCAGGATGACGCCCGCGCCCTTGGCCACGTCGCGGACCGTGCGGACCAGCCGCTGCTCGACCTCGCCGGTCGCCGGGCCGCTGGTCTCCATGTCGACCCGCAGCAATTGCTGGCCGCCGGAGACGAAGCGCGTCTTCAGGGTGGTGGGGCGGGCCGGATCGGTGACGACGAAACCCTCGACCCCTTCCTCGGCCTTCATGAGGCGAAGGGCCTCATGGCCTTCGGAGTCGCCGCCGATCATCCCGACCAGGCAGACCTCCCCGCCGAGGGCCGCGGCGTTGCGCGCCACGTTGCCGGCCGCGCCCAGCATCACCAACTCGCGCTTGCGGGCCAGGACCGGGATCGGCGCCTCGGGCGAGACGCGAGTCACCTCGCCATAGACGAAGCGGTCGACCATCAGGTCGCCGACGCAGACAATGCGGGCGCCCGCCAGGGCCGAGAGGATCTTCTGAAGGGCCGCGAGGTCCATGATGTTCAGAGCCTACGCCGATTATTGCACGGCCGCATGGACGGCCTTGAGGCCCGCCAGCAGGTCGCGTGCGCCGTCGAGCGGCAGGCAACTCGGGCCATCGCACAGCGCCTTGTCCGGCTCGGGGTGGAATTCGAGGAAGACGCCGTTCGCGCCCACCGCCACCGCAGCCTTGGCGATCATGGCCACGCCGTCGCGCCGCCCTCCCGTGGAAGCTCCGCCGGTCCGCGGGTCGGCCCCCGGCAGTTGCACCGCATGGGTGGCGTCGATGGTCACCGGCGCGCCCAGCTTCTTCATCTCCGGAATGCCGAGCATGTCGACCACCAGGTTGTTGTAGCCGAACGAGCTGCCACGCTCGCAGAGAATGACGCCGACGTCGGCGACCTCCTTGATCTTGCTGAGGATGTTCTTGCAGTCCCACGGCGCCAAGAACTGCGCCTTCTTCACATGCATGAGGCCGCCGGCCGCGGCGGTCGCCTTGGCCGTAGCGACCACCAGGTCGGTCTGACGGCAAAGGAAGGCGGGGATTTGGGTGATGTCGGCCACCGCCGCCACCGGCTCGGCCTGTTCGATCTCATGCAGGTCGGTGGCGATCGGCACGTCGAGTTGGGCCTTCACCTCGGCCAGGATCTTCAGGCCCTCCTTGAGCCCAGGGCCGCGATAGCTTTTCACCGACGAACGGTTGGCCTTGTCGAAGCTGGCCTTGAACACATAGGGCAGGCCCAGTTCGGCGGTCACGGCCTTGAGGTGGCGGCCGGTTTCCAGCGCCAGGTCCAGATCCTCGATCACGTTCAGGCCCGCGATCACCACCAGCGGCTGGCCGTCGCCAATCGAGAGATTCCAGCGGTCAAGCGTCAGTACGGTCATGACAATCCCGGGGCTTTTCCAGATCGGCGCGCCGCGCCGCTTTGGCCTAAGTGGCGCGCGCTGGGCAGCTTCACAAGCGCGAAAACGTGAACCTCGGAAACCGGCCGACGCACGCCCGCGTACTGGTGTTGATTCGCTTCAACCCCAAATCAGGTGTTACGCTTGCCAAAAATCGAGGGTTGCGACCATGAGCCTGGCGCATGAACCATCGTTGGCGGCGATCGCCGCCTCGCCTCGAGCGTTCGGAAAGCTGCCCGCCCTGGACGGGGCTCCGGCGGCCTTCCGCTTCGCGGCTCGATTGCTGGCGCTGAACTGGCGCGGCGGCACGCTCACCTTCGTTACGCCCTCCGGCCGCGAACTGCGGATCAAGGGGACGGAGCCAGGCTTCGACGCCAGGATCGTGATCCACGACTTCCGCTTCATGCGCCGGGTTCTGGCCGCCGGCGACATTGGGTTCGCCGAGGGGTTCATGGCCGGCGAGTGGGATACCCCCGACCTGTCGGCGGTGCTCTGCGCCATGAGCCTGAACTTCGACCGGCTGACCAAGCTGTTCCTCGGCAATCCGCTGATGCGCGCGGCGAACTTCATCGGCCACCGCCTGAACGCCAATACGCGCAAGGGATCGCGCAAGAACATCCACGCCCACTACGACCTGGGCAACGCCTTCTATTCGCGCTGGCTGGACCGGACGATGACCTATTCGTCGGCCCGCTACGAGCGGCCGGGCCAACCGCTCGACCAGGCGCAGGCCGCCAAGTACCGCAGCCTGGCCCAGGGCATGGGGCTGCAAAGCGGCCAATCCGTGCTGGAGATCGGCTGCGGCTGGGGCGGATTTGCGGAATTCGCGGCCAAGGAAGTCGGCGCACGGGTGACCGGCGTCACCATTTCCAAGGAGCAATTCGATTTCGCCCGCAAGCGCCTGTTCGACCAGGGCCTGGGCGAACAGGCCGAGATCCGCATGGTCGACTATCGCGACGTCGAGGGGCGCTTCGACCGGGTGGCCTCGATCGAAATGTTCGAGGCGGTCGGCGAACGCTACTGGCCCACCTATTTCAGCAAGATTCGCGACATGCTGGCGCCCGGCGGCCGCGCCGGCCTGCAGATCATCACCATCCGCGACGAGTTCTTCGAGGCCTATCGCCGCCGCGCCGACTTCATCCAGAAGTACATCTTCCCTGGCGGCATGCTGCCCTCCGAAGCCAGGCTCCAGGCGGTGACCAAGGCCGCAGGCCTGCCCTGGACCGGCGTCGTCCGCTTCGGCCAGGACTATGCCGACACCCTGGCCGAATGGGGCCGCAGGTTCGAAAGCGCCTGGGAGGAGATCGCTCAGCTCGGCTTCGACCAGCGGTTCCGCAAGCTCTGGCGGTTCTATCTCAGCTATTGCGAGGCGGGGTTCCGTACCGAGCGCACCAATGTGGTGCAACTGAGCCTCGCGCGCGGCTGAGGCGCCTGCAGCTTCGCTTAGGACGGTTCGATGAAACCTGGGGCTGGAATACCTCTTTACCCCCTGTTCGCTGCCCGCCGAGCGGCTTAAGTATCCGGCCATGACCGTTGCAGACAGCGTTTTGGGCGCAATCGGAAACACGCCCCTCATCCGCCTGCGCCGGGCCAGCGAGCTGACCGGTTGCGACATCTACGGCAAGGCCGAGTTCATGAATCCGGGGGCGTCGGTCAAGGACCGCGCGGCGCTCTACATCGTGCGCGACGCCGAGCGGCGCGGCTTGCTGCGACCGGGCGGGCGCATCGTGGAGGGCACCGCCGGGAACACCGGCATCGGCCTGGCCATGGTCGGCGCGGCCAGTGGCTATCGCACCACCATCGTCATCCCCCGCACCCAGAGCCAGGAAAAGAAGGACGCCATCCGCCTGCTGGGCGCCGAACTGGTCGAGGTCGACGCCGTCCCCTACTCCAACCCCGACAACTATGTCCGCTATTCGGGCCGCCTGGCCGAGGAGCTGAACGCCAAGGAGCCGGCGGGCGCGATCTGGGCCAACCAGTTCGACAACGTCGCCAACCGCCAGGCCCACGTGGAGACCACGGCCCCGGAAATCTGGGAGCAGACCGGCGGCAAGGTCGACGGCTTCATCTGCGCCGTCGGATCAGGTGGCACCCTGGCGGGGGTCGCGCAGGGGCTGCGCGCGCGCAATCCTAACATCAAGATCGGCCTGGCCGATCCGCACGGCGCGGCGCTCTATTCCTGGTACGCCGAGGGCGAGCTGAAGGCCGAGGGCGGTTCGATCAGCGAGGGGATCGGCCAGGGCCGCATCACCGCCAATCTCGAAGGCCTTTCCGTCGACCACCCCTACCGCATCGACGACGTCGAGATGCTGAATGTGATCTTCGACCTGGTCGAGCACGAGGGCCTGGTCATGGGCGGCTCGACCGGGATCAATGTCGCCGGGGCGATCCGTATGGCCAAGGACCTGGGCCCTGGCCACACCATCGTGACCATCCTGTGCGACCAGGGCGCGCGCTATCAGAGCAAGATCTTCAATCCGGCGTTCCTGAAGGAGCGTGGCTTTCCGGTTCCCAAGTGGCTGTAGACATGGCCCCGGTCGTCTCCACCGCCTGGCTGGCCGAGCGCCTGCGCAGCCCCGACGTCCGCGTCGTCGACGGGAGCTGGCATATGCCGGCCGAGGCGCGCGACGGGCGCGAGGAGTATCTCCAGGCCCATATCCCCGGCGCGGTGTTCTTCGACATCGACATCATCGCCGACCCCGACACCGACCTGCCGCACATGCTGCCGACGCCGGAGGCTTTCGCCCACGCGGCGGGGGAGCTGGGCCTGTCCCGCGACGCCGACATCGTCGTCTACGACACCCATGGCGTCCGCTCGGCGGCGCGGGTGTGGTGGACGCTTCGCGCCATGGGTTACGAGAGGGCCCACGTGCTGGACGGCGGCCTGCGGAAGTGGATGGCCGAGGGCCGTCCCATCGAGGGCGGCGAGGTCTTTCCACGTCGGGTCGAGGTCAGGCCAGCCTTCGCGCCCGAACTGGTCCGCGACGCCGCCGAGGTCCGCGAGATCCTGCAGACCGGCTCGGCCCGGATGGTCGACGCCCGCTCGGCGGCCCGCTTCAGCGGCGAGGCGCCCGAGCCGCGCGCCGGACTGCGATCCGGCCACATGCCCGGCGCGGCCAACCTTCCCTGGGAGCAGGTGATCGCCGAGGATGGAACCCTGCGGCCGGCGGGCGATCTGCGCGAGGTGTTCAAGGCGGCCGGGGTCGACCTGCGCGCGCCCATCGTCACCACCTGCGGCTCGGGCGTCACCGCCTCGGTGCTGGCCCTGGCCCTGGCGCGCCTGGGGGTGACGGCCGCGGTCTATGACGGTTCCTGGACCGAATGGGGCGGCTTGCCCGACGCGCCGGTCGTCACCGGCTCCTGAAGCTTTAGCGGAGCGGCGGGGCGTAGAGCAGGCCCGGCTGCGGCGCATTCCACAGCGCGTTGTGGCCGCGCTCCAGCTTGAGCGCCGAATTCGCGCCGACATTGCGGTCGAAGATTTCGTCATAGGCGCCGACCTGGACGATGGCCTGATAGCCGAAGTCCGCCTTCAGCCCCATGGGCGCGCCGAAGTCGCCATCGACGCCCAGCAGCCTGCGGACCCGCGGATCGGGCGAGGTCTTCACCTGCTCCGGCGCGGTCTTGGAATTGACGCCCAGTTCCTCGGCCAGGATCAGCGAATAGACCGTCCAGCGCACGATGTCGGTCCAGATCGGATCGTCCTGGCGCACGGCCGGCGACAGCGGCTCCTTGGAGATCACGGTCGGCAGGATCACGTGGGCGTTGGGCGTGTTCATCACCGAACGCGACGAGGCGAGCGCCGAGACGTCGGCCGTGAAGGCGTCGCAGCCATCGCTCTGATAGAGCCGGCGCGCCTCGGCCTCGTTGGCGACGACGACCGGGGTGTATTTCAGGCCGCGAGCCCTGAAATAGTCGGCGAGGTTGGTCTCGCTGGCCGTGCCGCCCTGGACGCAGATGCGCGCGCCGTTCAGCTCGTCAGCGCTGGTCAGGGTCAGCGACTTGGGAGCCAGGAAGCCCTCGCCGTCGAAATAGGTGATGGCCGTGAAGTCGATCCCCTCGCCTGCATCGCGCGCCAGGGTCCAGGAGGTGTTGCGGGAAAGGACGTCGATCTTGCCGGCGCGCAACGCCGTGAAACGCTCGGTCGCATCGACAGGAAAGAACCGCACGGCCTTGGCGTCGCCGAGCGTGGCGGCGGCGATGGCGTGGCAGATGTCGACATCAAAGCCGCGCCACACGCCGCGATCGTCGGCGAAAGCAAAACCCGCCAACCCCGAATTGACCCCACAGGCCAGCCAGCCGCGCTTGCGGACCGTGGCCAGGGTCGGGCTGGGCTTGGGATGATAGGTCTGCGCCATGACAGGCGTCTCGACCTTGGGCGGCGGCGGGGGCGGAGGCGGTTCGGTCTTGCCGCAGGCGGCGAGAACGAGGGCGAAAGCCAGGCTGCTCGACATGCGCAAAGAAATACTGGGCAGGGAGATTGGTCCGTCCTCCTTGATTGCGCAGTCGGCAAGGCTCTAAGTGCGGTCGATCATGGCTCAAGTTCGCTCCGACCCGTCAACCCGTATGGAAGAAGAAACCCGCCTCATCCACGCCGGCGGGGGTTCGCAGGATCTAGTCAGGACGGTCGGGCCGCCGATCCAGAAGGGCTCGACGGTGCTGCTGCCCTGCGCGGCGGCGCTCTATGACGACGACAACTACCTGACCTATGGCCGCGGCGGCCTGGCGGCACACGAGGCGCTGAAGGACGCCCTGGCCGAGATGGAGGGCGCGGCGGGCGTGCGCCTCTATCCCTCGGGGCTCGCCGCGGTGACCGGCGCGCTTCTGGCGCTTCTGCAGGCGGGCGACGACGTGCTCGTCGCCGACAACGTCTACAAGCCGACCCGGCGATTCTGCGACAACGTCCTGAATCGCTACGGCGTCAGCGTCCGCTATTTCGATCCGCGCCTGCCGCCGCAGGCCGTGCTGGACCAGGCGATTGCCGCCACGCGCCTGATCGTCATGGAATCCCCCGGCTCGCTCACCTTCGAGATGCAGGACCTCGCCGCCGTGGCGGCCCTGGCGCGGGCGCGAGGCGTCCTGACCCTGACCGACAACACCTGGGGCGCGGGCTATCTGTTCAAGCCGCTGGAGCACGGGGTCGACATCAGCGTCCAGGCCCTGACCAAATATGTCGGCGGCCACTCGGACGTGTTCATGGGCTCGGCCGCCGCGCGCGATCCGGCCCTAGTCCAGAAGCTGGAAGACGGAGTGCTCAATCTCGGTTGGGCGGTTTCGGCCGAAGACGCCTACCAGATGCTCCGCGGCCTGCGCACCCTTCCGGCCCGCCTGAAACTGCAGGGCGAGGCGGCCTTGCGCATCGCCGCCTGGCTGGCCGATCAGCCGGAGGTCCTCGATGTCATCCACCCCGCCCTGCCCGGCTCGCCCGATCATGAGCTCTGGAAGCGGGACTATAGCGGCGCCTGCGGCCTGTTCGGCTTCGTGCTGCGCCCGGGCGCGCCAGAGGCCGTCGACGCCTTCCTCGACGCCCTGAAGGTGTTTGGCCTCGGCTTTTCATGGGGCGGCTTCGAGAGCCTGGCGATCGGCAGCGATCCCCAGCTCGGCAAGCGCAACTTCGTCCCGACCTACGCCGGCCCGCTGATGCGCCTGCATATCGGCCTGGAAGCCGAAGCCGACCTGATCGCCGACCTGCGCCAGGCGCTCGACGTCTATGCGGACAAGACAGCCTAAATCTCGGCCAAGGCGCGAGCCCGGTCAGCCCCAGGCGCGGATGGCGTGTCCGCGCTCGCCCCAGAAGACGAACCACTGGCCCGCCGCCCGTACGATATCGAGTTGCTGGTCGAACGGCGGGGGCTCGCGTCGCTTCCGCCCAAGGCCAAGGCGCGCCAGAAACCCTTGCTTCGGAGGCTTCTCCAGCGGCCCGGCCGCGACCGCGGCGTCCGCCGCTGCGAGCAAGGCCTGTCCGTACAGGATCGCCGCCTCGGGCAGCTTATGCTCCCAGGCTTCCTCGATGAGCGCCTTTGAAAGCACATCCTCGCAATCGTGCAGAAAAGCGCCACGGAAGCTGGTGTCGTCCACACCCTCGTAGAGTTCGCCATGGCTGTAGCGCGGCACGCCGGGACTATCGACCAGACGCAAAACATAATAGCCGTGAAAATCCTTCAGGACGGTCTCGATCTCTTCGGGAGTTTCCCCCTTCCGCACATTGATTATCCACGCGTCGGCGGCCGGATCATATCCGACGCGCGGCGCTCCAATCCGCTCATAGGGCGGGATGCTGATCTCCTGGAAGCGCTCGGTGTCCTTGTCTGAGGGCTCGTCCTTGAACGACCGCTCCAGCAGGCTGCGCCACTCGGCTTCGTGGCCGGGCTTGGCGCAACTCTCGACGATAAGATCCAGGCCCATGACGCCCCACTGCTCCAACAGCCAACGGCCTATTGATTATTCGGGCGCAGTAAAGATTTGGCGACCCCGGCAGGGATCGAACCTGCAACACCCGACTTAGAAGGTCGGTGCTCTATCCAATTGAGCTACGGGGCCCCAATGCGGGGGTGGATAACACCGCCGACGAACCGACGACAACGCTGGAGAATTGGCGCGCGCTCTATCCGGTTGAGCTAAGGGCGCCCGGGGGCCTCAGTGGGTCCAGGGCTGCTTGCGGCCGTAGGCGAAGTTGTCCGCATAGGCCTTGATGATGCGCTTGGGGGTCTTCGGCTCGGTGATCTGGAACGGAATGCCGTGCGCCTGGGCGTAGGCCACCGCCTCGTCGCGGGTCTCGAAGGACAGGCGGATCTGGCCGTTGGTGTCGTTGGTCAGGGTCCAGCCCATCAGCGGGTCGGAGCGACGCGCCGAGGCCGGCTCGAATTCCAGCACCCAGTCCTTGGTCTTGGCCTTGCCGGACTGCATGGCGTTCTTGGCCGGACGGTAGATGCGCGCGAGCATGCGGACCCTCTTCGATTTCCTCCGGCGCTGGTCGGGGCGAGAGGATTCGAACCTCCGACCCTCTGCTCCCAAAGCAGATGCGCTACCAGGCTGCGCTACACCCCGAGAAGCGCCGGTGCGCGGGGGATATAAGGCTTTGGCCTTTCCCGCAATTGAACAAAAGCCGCGGCCGGCTTCAGCCGTGGCGGCGCATCAGCTTGAAGACGCCCGAACCGCGCACGACATCGACGCCGTTCGCATGCGCGCGCGCCTCCACGAACGCCACGTCGCGGGTCGCCCGCGTGACCTTGGCCTCGCCCATCACCCATTCCCCGACCCTGGCCATGTGCAGGAAGTCGACCGAGAGGTGGATGGTCACCGCCGTCTGCCGCACCGAGCGATAGACCGCCGCCCCCATCAGGCCGTCCAGAAACGCGGTCAGCATGCCGCCATGCACCAGGCCCAGGCCGTTGGCGTGCCGCGGCAGGGCGTAGAAGGCCTGCTCGGTCAGTTCGCCCGGCTGCGCGCGATGGAAATAAGGGCCGTTGTGGCTCGAGAACGGGCCGCGGCTGCCCGAGGCGACGAAGCCTTCGGGCGGGTCTGGAATGATGTCCTGCTCAGCCACGCTTGAAGATCCGATGCTCGATCCTGTCGCCCGGCAGGAGGCCGATCTGGGCCGCACGCCCCCCCGCCAGTTCCAGCACGCCCACGACCGGGCCGCCCGACGGGATCGGCGCTTCGGACAGCGGCGTGGTGTTGCGCGCGATCGACAGCACCACGCCATCGGGCTGGATGTAGATGATGTCGAGCGGGACCAGGGTGTTCTTCATCCAGAACGCCACGTCGCGCGGCGTCTTGAAGTCGAACAGCATGCCGCGGTCCGGCGGAACTTCCTTGCGGAACATCAGGCCGCGTTCGCGTTTCGCATCGGTGTCGGCGATCTCCACGAAGAAGCGCGTGCGTCCTTGCTGGGTGACCACCTCCAGCACTTCGAAGCCTGCCGGCGCCTCACCGACCGCGCCGCCTGCAGGCTGCCTTGGAATCGGCGCCGGAGAAGGCGCCGCGGCCGTCTCTTGCGGCGTCTGGGCCGCCGGCTGCTGGGCGCACGCGGCCAGCAAGGCGAGCGCTCCCGCCAGCGCTGTCAGGCCGCGTCGCGACCGCATCGGGTTCTGCACCGAAGCTCTCCGAGGCTGTGAGTCACTCAAGGCGCGATCCATATCGCGCTCCGGCGGCCCCAGAGAACCCTTTTCGGCTGTGAAGCTGATCCGCGCCCCGATCCTACGCCAGGCCGATGGACTCAATCTCGGCGACGACGAGCCCCTTGGGCCCTTCCGCGAACCGCACCATGACGTCGTCGCCCGGTTGCAGATCCTCGATCCCCGACCGACGCAGGGTTTCGATGTGCACGAAGATATCGCCGCTTTCGCCGTCACGGACCACGAAGCCGTAGCCCTTGGCGCGGTTGAACCACTTGACCTTGGCCCGTTCGAGCGGCCCGCGCGGCGCCGGCGGGCGCCGCGGCTGGCGAAAGCCCCCTGCCCCGCGGTCAAAGCTGTCGCGACGGCCATGGTCTTCATGGCGGCGACGCTCGGAAGGCGGAGGAGCTGCGCTCTCGTCCACCTCCAGCACCTCGGAGACTTGCCAGCCCTTGGGCCGCCTGATCACGTCGCAGACGATCACGGCCCCCTCAAGCGCGCTTTCGCGTCCCGAGTTCCGTAAACTTGTCACATGAAGCAAAACGTCCTTGAGCCCCGTTTGATTGGGGTCGTCAGGAACGACAAAACCATACCCCTTGCCGGCGTCGAACCACTTCACCCGCCCGCTGATCCGCACGGAGTCTTCGTGTGGACCTACTCCTTCGTATTCGTAACCCGACATTTGCCCCTCTGGCCCGGTCTCCCCCCGATCCTTTCGGATATTGGCCAACTATAACACTGTTCTTGTCTTGCCAGCGTCGTCAATGGGGCATTTTGCGACTGACGCTGGCGCCCGTCGCATTCATCGCGCTTGAATTGTGCGGAAGAAAGGCTCGCGATGGCAGTCCCTAGGGGAGTCGAACCCCTCTCTCCAGGTTGAAAACCTGGCGTCCTAACCGATAGACGAAGGGACCGCGTCGGCGAGAGCGGCGTCTATAAAGGCGATTCCAGGGGGGCGCAAGCGCCTTGCACGAACCTTTTTGAGGACGCGGTTCAACCGGGCCGCAATTCTCTTTTCGGGCTTGGCTTTCAGGCTGGCGCGCGGCTCCAGTCGGCGGGCAGTTCGGGCATCGGCCAGTCGGGATCTGGGACGAAACGCGTCCATTCGTCGCCGAACGGCGGCAGGCCGGCCTTCGCCTTTTCGATCACCACCAGGCCTTCCTCGCGCAGTTCCTCGGCCTGCCGAGGCGTGATCCAGCCGAAGCGCTGGATGTGCGAGAAGTGATCTTCGTCCTTCCAGCGCCAGGTTCGATCCGGGCCGATCACGATATCCAGCGAGCGATCGAAGGTGACTACGCCGCCTCCCGCCCAGCGCGTGGGCTCCTGCAGGTCGACGTACCAGCAGAGGAACGCGCCATCGACGAAGAACAGGGTGGTCATGTGCTGCGCGCCGAGTTGGTGAAAGCGCAGGGCCGAGGTCGTGTGCCGACGCTGCGGCCTGATCCCGCCGAACGCGCCGGTTTCCCAGTCGATGCTGTTCCACTGCATGGCGCCGCCGAGCGGCGCAAAGGTGACCAGCCGGTCGCCGTGGTCCTCGACCACGATCACCGCCTCGCAGAACCGGACGACGCCGTCCTGGACGTGGCGGATCGGGATCACCTCGCCGCGCCGCCAGCGCCGCTCCCGGTTGTCCTGGAAAACCGTCATCGACGAAGGTTGCGGCGGCCGATCCACGAGCGTCAAGCGCGATCAGCCGACCCGGCGCGGGTCCGCCACATCCTCGATCTCGAGTTCCACGCTCTCGCGGCCCTGCCAGTCGTCGGGCTTTAGGCGGCCGGCGACGTGCAGGGCGCCGGCCCCGCCCAGCAGCGCCCGCCCAAGGTCAGTATCCTCCGCGCGCCAGGCCACCGCCTTCAGCCGCCCCCCGGAACCATCGGTCAGGGTCACGCGCACATGCCCTCCGCGCAGGGCCATGGGACGCTCCACACGCACGTTCGCCGTCGCGAACATCGGCTCGGGGTTTCCCGGCCCGAACGGAGCCAACCGCTGGAAGGCGCCGTATAGGCTGCGGTCCGCCCCGCCGGCGGTGACCAGGGCGTCGATGTCCAGCCCGTCCTCTGCGGCCGCGGCTTGCGTCTCTGCCGCCAGGCGCGTGTTCAGGAAGTCGCGCAGGTCGGGGATCATGTCGGGCCGCACCGAAAGGCCGGCGGCCATGGCGTGGCCGCCGCCAGCCAGCAGCAGGCCCTCCTCGAAGGCCGCCTGGACCGCCCGGCCCAGGTTCACGCCCGCCTGGGAACGGCCAGAGCCCTTGCCGACATTGGCCGCCCGGTCGACGCCGATCACCAGGGCCGGCTTGCGATAGCGTTCGCGCAACCGGCTGGCGACGATGCCGATCACGCCTGGGTGCCAGCCGTCGGCGGCGACCAGGACCAGCGGGGCCTCGGCCTGGTTGCTCTCGCGCTCGACGATGCGGACCGCCTCTTCGAGGATCTCCTTCTCGACCTCCTTGCGCGAGGCGTTGAGGGCGTCGAGCTCGGCCGCCAGCGCTATGGCCTCATCGGGATCGTCGGTCGAGAGCAGGCGCGCGCCCAGGTCGGAGCGACCGATCCGCCCGCCCGCGTTGATCCGCGGCCCGAGAATAAAGCCGGCATGGAAGACCCCGGCCGGGCCGGAGCCCTTGGCGACGTCCAGCAACGCCTTGAGGCCCGGATTGCGCCAGGCGGACATCACCTTCAGCCCCTGGGCGGTCAGGGCCCGGTTGAAGCCGACGAGTTGGGTCACGTCGCAGATCGCGCCCAGGGCCGCCAGGTCCAGCCACTGGCGCAGGTCCGGCTCGCCCCGCCCCTCGAACAGGCCCCTGCCCCGCGCCTCGCGATTGAGCGCGGCCAGCAGCACGAAGGCGACGCCGGCCGCGGCCAGCACGCCCTGGCCTGAGGGGCAGCCCGGCCGGTTCGGGTTCACCAGGGCGGCGACCTCCGGAATCTGGTCGCGCATCAGGTGGTGGTCGATGACGACGACCTCCAGCCCGATCTCCTTGGCGCAGGCTAGCGCCTCGTAAGCCGCTGCGCCGCAGTCCACCGTCACCACCAGCTCCACGCCGGAATCGCGAATCTTGCGGAAGGCGGCCGGCGACGGGCCATATCCCTCGGTCATCCGGTCGGGGACGTAGATCGGCAGTTCCTTACCCATGGCGCGGAACCAGCGGACGATCTGGGCGGCGCTGGAAGCCCCGTCCACATCGTAGTCGGCGAAGACCGTCATCGGACGGTCGGCCAGCAGGGCGTCGATCAGAACCTGGGCGGCCCGGTCCATGTCGAGAAAGCTCGACGGGTCGGGAAACAGCGCCTTCAGGGTCGGGTTCAGATAGGTCTCCCCGCCGTCGGCGGGGACCCCGCGCGAGGCCAGCGCCCGCGCCAGGGGCTCGGAGAGCCCCAGGGCGAGCTGATGCCTGCGGACCGTATCAGCGTCGGCCGGCCGCTCGCGCCAGGCGCGTCCGGTCAGCGAACGCGAGACGCCCAGATAGCCCGCAGCGGCCGAGCCGTCGGCCATGACCCTAGACCGGCCGCTTCATCCGCACTTCGCGCACCGTGCGGGTCGACGAGTTCATGACGAGCGTATGGGTGTGGACGAAGCCGTCCTCATAGGCCACGCCGTCCAGCAGCGCACCGTTGGTGACGCCGGTCGCCGCGAAGATCGCATCGGCGCGCACCATCTCGTGCAGGTCGTACTTCTTGTCGAGGTCGCTGATGCCCACCCGCGCCGCCCGCGCCTTTTCGTCGGCGTTGCGGAACACCAGGCGGCCCTGGAACTGGCCGCCGACGCACTTCAGGGCCGCGCAGGCCAGCACGCCCTCCGGCGCGCCGCCCTGGCCGATATAGAGATCGACGCCCGTGGTCGGATCAGAGGTGTTGATCACGCCGGCCACGTCGCCGTCGGTGATGAGATAGACACGCGCACCGACCGAACGGACCGAGGCGATGATCTCGGCGTGACGCGGCCGGTCCAGCACGCAGACCGTGATCTCTTCCGGCTCGACGCCCTTGGCTTCGGCCAGGGCGCGCACGTTGTCGGCCGGCGACTTGTCGAGGTCGATCACGCCGGCCGGATAGCCCGGCCCGCAGGCGATCTTGTCCATGTAGGTGTCTGGAGCGTTGAGCAGGGTGCCCTTGGGCGCCCAGGCCATCACCGCCAGGGCGTTGGCCATCGCCTTGGCCGTGAGGGTCGTGCCCTCCAGCGGATCGAGCGCGATGTCGATGGCCGGACCTTTGCCGCTGCCGACCTTCTCGCCGATATAGAGCATGGGCGCTTCGTCGCGCTCGCCCTCGCCGATGACGATCTCGCCGTCGACGGCCAGGTCGTTGAGCGCCGTGCGCATGGCGTCCACGGCCGCCTGGTCGGCGGCCTTCTCGTCGCCGCGGCCCACCAGCTTCCACGCGGCGATGGCGGCGATCTCCGTCACGCGGACCGCGTCGAGGACCAGCCCACGATCAAGAACTTCCGAACTCATCTGTCTCTCCCAGCGCCGTAGCGGGCGCGTATTATCGTTGGATTCTCAAATCCGTGCGATCCGCAACAGGCGCGGTCTTTCCAGCACGGACGGCAGGTCGGCGATACGGTCGATCGCGGTGGTCAGCACCGACTCCGCGACCGCATGGGTCGTCAGGACGATCGGCACGCCTTCGGCGTTCTCGACCGGCTTTTGCAGGAAGCTCTCGATCGACACGCCAGCTTCGGCCAGGGTCTCGGAGACCGCGGCGATCACGCCCGGCTCGTCCTTAACCAGGAAGCGCAGATAGGCGCGGCTGATGCTCTTGGCCGGGTCGACCGGTGTGAAGGGCTTGAGGCTGGCCGCCGCAGCTTGGAAGACCGGGCGCGTGGCGCGGGTCATCACGTCGGCGATGTCGGCGGCGACGGCGGCGGCCGTCGGGCTGGAACCCGCGCCCGGCCCCTGGACGAAGATCGTCCCGATCCGGACGCCCTCGATATAGAGCGCGTTGAGCGCCCCGCCGGCCTGGGCCAGCGGATGCTTCTGCGCGACCAGGGTCGGATGCACGCGCACGAGCACGCCCTCGTCGGAGCGGGTAGCCGAGGCGATGAGCTTGATCTTGTAGCCCAGGTCCTTGGCGAGCTGGATGTCCAGCAGGGCCACCTGGTCGATCCCCTCGATCTCGGCGGCCGCATAGTTGGGCGCGCAACCGAAGGCGAGCGCGGCGAGGATCGAGATCTTGTGCGCGGCGTCGAAACCGCCGACGTCCATGGTCGGGTCGGCTTCGGCGTAGCCCAGGCGCTGGGCTTCCGAGAGCACGTCCTCGAACGAGCGGCCGCCTGCATCCATTTCCGACAGGATGTAGTTGCAGGTGCCGTTGAGGATGCCGGCGACCGACTTGACGTCGTCGCCGACCATCGCCTCGCGCAGCATCTTCACCGCCGGCGTGCCGCCCATCACGGCCGCCTCGAACAGCAGCGGCGCGCCCTGGGCTTCCGCCAGCGCCGCCAGTTCGGCGCCGTGCTCGGCGATCAGCGCCTTGTTGGCGGTGACGACCGGCTTGCCGGCCCGCAAGGCCGCTTCGACCGCGGCCTTGGCCGGGCCGTCGGAACCGCCGATCAGCTCGACGAAGACGTCGATGTCCGGCGAACGGGCCAGCTCGACCGGATCGTCATACCAGGGCAGGTTCGAGATATCGAAGGGCCGCGGCCGCGAGCGCGAACGCGCCGAGACGGCGGTCACCACCGCTCGGGCCCCGGCGGGCGCGAAGTCCGGACGGTCCGACAGGAAATTCAGCAGGCCGCCGCCGACGGTTCCCAGGCCCGCGACGCCGACGCGCCACTCAGTCTTGCTCATTGCGCCGCCATGGTGTTGTGGGCCCGGCCGAGGATCTCGTCGGCGTTGGCCAGAAATTTCTTCACATTGCGCGCCGCCTGCCGGATGCGGTGCTCGTTCTCGACCAGGCCGATACGCACATAGCCTTCGCCGTATTCGCCGAACGCAACGCCGGGGGCGACCGCGACGCCCGCCTCCTCGATCAGCAGCTTGGCGAACAGCATCGAGCCCGCCTCCCTGAACTGCTCCGGCAGCGGCGCCCAGGCGAACATCGAGGCGGGCGGCGCAGGAATGTCCCAGCCGGCGCGCTTCATCGACGAGACCAGGGTGTCGCGGCGGCTCTTGTAGATCGCGCGGATCTCCTCGACGCAGTCCTGCGGCCCGTTCAGCGCGGCCGCCGCGGCGACCTGGATCGGGGTGTAGGCGCCGTAGTCGAGATAGGACTTCACCCGCGCCAGGGCCGCGCACATCCGCGCGTTGCCGACCACCATGCCAACGCGCCAGCCGGCCATGGCATAGGTCTTGGACAGCGAATTGACCTCGACCGCGATGTCCTTGGCCCCCTCGACCTGCAGGATCGACGGCGGCGGGTTGTCCTCGAAATAGATCTCCGAATAGGCGATGTCCGACAGCACCAGCATGTCGTGCTTCTTCGCCAGGGCGACCGCTTCCTTGTAGAAATCGAGGTCGACCCACTGGGCCGTCGGGTTGGACGGATAGGACAGGATCAGCACCGACGGCGGCGGGGCCGAGTGCTTCACCGCCCGGCTGACGCCGGCCAGATACTCCTCCGGCGAGGGCGCCGGCACGTGACGGATCACGCCGCCGGCCATGATGAAGCCGTAGGCGTGGATCGGATAGGCCGGGTTCGGGCAGATGATCACATCGCCCGGCGCGGTCAGCGCCTGGGCGAGGTTGGCGAAGCCTTCCTTCGAGCCGAGGGTCGCGATGACCTCGGTGTCCGGGTTCAGATCGACGCCGAAGCGCTTCTTGTAATAGCCCGCCATGGCCTTGCGCAGGCCCGGAATGCCTTTGGAGGCGGAATAGCGGCCCGCCTTGGGATCGCGAGCCGTCTCGATCATCTTGTCGACGATATGCTTGGGCGTCGGCATGTCGGGATTGCCCATGCCGAAGTCGATAATGTCGACGCCTTCGCTGCGGAGCCGCGCCTTGATACGGTTCACTTCCTCGAAAACGTAGGGCGGCAGACGGCGGATACGGTGGAATTCGGGGGTCATGTTGAGCTCTGGCCGCGACGCCGCGGCGATGTGGAGCTGAAGTCGCGCATGGATAGCCCCGGCGAAGAGGCCAGCCAAGCAGGTTCAGGGAGATTTATGCCTCCGCCAGCCGCATCACCGGGGCGGCGGAGGCGGGGTAGCTCGCTCCCGAAGCTCCCTGGCGAACGCCTCCGTGGCCGCTGCGCTCGAAGCGGCGCCGTCGAAGTCGGGGCCGGCCTCCGAACGCGCGCGTGCCACGAACCGGGACGTGTCGTTCAGCGTCCACGTGTTGGCGGCGGTCTCCTGCTCCAGCCTGGCGCCGGCCAGTTCGAGCTGATCTGCCGCCCTGCCCCAGTCGCCGGCCTTCCGGTCGGCAGCCGGGATCGGCGGAATCGAAGCGAAGGTCGGTTCCTCCCGCGCTTCGCGCACCATGCGCGCCACGTCCTGCGCCACCGGCGAGGCCGGATCGACCGACGCCTCGGCGAACGGACTGGCGCAACCGGCCAGCAGCGTGCTCAGGCAGACGCACGCCGCCGCGCCCCGGCTGAGGGGCCGGGCTGACAGTTTTACGAAAAATCGAAGCGGCGCGTTCATTTCTCCGCCGGTCTTATGCCATGATCGTCCCGGGCGGAAGAGCGTGAGCGCTCCGAAGCCCCAAGCAAGCCCAGGTACGGGAGGAAAACGGGCATGAGCGACCAGACTGAGGCGCCGGCCAAGGCCAAGGGTAAGAAGAAGAGCAAGGCGGAAAAGACCGAGAAGGCGGCCGCCAAGGTCGTCCAGGCCGCTCCGCCCGCCAAACCCGCTGCGCCGGAGCCGGCCGCCGAGCCGGCCCAGCCGATCGGCCAACTGAGCTCCGAGCAGCGCGACATGCTCGAAAAGCTGTCGTCGAATCTCGCGCGCGCCGCCCTGACCGCCCAAGGCGCCATCGCCGAGGCGGCCCTGCGCCAGGCCGAGCGGCCGGCCGGCTTGCAGACCGATCCCTTCCATGTGGCCCCGGCCCTGACCGACGTGATGGGGCGGCTGATGTCCCAGCCGGACCGGCTGGTCCGCGCCCAGGCCGATCTCTTCCAGCGCTATCTCGAGCTCTGGCAGACCGCCGCGCGCCGCGCCGGCGGCGAGGCGGTGGAGCCCGTCGTCTCGCCCGAGAGGGGCGACAAGCGCTTCAACGATCCCGACTGGGTCGAGAACCCGGTGTTCGATGTGATCAAGCAGTCCTACCTGCTGACCTCGAACTGGCTGAACGGCCTGGTGTCCGACGTCGAGGGGGTCGAGCCCCTGACCAAGCGCCGCGTCGAGTTCTTCATGAAGATGCTGACCGACGCCTTCGCCCCGTCGAACTTCCTGGCCTCCAACCCCGCCGCCCTGCGCGAAGCCATGGAGAGCCGCGGCGAATCCCTGGTCAGGGGCATGCAGAACTTCGCCGAGGACCTGGCGCGGGGCGGCGGTCAACTGGCCATCAGCCAGACCGACTACGAGATGTTCAAGATCGGCGAGAACGTCGCCACCGCGCCGGGCAAGGTGATCTTCCAGAACGAGATCCTGCAGCTCCTGCAGTTCGATCCCTCGACCGAGCAGGTGCACGAGATTCCGCTGCTGATCTTCCCGCCCTGGATCAACAAGTTCTACATCCTCGACCTGCGGGTCGAGAATTCGATGATCCGCTGGCTGACCTCCCAGGGCTTCACGGTCTTCGTCGCCTCCTGGGTCAATCCGGACGTCGAACTCGCCACCAAGACCTTCGAAGACTACATGCGCCAGGGCATCTACGAGGCGACCGAAGTCGCCATGGCCCAGGCCGGCGTCGACCGGGTCAACACCGTCGGCTACTGCATCGGCGGCACCTTGCTGGCCTCCACCCTGGCCCACATGGCCGCCCGCAACGATCAGCGGATCTCCTCGGCCACCTTCTTCGCGGCCCAGCAGGATTTCGCCGAGGCCGGCGACCTGCTGATCTTCACCAACGAGGACTGGCTGCAGGACCTCGAACAGCGGATGGACGCGGCCGGCGGCGTGCTCTCCGGCCAGGCCATGGCCGAGACCTTCAACGCCCTGCGCGCCAACGACCTGATCTGGTCGTTCTTCGTGAACAACTACCTGATGGGCAAGGAACCCAAGCCCTTCGATCTGCTGTTCTGGAACTCCGACCAGACCCGCATGCCCAAGGCGCTGCACCTGTTCTACCTACGCAAGTTCTATGGCGAGAACGCCCTGGCCAAGGGCGAACTGACGCTCGACAACGTCCGCCTGAATCTCAGCGACGTGAAGACGCCGGTCTATGTGCAGTCCTCCAAGGAAGACCACATCGCTCCGGCGAGGTCGGTCTATCGCGGCGCCAAACTCTTCGGAGGGCCCGTCACCTTCACCATGGCCGGCTCAGGCCATATCGCCGGGGTCATCAACGCCCCGGTGGCCAAGAAGTACCAGCACTGGACCAATTCCGACCTGCCGGCCACCCTCGAAGAATGGACCGCCGGGGCGGTGGAAACGCCGGGATCATGGTGGCCGCACTGGGCCGAATGGCTGCGGGCGAAGTCGGGCAAGCTGGTTCCTGCGCGCGATCCGGCCAAGGGCAAGTATCCGCCGATCGAGGATGCTCCCGGCTCCTATGTGAAGGTGAAGTCCTGAATCTGGCGGGCTCGGCCTCCGAATGCTGAAGGTCCTCGCCGGGGCGTTCGCCGCCCTGCTCGCCCTGTGGATCGGCGGGGGCCTAGCCCTCGTCGCCCTGGCCGGGCCGTTCGAGCCGAGCGGCCGGTTCGTGGACATCGGCGGGCGCAAGCTGCGGCTGGTCTGCGCGGGGCCGAAGTCCGACCAGCCGGTGATCTGGATGGAGGCCGGCGCCTGGGGCTTGGCGGCCGATTTCGCCGCCCTCCAGCAGCGCCTGGCCGAACGTGGGCTGCGCTCCTGCGCCTACGACCGCGCCGGCATGGGCTTTTCCGATGCCGGCCCCGGCCCTCGCGACAGCGCCGCTATCGTCGACGACCTGCACAGGCTTGTCACCACCTCGGGCGAGCGTGGGCCGTTCGTGTTCATGGGCCATTCCATGGCCGGCCAGCATGTCCGGCTCTATGCCGGCCGCCATCCCGACCAGATCGCCGGCCTGGTCCTGCTCGACGCCACCACCCCGGAAATGGCCGAGAGCCCGGCGGCCGAGGCCTTCCTTCGCCGTGTCCGCAACGTGGCCCGCATCACCGCCGTCGCCGGCACGCTCGGCCTGACCAAGGTCGCCTACTATAAGGGCGACCGGATCGGCCTGCCGCCGCAAGGCCGCGCCGAGAAGCGCCACGCCTTCGTGTCCGGCCGCCATGCGCGCACCGCCGCGGCCGAGGTGCTCGCCTGGCCCCAGGGCGCGGTCCAGGCCCAGACAGTCACCCTCGATCCCGCCTGGCCGGTCGCCGTCGTCACCGCCGGCGACTTGCGCCGCTTTCCCGGTTGGGATGAGGCCCGCCGCGCCCCCGAACGCCAGTCCAGGTCCGGCTATTACGAGAACGATCCGGCTGCGACGCACACCACCCTGCTCGGCCTCGCCCATTCGGACGCCGTCCTGCGCGGCGTCGATCACGTGCTGGCGGCGCTGGCTCGGGGGCGGTGACGGGGCTCGGCCGCCTATGCCGGCGCGAACCTCAACGCATCCCCGTTGTTGCAATAGCGCAGGCCGGTCGGACGGGGGCCATCGGGGAAGACATGCCCCTGATGGCCGAGGCACCGGGCGCAATGGTACTCGGTGCGCAGCACGCCGATCCGATAGTCGGTCTTCTTGCTCAGCGCGCCCTTGATGGCGGTGTAGAAGCTGGGCCAGCCGGTGCCGCTCTCGAACTTCCAGTCCGACTTGAACAGCGGCAGGCCGCAGCCCAGGCAGACATAGGTCCCGCGCCGCTTCTCCCTGTTCAGCGGGCTCGTGCCGGCCATCTCGGTGGCTTCCTTGCGCAGCACGTTGTAGCTCGCCACGTCCAGCCGCCGGCGCCAGTCGGCGTCGCTGAGCTTTCGCCAGGGCGAAGCGGCGTAGGGATCGGCGGCCGCCAGAGCCGCGCCGGGAAGCGCGACCAGGGCCGAACCGAGGAGGAAGGCGCGTCGGTCGATCTTACTCATGTGCAAGATACGATTCCTCCCGCGCCTTGGATGCAAGCCTGGAGCAAAATCCGATCTGACTGGATCGGATTTTGCTCAAGACTCTTTGAATTTAGAGCATTTTCTTCGCCGAACCGGCATCCACTTCGGCGGAAAATGCCCTAGCGGCCTGACCAGGCGTAGAGCGCGTCCGGCTCCTTTTCCTCGTTGTCCTCGCCGTCGGTCAGGCGAACCAGAGCGAACCCCCGCGCCTCGTAGAACGCCCGCGCCCGTGTATTGCGCTGGAAGGTCCAGAGTTGACGCGAGCTTCCATCCTCCATGGCCTTCCCGAGCAACAGTCCGCCCAGCCCGCGCCCCTGATGCTCCGGATCGATATAGAGGTGAGTGACCCAGCCCGGCTTGAAGGCGATGTAGCCGGCAATCGCACCCGCCTCTCCACCGACCCAGGTCTCGTTCTCGACCATCAGCCGTTCGCGGAAGAACCACAGGTCCTCCTCGGCGCTATGGAGTTCGGGAAGATAGGGCAGCGATACGCGCATGACGCGCCGATGCAGGCGGGCGATCTCGTCGGAATCGGCCAAGTCAGCCCGCCGCAGGATCACAGCCCCTCGCCCTCGGCCAGGCCGAGCATGATGTTCAGGTTCTGAACCGCCGCGCCCGAGGCGCCCTTGCCCAGATTGTCGAGCTGGGCGACCAGCCGCGCCTGGCCGCGCTCGGCGTTCCCGAACACGAAGAGCCGCATACGGTTTCCGCCGTTCAGCGCCTCGGGATCGAGGGAGGCGTTGTAGCCCCCCGCCCCGGCTCGAGCCTTCTGCAACTCGGCGCATTCCTCGGCCGAGGCGACCTCGACGAAGGTTTCGCCCTGATAGGCCGCCGCCAGGGCCGCGCGCAGGTCCTCCGGCGCAGGCTTGCCGGGCACGGCCCAGAGCTGCAGCGGAACCTCGACGATCATGCCCTGGGCGTAGCGCCCGACCGCAGGCGCGAACACCGGCGGGTGGTCGAACCCGCCATAGACCTGCATCTCGCCCAGGTGCTTGTGCTGCAAGGTGAGGCCATAGGTGCGGAAAGCGTCGTTGGTCCCCTCGGTGGCTGGCGCCTCGAACTCGGCGATCAGGCCCTTGCCGCCGCCGGAATAACCGGAGATCGCATTGACGGTGACCGGGAAGTCGCGCGGCAGCAGGCCCGCGGCCGTCAGCGGCCGCACCAGGCCGATGAAGCCGGTCGGATAGCAGCCCGGATTGCTGACCCTGTTCGAACCGGCGATGGCGGCGCGCTGGGCCTTGTCCATCTCGGCGAAGCCGTAGGTCCAGCCCGGCGCGGTCCGGAATGCGGTCGAGGCGTCGATCACCTTGACGGTGTTGGAGGTGACCATGCCCACCGCTTCCTTCGCCGCCTCGTCGGGCAGGCAGAGGATCACCGCGTCCACGCCGTTCAACAGCTCTGAGCGGGCGTCGACGTCCTTGCGGCGCGCCGGATCGATGGACACCACGTCCAGGTCTCGGCGCCCTTCCAGCCGCTGCCGGATCTGCAGGCCGGTGGTGCCGGCTTCGCCGTCGATGAAGACTGTATGGGCCATGGACTGAACTCCCTCCGCTAGCCCCTGTCCCGGTTGGTTTGGATCAAGCCAACCGGGATGAGCAGGGTCGGTTCTCTGAGTTTAGAGCCCTTATTGTCCACTCTCGATGCTCCATCGTGAGTGGGAAGGGCTCCAGGCGGATCGGACAAAAAGAAAGGGCGCCTCGGTTGCCCGAAGCGCCCTTCCCAAACGCGAGTGCTCGCGCGCGGTTAGCGCTTCGAGAACTGGAAGCTGCGGCGGGCCTTGGCCTTGCCGTACTTCT
>NZ_JAYRST010000005.1:0-74123 GCF_041920015.1 Phenylobacterium sp.
TGCTTTAGCCGGCAAAAGAAAGCGGCTCCCCGAAGGGAGCCGCCATAACCGCCTAGAGCGCGTTAGGGCGAAGTGTGGGCGGTTCGCCCTAACGCGCTCTACATGCTTGATTTAGAACCCTTTTCAACGGGTTTGGTGATTCCACCAAACCCTAAAGGGCTCTAGCGGTCCTTCTCCATGCCGCCGACCGCGGCCTGGGCGGCGGCGAGGCGGGCGATGGGGACGCGGAAGGGCGAGCAGCTCACATAGTCGAGGCCGACCTTCTCGCAGAACTCGATGGAGGCCGGGTCGCCGCCATGCTCGCCGCAGATGCCGAGCTTGACGTTCGGACGAGCCGCGCGGCCGCGTTCGGCGGCGATGCGGATCAGGTCGCCGACGCCGTCCTGGTCGAGGCTGACGAAGGGGTCCTTCTCGAAGATGCCCTTTTCCAGATAGGCGCCCAGGAAGCGGCCGGAGTCGTCGCGGCTGATGCCGAAGGTGGTCTGGGTCAGGTCGTTGGTGCCGAAGGAGAAGAACTCGGCGTTTTCGGCCAGGTCGCCGGCGCGGATGGCCGCGCGCGGCAGCTCGACCATGGTGCCGACCTGATATTCGATCTCGCGGCCGCGTTCCTTCAGCACCGCCTGGGCGGTGCGGTCGGTGAGCTGGCGCAGGTAGCGCATCTCTTCACCCTTGGCGACCAGCGGGTGCATGATCTCCGGGATCGGGGCGGCCTTGCCGCCTTCGGCGATCTCGCAAGCCGCCTCGAAGATGGCGCGGACCTGCATCTCGTAGATCTCGGGATAGGAGACGCCCAGGCGGCAGCCGCGGTGGCCGAGCATGGGGTTGGTCTCGTGCAGCTCCTTGGCCCGGCGCATCAGCTTGGCGGCGTCAAGGCCGGTGGCGTCGGCGACGGCCTGGAGATCGGCCTCGGTATGGGGCAGGAACTCGTGCAGCGGCGGGTCGAGCAGGCGGATGGTGACCGGCAGCCCCTCCATGATGGTGAAGAGCTCGACGAAGTCGTTGCGCTGCATCGGCAGGATCTTGGCCAGGGCGGCCCGGCGGCCGGCCTCGTCGTCGGCCAGGATCATCTCGCGCACGGCGGCGATGCGGTCCTCGTCGAAGAACATGTGCTCGGTGCGGCAAAGGCCGATGCCCTCGGCGCCGAACTGGCGGGCGGTGCGGGCGTCCAGCGGGGTTTCGGCGTTGGCGCGGACCTTCAGGCGACGGGCCTTGTCGGCCCACTGCATGAGGGTGGCGAAGTCGCCGGTCAGCTCTGGCTCGATCATCTTGACCGTGCCGGCCAGCACCTCGCCCTTGGAGCCGTCGATGGTGATGATCTCGCCGGCCTTGAAGGTGCGGCCGCGGACGCGGAATTCGCCGGCCTTGGCGTCGATCTGCATTTCGCCGGCGCCGGAGACGCAGGGCCGGCCCATGCCGCGGGCGACCACGGCGGCGTGGCTGGTCATGCCGCCGCGGGCGGTGACGATGCCGCGCGCCGCGTGCATGCCGTGGATGTCCTCGGGGCTGGTCTCGTCGCGGACCAGGATCACCGCCTCGCCGCTCGTGCCCAGGCGCTCGGCCTCGTCGGAGTTAAAGACGATCATGCCGGTGGCCGCGCCGGGCGAGGCCGGCAAGCCGGTGGTGATGACGTCGCGCGGGCTGGCCGGATCGATGGTCGGGTGCAGGAGCTGGTCGAGGCTGGCGGGCTCGACCCGCATGATCGCCTCTTCCTGGGTGATGAGCCCTTCGCTGGCCAGGTCTACGGCGATCTTCAGCGCGGCCTTGGCGGTGCGCTTGCCGTTGCGGGTCTGGAGCATGTAGAGCCGGCCCTGCTCGACCGTGAACTCGATGTCCTGCATGTCGCGATAGTGCTTTTCGAGCTTCTCGACGACGGCTTTGAACTGGGCGAAGACCTCGGGTAGCGCCTCTTCCATCGAAGGCGACTTCTCGCCCATCTCCTCGCGGGCGATCTTGGTCAGGGCCTGGGGCGTGCGGATGCCGGCGACGACATCCTCGCCCTGGGCGTTGATGAGGAATTCGCCGTAGAGGCGGGCCTCGCCCGTGGACGGGTTGCGGGTGAAGGCGACGCCGGTGGCCGATGAGTCGCCCATGTTGCCGAACACCATCGACTGCACGTTGACGGCGGTGCCCCAGCTTTCGGGGATGTCGTGCATGCGGCGATAGAACTTGGCGCGGTCGTTCATCCAGCTCGCGAACACGGCGCCGATGGCGCCCCAGAGCTGGGCGTGCGGGTCCTGCGGGAACGGCTTGCCGAGCTCCTGCTCGACGGCGGCCTTGTAGTCGGAGACGACGCGTTCCCAGTCCTCGGCCGAAAGCGCGGTGTCGACGGTGACGTCGAGGCGTTCCTTATGCTCGTCGAGGATCTCCTCGAACATGTGGTGGTCGAGGTCGAGCACCACATTCGAGTACATCTGGATGAAGCGGCGGTAGCTGTCGAAGGCGAAGCGGCGGTCGCCCGAAAGCTTGGCCAGGCCCGCGACGGTCTCGTCGTTGAGGCCGAGGTTGAGGACGGTGTCCATCATGCCCGGCATGGAGGCGCGGGCGCCCGAGCGGACCGAGACCAGCAGCGGATTGGCCGCGTCGCCGAAGGTCTTGCCGGTGATCTGCTCGACCTTGGCCAGGCCCGCGGCGACCTGCTCCTTCAGCTCGGCCGGGTACTGCTTCTCGTTCGAGTAGTAGTGGACGCAGGCCTCGGTGGTGATGGTGAAGCCGGGCGGCACCGGCAGGCCGAGCGACGACATCTCGGCGAGGTTCGCCCCCTTGCCGCCCAGCAGGTTCTTCATCGAGGCGTCGCCGTCCGCGCCGCCGCCCCCGAAGGCGTAGACCCAGCGCGACTTGGTCAGCGTATCGGTCGACATATCCTTCTAGGCCTCCTTTAGCCCGTCACTTGCGAGAAGTCCGCGACCCGTTCCATGAGGTCGCGAACCTGCACGAGAAGACGCAGGCGGTTATCACGTTCCGCCGCGTTTTCAGAGTTCACCAAAACCGCCTCGAAAAAGGCGTCTACCGGCGCACGCAGTCCCGAAAGGGCGCGCATGGCCCCGGCGAAGTCTTCCTGCTGCAACGCCTGAGCCACGGAGGGCTCGGCCGCTTCGAGGGCGGCGATGAGAGCCCCCTCCTCGCCCGGCGCGCCAGGCATGGCCACGGCGGGACCGGCGGGCAGCTCGCCCTTCTTTTCCTCGGCCTTGAGGATGTTGCCCGCGCGCTTGTAGCCGGCCAGCAGGTTCTGGCCGTCGGCGCCGGAGAGGAAGCCGTCGAGCGCTTCGACCCGGGCGACGATGCGCACCAGGTCGTCATCGCCGAGCGCGAACACCGCATCCACCAGGTCGTGGCGCTTGCCCTGGTCGCGCAGGGCGACCTTCAGGCGGTCGGCCATGAAGCCCAGCACCTCGTCGGCGACCACGGGATAGGGGCGGAACTGATACTGGACCTCGCCTTCCGGCGCATCGCCCGCGGCGGCCGAGCGGTCGAAGCGGATGTCGAAGTCCTCGGTCGTGGAGACGACGTAAGGGACGCCTTCCAGCAACGCGTCCTCGAACTCCTCGACATAGGTCTGGAAGACTTCCGAGGGCTGGCGATAGGCCGGGCCGAGATAGCCGGTGGTGCGGCGGGTCGAGACGTAGAGCGCGCGGCCCGGATCGACGTAGCAGCGCAGCGAGCGATACCAGTCGGCGACCAGTTCGCGGATCGGGGCGCGGGCCTCCGAGCCCAGCAGGATGCGGATCACGCCGAGCGCGGCGCGGCGCATGGCGTAGGGGTCGCGCGAGCCGGTCGGCTTTTCGTCGATCGCGAAGAAGGCCGTCAGGGTGTCGAGCTTCTCGGCGATGGCCAGCGCCATGGTGATGGGGGTGTCGGGCGCCTCGTCGCCCGCGCCCACCGGCTTGTAGTGATCGCGGATGGCGTCGGCGACGACGTTGCTGATCTTTTCCTCGCGGGCGTAGTAGCCGCCCATCAGGCCCTGCAGCTCGGGGAATTCGCCGACCATGCCGGTGGCGAGGTCGGCCTTGCAGAGATGGGCGGCCAGCACCGCCTTGGCCGGATCGGCGCCGACGCGCGGGGCGATGGCGCGGGCGAGCAGCTCCAGCCGCTCCACCCGCTCGGCCAGGGTGCCAAGCCTGGCGTGGAAGGTGACTCCGGTCAGTTTCGCAAGACGATCCTCCAGGGTGATCTTGCGATCCTCGTCCCAGAAGAAGCGGGCGTCGTTCAGGCGGGCCGACAGCACCTTGGCGTTGCCGCGGGCGATCTCCTTGCCGCCGTCGGGCGCCTCGATATTAGCGACGGTGATGAAGTGCGGGGCGAGCTTGCCGCCCTCCTCGCCGGCCGGGCGGACGGCGAAATACTTCTGATGGGTGCGCATGGAGGTGCGGATCACCTCGGGCGGCAGGTCGAGGAAGGCGGGGTCCATATCGCCCATCACCGGGGTCGGCCATTCGGCCAGGCCCGAGACCTCGTCCAGCAGGCCGTCGTCGTCGACCAGGTCGAGATTGCGCGCAAAGCAGAGGGTGCGCGCCCCGTCCATGATGCGGTCCTTGCGCTCCTCGACGTCGAGGATGACGAAGTGTGCGGCCAGCTTGTCGCGGTACGAGTCGAAGTCCTTGACCTTGAAGGGCTTGCCCGAGCCCATGAAGCGGTGGCCCTCGGTCACGTCGCCGGCCTCGATCCCGTCGACGTTCAGCGGCACGACCTGGCCGTCGAACAGGAAGACGATCCGCTTCAGCGGGCGCACCCAGCGCAGGGTCCCCGTCCCCCAGGTCATCGACTTGGGCCAGGGGAAATTGCGGATCACCTGGTCGAGGATCTCGGCGACGATCTCGGTGGTCGGACGGCCCTTGCGATGGATATGGGCGAACCAGACGCCGTCCTTTTCCACGAGCTGGTCGCGGGAAAGGCCGGTGGAGCGCAGGAAGCCTTCGATGGCCGCATCCGGCGCGCCGACGCGCGGACCCTTGCGTTCCTCGTGGCGGTCGCCCTGCGCGGCCGGCAGGCCCTCGGCCACCAGGGTCAGGCGGCGGGGGCCGGCGAAGGTCTTGAGGCCTTCGGGCAACAGGCCCTGCTCGGCCAGGCGCTCGCGCACCATGCGGTCGAGGTCGCGCGCAGCCTGAGCCTGCATGCGCGCGGGAATCTCTTCGGAGAACAGTTCGATCAGAAGCTGGGGCATGGTCAGGCCTTCACCGCCTCGGCGGAGACGCTATTTCCCCCCTCGTTCTCCACCCAGGCTTCGGCGCACATGCGGGTGAGGTCGCGGATGCGGCCGATATAGCTCTGGCGTTCGGCCACGGCGATGGCGCCGCGGGCGTCCATGAGATTGAACAGGTGGCTGGCCTTCAGCACGTGATCGTAGGCCGGCAGCACGGTCCGCTGGCCCTGCGGCCCCCTGCCCTCCAGCAGGCGCGGCACCTGGCGCTCCATATCCGCGAACTGCCGCTTCAGGGTCTCGACGTCGTAGAGGTGGAAGTTGGCCTCCGACTGCTGGCGCTCGTTCTCCAGGAAGACGTCGCCATAGGTCATGGGCAGCGGGCCGTCCGGATCGTTGAAGGCCAGGTCGGTGAAATGGTCGACGTTCTGCAGGTACATGGCCAGGCGCTCGAGACCGTAGGTCAGTTCGCCGGCGACCGGCGAGACGTCCAGGCCGCCCACCTGCTGGAAATAGGTGTACTGGGTGACTTCCATGCCGTCGCACCAGACTTCCCAGCCGAGGCCCCAGGCGCCCACGGTCGGGTTTTCCCAGTCGTCCTCGACGAAGCGGATGTCGTGCAGGCGGGTGTCGAGGCCGATCGCCTCCAGGCTGCCCAGATAGAGCTCCTGCAGGTTGTCGGGGTTGGGCTTCAGGATCACCTGGTACTGATAATAGTGCTGCAGGCGGTTCGGGTTCTCGCCATAGCGGCCGTCGGCCGGGCGGCGCGAGGGCTGGACATAGGCCGCGCGCCACGGCTTGGGGCCCAGGGCGCGAAGCACCGTGGCCGGATGCAGGGTGCCCGCGCCCACCTCGACGTCGTGAGGCTGCAGAATCACGCAGCCCTGGCGGCTCCAATAGTCATGAAGCTTCAGGATAAGACCCTGAAACGAAAGCGGCTTGTCGGATGGCATCGAGCTGGTTTCGCAGGCGCAAAAAAAGTCGGCGGACCATAGGGCCCGCCGACCTTCGCTTCAAGGCGGAATGGCTGCCTCTAGTTACCCGCAGCCTTGCTGCGTTTGCCTGCGTGGGACAGGGGCGCGTACTTGGCCCGGTTCTCGGGCGTATCGGCGACCGGGCCGTTGGTCACGGTGGCCGTGGTGACGGTGGCCGAGGCCGGAACGCCGGCGGCGACGGCGTCGGGGCTGGCCGGGCCTGTGGTTTCCGATCCGGCCGCCGGCGGCGGCGCGGCCATGGAGTCGGTCGGCGGATTGACGGCGGTGTCCGGCGCCGGGGGTGCGGACATGTCGCTGTGGGTCTGGGCCGGAGTCCGCTCCTGGGCGGAAGCATCCTGGGCGTGGGCCGCGCCGGCGAGCAAGGCGGTCGCCGCGGCGGCGGTGAGCAGGGTCCTGATCATCTTCGTCCTCGTCTCAATCTCAAGGCGGCCCGGCAAGCCAGGCTGCGTGAGGTTCAAGCGCCCGGCGTGCGGCTTGGTTCCCCACCACGGGAGGGGGTCCGACGGTGCTGGAGGGGTGTTTCGCCCGATTTTTGGGCGCCGCGAGCCCCAGGCGCCCATGCTTTGCGCGGGCGCCGCATTTTCGAGCGCCAGCGGCGTACAGGCCGCCCGCCATGCGGCTCCCTCCCCCTAGCGTCGCCTTGTCGTCGGCGGGCGCCAGCCGCCCCGCCCGGCGCAGACGGACCAATCGAAGGGCGCATCCCTGGCTGAAGGGCTCGCGCGGGAGCAGGCGATGAAACTGATCATGGCGATCGTCAAACCCTTCAAGCTGGACGACGTGCGCGAAGCGCTCGTGGCGGCCGGCGTCGAGGGGCTGACGGTCTCGGAAGTGAAGGGCTACGGCCGCCAGAAGGGCCAGACGGAGATCTACCGGGGCGCAGAGTACCAGGTGAACTTCGTGCCGAAGGTGAAGCTGGAGGCGGTGGTCGACGACAGCGCCGCCGGCAAGGCCGTGGAGGCCATCAAGGCCGCGGCGGCCACCGGCAAGATCGGCGACGGCAAGATCTTCGTCCTCGACGTCGAGGAAGCCGTGCGGATCCGGACCGGGGAGTCCGGCTCGGCTGCGCTGTGACGCGCGCCGGACATAGAGAATCAAGGGGATTGCGACAGATGAAAAGAACAGGATTCACCAAGCTGGCGGGACTGGCGAGCCTGGCGATCGGGGCGGCGATGCTCGCTCCGGCGGCCTTCGCCCAGGACGCCGCGCCAGCGCTGGACAGCGGCGACACCGCCTGGGTGCTGACTTCGACAGCCCTGGTGCTGATGATGACCATTCCGGGCCTGGCCCTGTTCTACGGCGGCATGGTCCGCCGCAAGAACGTGATCGCCACGGTGGCCCAATCCTTCGCCATCGCCTGCGTGATCTCGGTGGTGTGGATGGTCGCCGGCTATTCGCTGGCCTTCGGCGCCAACCCCAACGAGGGGCTGAACGCAGTCATCGGCGGGCTGGGCAACGCCTTCCTGGGCGGGGTGACGATGGAGAGCACCAACGGTCTGGCCGCGACGATCCCGGAATCGGTGTTCGTGATGTTCCAGATGACGTTCGCGATCATCACCCCGGCGCTGATCGCCGGCGCCTATGCCGAGCGCATCAAGTTCTCGGCGGTGCTGGTCTTCACGGTGCTGTGGTCGCTGCTGGTCTATGCGCCGACCGCGCACGCGGTGTGGGGCGGCGGCTTCCTGGGCGGGGCCGGCGTGCTGGACTTCGCCGGCGGGACCGTGGTGCACATCAACGCCGGGGTCGCGGGCCTGGTCTGCGCGCTCGTACTCGGCCGCCGCAAGGGCTACGGCTCCGAGAACATGGCGCCGCACAACCTGGTGCTGACCATGATCGGCGCCAGCCTGCTGTGGGTCGGCTGGTTCGGCTTCAACGCCGGCTCGGCCGTGGCCTCCAACGCGCTGGCCGGGGTGGCGATGCTGAACACCCAGGTCGCGACCGGGGCGGCGGGCGTCACCTGGATGCTGATCGAATGGGTCGAGCGCAAGAAGCCCGGCATGCTGGGCCTGGCCTCGGGCGCGGTCGCCGGCCTGGTGGCCATCACCCCGGCCGCCGGCTTCGTGAACCCGCAAGGGGCGCTGATCGTCGGCCTGGCCGGCGGGGCGGCGGGCTATTTCGGCGCGGTGTGGCTGAAGCGGCTGCTGAAGTACGACGACAGCCTGGACGCCTTCGGCGTGCACGGCCTGGCCGGGATCGCCGGCGCCCTGCTGACCGGCGTGCTGGCCGACCCGAAGGTCAACAGCCTGGGCGAAGGCGCGAGCCTCCTCACCCAGATCTACGGCGTGGCGGTGACCATCGGCTTCACGGCGATCGGGACCTTCATCCTGCTGATGATCGTCAAGTACACGATCGGCCTGCGGGTTGGCGACGAGGCCGAGGTCGAAGGCCTGGACATGTCGCAACACGGCGAAGCCCTGCACGGCTGACGGCCGCGCTCTGGGGAGCGCTCTGGGGGGAGCGGAACAGGGGTCCCATACGGGGCCCCTGTTCTCGTTTGGGCTCAGGCTTCGGGCCAGGGACCGCCGAGGCGGCAGCGGGCGACCCACCAGTCGGGGCGCAGGGCGCCAAGCTGCTCGGCCAGGGCGTTGGCCTCCAAGTCGCCGGGGCAGATGGCGAAACAGGTGGCGCCCGAACCGGACATGCGGGCGAACAGCACCTGCGGCTCGGCGCGCAGGACGGCGAGCACGTCGCCGATGGCCGGCGCCAGGGCGATGGCCGGCGCCTCCAGGTCGTTGCGCGTGAAGCCGAGCCAAGCGGCCAGTTCCTCGACGCTCTCGAAAGCCTCGGGCGTCGGCGGGGGCGTCACGTCGCCGAAGGCGCCCGCAGCGTCGAAGGCGCGATAGACCGCGGGGGTCGAGACCTCGACGCGGGGATTGACCAGCACCGCCTCGATCGGCGGCAGGCCAGGCGCCGGCGACAGCCGCTCGCCCCGCCCTTCGGCGATGACGGGAGAAGCCCGGAAACAGGCCGCGCCGTCGGCGCCCAGCGAGGCGGCGATCTCCTCCAGCCCCGCCTCGTCCACCGGCAGGCCCCAGGCGTCGCGGATCAGGCGCAGGGCCGCCCCGGCGTCGCTGGAGCCGCCGCCGAGGCCGGCGGCCACCGGCAGGGCCTTGTCCAGCAGGACGCCGACCGGCGGCTGGGGGCCGCGGGCCTTGGCCAGCAGCGCGCGGGCCGCGCGCAGGACGAGGTTGTTCCCCTCCCCCGCCAGATCGGCCGCGAAGGCGCCGTGGACGCGGACCGACAGCACGTCGGCGTCGTGCAGGGCCAGGCGGTCGCCGACATCGGCGAACACCATCAGGCTGCACAGCGGGTGATAGCCGTCGCCACCCGGCGCGCCGACATGCAGGAAGAGGTTGATCTTCGCCGGGGCGAAGGCGGTCAGGCGCATGGGACCGCTAGTTCCCGGCGACCTTGGGCGCGGCCGACGGGCCCTTCGGCCCCTGGCCGGAGGCGAGCTTTTCGTCGACGTCGGCCTTGATCTTGGCGTCGGGCGCCAGGGTCAGGACGCGCTTCCACTGGTACTCGGCCTCGATCCGCCGCCCGACCCGCCAGTAGGCGTCGCCAAGGTGGTTGTTGATCTCCGGGTCGCCGGCCTCCAACTCCACCGCCTGTTCGAGCAGTTGCACGGCCTTCTTGTAGTCGCCGAGCCGGTAGTGGGCCCAGCCGAGCGAATCGACCATGGCCCCGGACTGCGGATTGGCGGCGACCGCGCGCTCGACCATGCCCAGGGCCTCGGCCAGGTGCTCGCCGCGGTCGATCCAGGTGTAGCCGAGATAGTTGAGCAGTTCCGGCTCGTCGGGCCTGATCTTCAGCGCCGCCTTGAAATCGTCCTCGGCCTGCGGCCAGCGGCCGGAGCGCTCATAGGCGACCCCGCGCATATAGAGCAGCCGCCAGTCGGGAGACGGCGTCTCGGCGATCAGTCCGCTCATCATCTCGGCGGACTCGGCGTAGCGGTCGTTGGCCCGAAGCAGGTCGGCATAGGTGATGCGGGCCTCGCGATCGCCGGTGGCGGCCGCCTCCTGCGCCATCTTCAGCGCCACGTCCGGCTGCTTGGCGTTCTGGTAGCTCCAGGCGAGCTTGGTGCGGGCGCTGCTGAACTCCGGCGCGCCGGGCCTGGGCTTCATATAGGCCTGCCGCGCGCCTTCGACGTCGCCGGCCGCCTCCATGATGTCGCCGACCATCAGCCAGGCCTCGTTTCGGTTTGGATCGAGGCGCAGGGCCAGGCGCAGATAGGCCAAGCCGAGCTGCTGCTGCTTGGCCGCCAGCATGGCCGCGGCCGGGGCGATCAGCACCTGGGCCGCGCCCTCGCGCAGGGTCGGGGGCGGCGGGGCGGGCTTGCCCGCGGCGGCCCGCGCCTTGGCCAGGGTCAGGGATTCGCTGAGCGGCTGGGCGGCCAGGCCGCGGTCGTAGAGGGCGACGGCTTCGGGACGGCGGCCGCGCCGCTCCAGGAAGCCGCCATAGGCGAGGACGGCGATGTCGCCGGGCGTCTCGCCGCCGGTCAGGGCCTTGAAGTCGGTCTCGGCCTCGTCATAGCGGCGCGCGCGTTCGTAGAGATAGGCTTGGCCGAGCTGGCCGAAATAATCGACCACCCGGTCGCCGCGCATTTCGGGCCGCACCAGCGAGCCTTCGCGGTCGCCGGCCATGGCCGCGGCCCAGGGGCTGAGCAGGGCCGCGACGCCACGGTGCGGAAAGCCGATCGACTCGCCGGCGAGCAGGGCGTGAGCGTCCTTGCCCTTGTTGACGGCCATGAGTTCGACGGCCTGGACCACCCTGCCCAGGCGCTTGGTCGCTTCGGAGGCCTCGGGACCGTCGGGGGCCAGAGCCGCGGCCTTGGTGATGTCGCCGGCCAGGACGGCGGCGGTGAAGGCGCGGTCGCGCAGCATGTCGCTGGCTCCGCCCTCGATCTCGGCGCGGGCGAAATAGGCGGCGGCCTCGGCCCCGGCGCCGTCATTCAGCGCCCCCTGCCCGGCGAGGAAGGCCCCATAGGCCGAGCCGCCCATGCCAAGCTGGGTCGGCGGGGTCCAGGACAGCTCCTGCCGCGGCGCGGTCGCGCAGGCGGACAACATGACGAGCGGGGCGATGGCGACAAGCAGACGGCGCATGGGCCGACCCTTGCGGCTTTCCACGGCGAGTTCAAGGCGGCAGGGCGCGGCGGGATTGGATTCGTACGCTTCGGGCCTATGCGACCCTGAGAGGCTGGATCGCCTCAATGGCTTCGCGATTAGCCAGGGCCGCCTTGGACAGGTCGTGCGCAGCCTGCAGGTTCAGCCAGAAGTCCGGCGTGGTCCCGAAGACCCGGCCGAGGCGCAGGGCGGTGTCGGCGGTGACATCCTGCTGTTCGCGCACGAGGCGTTCGATGCGCTGGCGCGCCTCGCCAAGGCCCATGGCCTTCGCCAGACGACCGGCCGTGAGCCCATAGGCGGGCATGTAGTCCTCGCGCAGGTGTTCGCCGGGATGCGGAGCCGGCGCGGCGAACCGAGTATAGTCGTGGGCCATGCTGTCCTCCGTCAGTGATAGTCTACGAACTCGACCAGTTCCGGGCCTTGCGGTCCCCAGACGAAGCAAACGCGGTACTGATCGTTGACGCGTACCGACCATTGCCCATCGCGATCGCCCTTGAGGGCTTCCAGACGATTGCCCGGCGGAGCGCGCATGTCTTCGACCACAACGGCTGCGTCCAACTGAAAGAGCTTCCGACGGGTCGCTGCGAGAAGATTCGCGGGGAAGCGGCGCGGCGACCGCCCTTCGAACACCTCCTTGGTCACTTCGTCCCGGAAGCTCTGGATCATCATGTCTCCGGCGAGCTTGTACCATGATATGGTACATATATCCATGGGAGATGTCGACGCCGCCCGCTCCCACGACATGATCGCCGCTGCGACTTGCGGAAGAAAGCAGGCGTTTCCAGCGAAAAACGCCTCCCCGAAGGGAGGCGTCGCGCCCGTCACATGTTCGGGTAGTTGGGGCCGTCGCCGCCTTGGGGCGTGGTCCAGTTGATGTTCTGGGACGGGTCCTTGATGTCGCAGGTCTTGCAGTGGACGCAGTTCTGGAAGTTGATCTGGAACCGCGGGTTGTTCCCCTGCTCGTCGTAGAGCACCTCGTAGACGCCGGCCGGGCAGAACAGGCGCGCCGGTTCGCCATAGCGCGGCAGGTTCACCTCGATCGGGACCTTGGGGTCCTTCAGCTTCAGGTGGGCCGGCTGGTTCTCGTCGTGGTTGGTCGAGGACAGGAAGACCGAGGACAGCTTGTCGAAGCTGAACTCGTTGTCGGGCTTCGGATAGACGATCGGCTTGTAGTCCTTGGCCAAGCCCGTCGATTCGGCGTCCGACTTGCCGTGCTTGAGCGTGCCCCAGGGCGACCAGCCGCCCAGGAGATTGGCGATCATGGCGTCCGCGCCGCCGAGCACGATGCCCGGGATGGTGCCGAACTTCGACCACAGCGGCTTGAAGTTGCGGACGGCCCACAGCTCCTTGTGTATCCACGATTTCTTGTAGGCGGCCTCGTAAGCGGTCAGCTCGTCGCTCGAACGGCCGGCGGAAATGGCCTCGAAGGCGGCCTCGGCGGCCAGCATGCCGCTCTTGACCGCGTTGTGACTGCCCTTGATGCGCGGGACGTTGACCATGCCGGCCGAGCAGCCCAGCAGCACGCCGCCAGGGAAATAGAGCTGGGGCAGAGACTGCGAGCCGCCTTCGGTGATGGCGCGCGCGCCGTAGGCGATGCGCTTGCCGCCTTCCAGATAGCCGCGGATCGCCGGATGGGTCTTGAAGCGCTGGAACTCGTCGAAGGGCGAGAGCCAGGGGTTCTTGTAGTTCAGGTGCACCACGAAGCCGATGGCCACGTAGTTGTCCCCGAAGTGATACATGAACGAGCCGCCGCCGGTGGTGTTGTCGAGCGGCCAGCCGAAGCTGTGCTGGGTGAGGCCCGGCTCGAAGTTCTCGTCCGGCACCTGCCAGAGTTCCTTGATGCCGATGCCGAACTTCTGCGGCTCGCGGCCGTTGGTGAGGCCGAAGCGCGCCTGGAGCTGCTTGGCCAGCGACCCGCGCACGCCTTCGCCGATGAAGGTGTACTTGGCGTGGAGCTCGATGCCCGGCTGGTAGTCGGCGGTCTGATTGCCGTCCTTGTCGATGCCGAAGACGCCGGCGACGACGCCCTTCACCGAGCCGTCCTCGTTATAGACGACCTCGGAGGCGGCCATGCCCGGATAGATCTCGACGCCGAGCGCCTCGGCGTGCTGGGCCAGCGAGCGGCAGACGTTGCCGAGCGAGGCGATGTAGTTGCCGTGGTTCAGCATCCACTTGGGGAAGGGCAGCCAGGAGATGTCCAGGTCGCCGTGCGGGCCGAGAATCACGAACTTGTCGCGGGTGACCTTGGTCTCCAGCGGAACGCCGAGCTCCTCCCAGTTGGGCAGCAGCTCATCGATGCCCTTGGGGTCGATCACCGCACCGGAGAGGATGTGGGCGCCGACCTCGGAGCCCTTTTCCAGGACGGCGACGGAGACCTCGGTCCCGGCGGCCTCGGCGAGCTGCTTCAGGCGGATGGCCGCCGACAGGCCCGAAGGACCGGCCCCGACGATCACGACGTCGTATTCCATCGCCTCGCGTTCGACCGTCTCGATGGCGTCGCTCATGATCCCCTACTCCCAGTTGGCCGCGCCGGGGATTTCCCCTACCCCTTGTCTGTCGCAGCGTTGATCCGTCCGGCGACTTATCCGAAGCTTGTATTAGGGCGGTCAAGCGCGAACTCCGCCATGGACGCCCTTTAAGAGCCCGAATGAGCCCCGCCGCCCCCTTCGACCGCGTCGCCGAGAGCCTGCTCGCCTTCTGGGCCGAGGCCGGGATCGATTCCATGCTGCTCGATGAGCCGCTGGACCGGATCGAGGCCGGGAAGTTCGTGGCGCCCAAACCGGCCGACCGCAAACCTGCGCCTCCGCCGCCCCAGGCGGCCCCGCGCGGGGGGCCGGCGGCCGATGTCGCCTCGGCGGTGCTGGAGGCGCGGCGGCTGGCCGCGCAGGCGCCCGACCTGGAGGCGCTGAAGGCCGCCATCGCCGGGTTCGACGGCTGTCCGCTGAAATTCGAGGGCGCGCGCCAGGCGGTGTTCGCCCGCGGCGCGCCGGACGCGCCGCTGCTGGTGATCGGCGAAGGCCCCGGCGCCGAGGAGGACGCGCGCGGCGAGCCGTTCGTCGGCCGGGCCGGCCGGCTGCTGGACCGGATGCTGGCGGCGGCGGGGCTGAGCGACCGGGTGTTCATCACCAACACCGTCTTCTGGCGCCCGCCGGGCAACCGCACGCCCACGCCGCAGGAACAGGCGACCTGCCTGCCGTTCCTGGAGCGGGCGATCGAACTGGTCTCGCCCAGGATGCTGCTGCTGGTCGGGGCGCCCTCGACCAAGTCGATGCTGAAGCGCAGCGAAGGGATTCTCTCGCTGCGCGGCCGCTGGTTCGAATGGCGTTCGGAGGCTGGAAACCTGGAGCTGCCGGCCATGCCGACGCTGCACCCGGCGTTCCTTCTGCGGCAGCCGGGGGCGAAGAAGAAGGCGTGGAGCGACCTTCTGACCCTGACCGAACGGCTTGATCGCCCGGAGCGGGGCGCATAAGACTCCCGCGTCACGAGAACTGAGGGTCACGTCCAGACCGCGCGCAGAGGCGGCCGACGTGAGGATCGCATGCGGAGACGCAAAGGCATGCGGATCGCGGTCTTGACCATGATCTGCGCCGCCATCGCCGGAAACAGCCACGCCGCCCCAATGGCCCTGAGCCCCTGGGACGCGAAGCGTTACGCCGCCGCGTTCGATGCGGTGGACCGCGGCGACTTCATCGACGCCGAGATGCAAACGGCCGAGATCAAGGATCGATCCCTGGCCGGGCACCTGGCGTTCCGGCAACTGATGCGCCCCGGCTTCCAGGCCAGCTACGAGGACCTGGCCAAGTGGCTGGACCAGTACAGCGACCTGCCGGGCGCGGAGCGAATCTACCTGCTGGCCCAGAAGCGCCGCCCGCTCGGCGCAGCGCCGCCGAAGGCCCCAGTGCTGGCCGGGGCCGACTGGCGTCAGGTCGAGATCACCGCCCAAGGCATTTCCGGCAAGGCGCCGGCCGACCGCAGCCGCCAGGCGCGCGAGGCTTTCTATTCGGGCGACGTCAAGCGAGCGCTGGACCTGGCGCCGGCGGCGGGCGAGCGCTGGATCGCCGGACTGGCGGCGTTCCGGCTCAAGAACTACGACCTGGCGCAGAGCTTCTTCAGCCAGGTGGCGCGCGACGACAAGGAAGACCCGTGGCTGCGCTCGGGCGCGGCCTATTGGGCGGCGCGCTCGCTGGAGCAGGTGGGCGACGCCGGCCGCGCCCAGGGCTTCCTGAAGCTGGCCGCGCGCCATCCCGATACTTTCTACGGCATGATCGCCGCGCGGCGCGTGCGGCTGGAAGCGGCGGATCGCGCCACGAGCGCCCCGACCGGCGAGTTCACCCCGGCGGTGTTCTCCAGCGCCGCGGCGCCCGCGATGGCGCCGAGCGCGCCGGCCTCGACCTCCAGCGCGCACCTGACCCCGTTCATCCGCGAGAACACCCGCGCCCACCGGGCCACGGCCCTGGCCCAGGTCGGCCTGCCGGTCGAGGCGGGGCTGGAGCTGCGCGCGGGCCTGACCCTGGCGCGCAACGAGGCAGAGCGGTCGCAGTGGATGTCGCTGATCCTGGCGCTGAACGCGCCGCTGACCTCCGACGCCGACATCGCCAAGGCGTTGCCGGTGACGCGCGGGACGCTGGAGATCGACTACCCGACGCCGGAACTGGCGCCCAAGTCAGGCTTCACCATCGACAAGGCCCTGGTCTACGCCATCGTGCGGCAGGAAAGCCGGTTCAACCCGGCGGCGGTGTCGTCGGCCGGGGCGGTCGGACTGATGCAGCTCATGCCCGAGGCGGCGGCGCGGGCGGCCGGCGACGACAAGCTGAAGACCGACATGAGCCCGATGTTCGACCCGGCCTTCAACCTGCGGGTCGGCCAGGACTATGTGACCTGGCTGATGGAGCGCGGGGTCGGCTACGACATCCTGCGCACGGTCGCGGCCTATAATGGCGGGCCCGGAACCCTGCTGAAGACGGCCAAGATGGTGGGCGAGGAAGCCGACAGCCTGCTGCTGATCGAATGCCTGCCCAGCGCCGAGACGCGCAACTACGTCGAGAAGGTGATGGCCGGCTACTGGACCTATCGCAAGAAGTTCGGGATGGACACCCACACGCTCGACGCCCTGGCCAAGGGCGCGGCGTTCGTCGACGCGCGGCTGGACCGGTAACCGGCCTTCGCCGACGCGAGCGGGGCCGATCAGGTCAACAGGACGGCGCGGCCGAGGCGGCGGCGCAGGTCGGCAAGGTCGGCCGGCTTTGACTCGCGCGCCTGGTCGGCGGGAAGCAGGACTCCGGCCAGGCGCGGGCCGGTCAGGCGCTCGAACAGCGAAGGCGGCGCAGCGCAGACCAGGGCCGGGCCGCCGTCCCGCTCCAGGTGACGGCGCAGGCTCTCCTCCCAGCCGGGACGCAGGCGCAGGGTCGGCGGCAGGGCCAGGATCAGCTCTCCCCTCGCACGCTCCAAGGCTGCGGCGAGATCGGGCGCGAGGTCGGCCCCGGCCTCCTCGCAGATCGCCTGGATGGTCGCGTCAGGCGCCGGATCGGCGAGGATCACCTCGCGCACCAGGCCGCCGACCGCGGCCGGCACGAGGGCGGACAGCAGGCCGGCGAGATCGCGGGCGTCCGGGCCCGCGGGGATGACGACGGAGATCATGGCGCCAGAGGCCCGGCCGTCAGCGCTGCGTCAAGATTGTTCTTGTTTTGTTCTTATCGCGCCCTATGCTCGGGCCGTGAGCAAGTTCAGCCGACAGATCATGGTCAGGGGCCGCGGGGCGCGGTCCAACGCCAGCGGGCGGTTCGAAAGCCAGGCCCGCGAGGCGTTCGACGACGGCTGGACCGGCCAAGACGCCGAGCCGGTCCAGTTGCGCACCACCCTGACGGCCGAGACGGCGCGGACGATCATCGCCAAGAACGACAGCCCGGATGTCGGCTTCTCGCGCTCGATCAACCCCTATCGCGGCTGCGAACATGGCTGCATCTACTGCTACGCGCGGCCGGCCCACGCCTATATGGGGCTGTCGCCGGGGCTCGATTTCGAGAGCCAGCTCTTCTTCAAGCCCGAGGCGGCGAGGCTGCTGGAGAAGGAGCTTTCAAGCCCACGCTACCGGCCCGAAGTGATCCATATCGGCGGCAACACCGACCCCTATCAGCCGATCGAGCGCGAGACGCGGATCACGCGGGGCGTGCTGGAGGTGATGGAGCGGTTCGGCCATCCCTGCTCGATCATCACCAAGTCGGCGCTGATCCTGCGCGACCTGGACGTGCTGGCGCGGCTGGCCGCGCGCAACCTGGTTCGGGTGGCGGTCTCGGTGACCAGCCTGGACCGCAGGCTGGCGCGCAGCATGGAGCCGCGGGCCGCGACGCCCGAGCGGCGGATCGGCGCCATCCAGGCCCTGAGCGCCGCGGGCGTGCCGGTCAGCGTGATGTTCGCGCCCGTCATCCCGGCCCTGAACGATCACGAACTGGAGGCGGTGCTGGAACGGGCCGCTCAGGCGGGGGCCAGCGGCGCGGGCTATGTGATGTTGCGCCTGCCGCGGGAGATCAAGGACCTGTTTCGCGAATGGCTGGCCACCGATCATCCGGACCGCGCGGCGCGGGTGATGTCGCTGGTGCGCCAGATGCGCGGCGGGGCCGACTACGACTTCGAGTGGCGGACGCGGATGCGCGGCGAAGGGCCGATCGCCGAACTGCTGGCCAGGCGCTTCGCCGCGGCCCGAAAGCGGTTCGGCCTGGAGGCGCGGTTCGGCGGGATGGACCTGACGCAGTTCAAGGTTCCGCCGAAGGCCGGCGACCAGGGCGACCTGTTCGACCGCGCTTAACGAAATGCACGCCGTTGTCGATTCCAATTCAGGACAGGTCCCGGCGCTGCGCCAGGGACGATGGGGGGCGAAAGCGAATGAACAAGAAGGGCGAGCGTCAGCCGATCGATCCGCGGCCTCTGGCCAGGACCGTGCGGACGGTTTTGATCGTTTACCTCGTGGGCGAGGCGCTCATGGGGCTGGTTTCCCTGGGAGAGATCGGCCGGCTCAGCAGCGGCGGGGCCGAGGATTCCGGCCTGGTCGCGGCGGCGGGCCTGGTCGCCCTGGCCTATCTGGCGATCTATGTGGCGACCGCCGTCCTGACCCTGAAATGGATCTATCGGGTCAATCTGAACGCCAAGCTGCTGGCCCCGGACAAGGCGACCGGCCCCGGCTGGGCCGTCGGCTGGTATTTCATCCCATTCGCCAGCCTGGTGATGCCCTACCGGGCGATGAGCGAGACCTGGCGGATCAGCCTTGCGCCGACCGATTGGCGCAACCTGGCTGCTCCTGGCCTGCTGCCCTGGTGGTGGGGCCTCTTCCTGCTGACCAACTTCCTCTCCATGGCCGGAGCACGCCTCGGTTCGTCGATGGAAGACCCGGGCGCGCTGGCGCTGGGCGAGACGCTGACCCTGGCCTCGTGCCTGACCGCCTTTCCGCTGGCGCTGGTGCTGCGCAAGGTCGTCAGCGGCGTGACCGAGGCGCAGGTTCAAGCGCTGAACCTGCAGCCTGCGGGCGGAGCCGCGCGCCTGGTCGAAACCTGACCCCGGCCCCCCTGGCCTTAGCGGCTGAACACCCCGACCAGCTCAACGTGCGGCGACCATAGGAACTGGTCGACGGGCTTCACGCTCTCCAGCCGAAAGCCTGCGTCGATCAGGGTGCGGGCGTCGCGCACGAAGGTGGCGGGATTGCAGGAGACGCCGATGGCGCGCGAGACGCCCGAGCGGGCGATCTCGGCGGCCTGTTCGGCGGCGCCGGCCCGCGGCGGGTCGAAGACCACGGTGTCGATGCGCTTCATCTCCTCGGCCAGGACCGGGCGGCGCACGAGGTCGCGGGCCTGGGCCATGATCCCGTGCAGGCCCGGCGCGGTGGCGACCGCCGCCTGCAGGGCCGCGATGGCGGGCGCCGCGCCATCGGCGGCCAGGACCGGGGCGACCTGCGCCAGACGGAAGGTGAAGGCTCCCGCCCCGCAGAAGAGGTCGGCGATGCGCTCGGCGCCGGCGGCGGCCTCCGCGGCCATGGCGGTCATCACGGCCTCGGCCTCCGGCACGGCCTGGAGGAAGGAACCAGCCGGCAGAGCCACGGTCGCCGGCCCGAAACGCACGGTCGGCTGGCGGGCGAGATAGGCGATCTCGCCGTCGAGGGTGACGCGAGCGAAGTCGGCCGCCGCGGCGGTTTCGGCCAGGCGCATGCGGGCGTCGGCCGAGAGCCCGCCGCTCTTGCGCTCCACGCCGCTGATGTCGATGTCGACGCCGGTCGGGGTCAGGGTCACGTGCAAGGTGGGCGCGGACTTCGGGTGCTCGAACAGCGGCGCGGCCAGGCGGCGCAGGGCCGGCAAGGCGGCCTCCAAGGCCGGATCGGCGATCGGACAGGCGGCGATATCGACCACCTCCCACGACTTGCGGGTCTTGAAGCCGAGCCGCGCGGCGTCCTTGCGGCCCTGGCGCGCGTGCAGGGCCAGGCGCCGTCGCGTGCCCGGCGCGGCGGCGAAGGCCGGCAGGATCTCGGTCTCGATCCGCTCGCGGGCCAGGGTGCGAACCAGCCGCTCGACCTTCCAGGCGAGATAGGCCCCGTGCTCCCAGTGTTGCAGGGCGCAGCCGCCGCAGACCCCGAAATGCGGACACGGCGGGGTCACGCGCTGGGGGCTCGGCTCCAGGATCGCCTCGACCTCGCGCCGCTGGGGCCCCGGCGCCAGGCGCACCCGTTCGCCCGGCAGGGTGAAGGGCGCATAGAGCGGGCCGGCCGCAATCCCGTCGCCTTCGCCCCCTACGGCTTCGATCAGCGTCTCGACCGCCGGGCCGGCGGGAACATCTGTGGGGCGGGCCCGTTGAGGCCGGTGGCGTCGCATGGTCAGGCTCGTTTCGGGATCGCTCGCCAACCCCAAGCGGGACAAGGCGTCAAGGAAGATGAACGAAGATGAACGACCCGCTCAAGCGGCGTTCAGGTTCGTTCAGCCAAGTTTCGAGGCGCAGGGGGTACTCCGGCGCCGCCTAGGCAATGTACGAAGGAGTTGATCGATGCAACGTGCTCTTGCTTTCGCCGCCGCCGGGATGATGGCCCTGACCGTCCCCGCCACGGTCGCGCTGCCGGGCGTGGCGTCGGCCCAATCCTACGACCCCTGCCGCGAGCAGACTCGCCAGCAGGCCAACAAGGGCACCATCGTCGGCGGCCTGGTCGGCGCCCTGGCGGGCGGCGGCGTGGCGGCCAAGGGCGCCAAGACCGAAGGCGCGCTGCTGGGCGGTGCGGTGGGCGCGGTGGCCGGCCACGAGATCGGCAAGCGCAACGCCAAGTGCGACCGCTATCGCCCCGCGCCGCGCGCGACCTATCGCAACAACAACGTCCAGCGCAGCAACTACGCCGCCTCGAGCAACTGCCGCTGGGTGAAGGACACCTATAACGGCCGCACCCAAAGCTTCCAGGTGTGCCGTGACCGCGACGGCGTCTGGCGTCCGCGCGGCTAAGCCCAAATCCACGTCACTGGTTCAAGTCCCAGAGGGGAAATTCCGATGAACTTCCGTTCGATCTTCGCCAAGAGCGCGCTTGCGGGCGTGGCCGGCGTCATGGCCCTGGGCGGGGCGCTGAGCGTCCCGACCTTCGCGGCCGCCCAGAGCGCCGGCTATTACGGCGGCGACAACGGCTATTACGATCCATGCCGGCGGGACTCGACCAACCGCGGCACGGTCGGCGGGCTGATCGGCGGCGCCCTGGGCGCGGCCATCGGCTCGAACGCGGCGGCCCGCAACGCGCGCACCGAAGGGGCGCTGCTGGGCGGGGCCCTGGGCGCCCTGGGCGGGGCGATGGTCGGCAAGAACTCGGCCGCCTGCGGCGGGACCTATCGCCAGCCGCGCACCAGCTATTACGACAACAGCTACGGCCAGCCGCAGTACAGCGACGGCTACTATTCGCGCTCGTACGACGAGCGCCGCTATTACGACCGGGGCGAACCCTATCGCGTGGTCGAGCGGCCGGCGGCGACCGACGGCTGCACCCTGGCCGAAAGCCCGATCTACCTGCCCGACGGCCGCACCCAGAAGCGCTTCGTGCGCGTCTGCCCGGACGCCAACGGCAACTATCAGGTCGTCGACTAAAACACGTCTCTCAAGACCGCTCTGGGGTGGAGAAGGTCGCTTGCGGAAACGCGGGCGGCCTTTTTCGCGGGGTCAGGCCTTCTGCGCCCAGAGCAGGTATTCGCGATTGCCGTCGCCGCCGGCGATGGGGCTGTCGGCGCTGGCGCGGACCCTCCAACCGCTTGACGCGAGGAAGGCCGCGACATCCGCCAGGGCCTTGGCGCGCGCGGCCTCGTCCTTGACCAAACCGCCCTTCCCTACCGCCTCTGGCCCGACCTCGAACTGCGGCTTGACCAGGGCGACAAGGTCGGCGCCGGGCTGCGCGAGCGCCAGGGCGGCCGGCAACGCCTTGGCCAGGCCGATGAAGCTGACGTCGGTGACGATGAGATCGGGCGCATCGGGGATCAGGTCAGCGGCAAGATTGCGGGCGTCGACGCCCTCCAGGGAGACCACGCGCGGATCGGCCGCCAGCTTCGGATGCAACTGGCCGCGGCCGACATCGACGGCGTAGACGCGGGCCGCGCCGCGCTGCAGGCAGACCTGGGTGAAGCCGCCGGTCGAGGCGCCGACATCCAGCACCGTGCGGCCGGCGACGGCCACCGGCCAGAGGTCCAGGGCGCGGGCCAGCTTCAGCGCGCCACGGCCGACATAGGGGTGGGCGGCGACCGCTTCGATCACCGCACCTTCGTCGATCAGTTCCGACGGCTTGGCGAGCGGGCGGCCGGCGATGCTGACGCCGCCCGCCTCGATCGCCGCCCGGGCCTTGGCGCGGCTGTCGAACAGGCCGCGTTCGACCAGGACGACATCCGCGCGCTTCCTGCCCAAGCCCGGTTCAGGCTTACGCCTGCTCCTCCTCAAACAGCTTCTTCAGTTCGTTCTTGAGGATCTTGCCGTTCGGGTTGCGCGGCAGGGTCTCGTGCCAGAACTTGACCTTCACCGGCACCTTGAAGGCGGCCAGATGCTCGGCGACGTGGGCGCGCAGCTCCTCCTCGGAGGCCTCGGCGCCCGGCTTGAGGGTCACGACCGCGGCCGGCTCCTCACCCAGGGTGCGGTGCGGGATGCCGACGATGGCCGCGTCCATCACCGCCGGGTGGTCGTAGAGGACGTTCTCGACCTCGACGCAGTAGATGTTCTCGCCGCCGCGGATCAGCATGTCCTTGGCCCGGTCGATGATGTAGCAGAAGCCCTCTTCGTCCAGCTTGGCGAGATCGCCGGTGCGGACCCAGCCGTTCACGAAGGTCTGGGCGGTGGCTTCGGGCTTGTTCCAGTAGAGCTTGCAGTTCATCGGCCCGAAGGACCACAGCTCGCCTACCTCGCCAGTCGCCAGGACGGTGACGCCGTCTCCCGGATCGCGGATCTGCAGCTCGCAGACCGCGGCGGCCGGGCCGCAGCTATCGGGGCGGTTCAGATAGTCTTCGGCGCCGTTGGAGGTGACGGTGGCGCAAGTCTCGGTCATGCCCCAGCCCTGGCCGGGCTGCGACTTGGGGAACACCTCGCGCAGGCGACGGACCAGTTCGGGCGCGGAGGGCGCGCCGCCATAGGCCACGCTTTCCAGCGACGAGAGGTCGTAGTTGGCGCGGGCCGGATGCTCGATGAGCTGCCAGGCGATGGTCGGCACGCCGCCGGCCGACTGGATCTTCTCGCGCTCGATCAGCTCGAAGGCGCGGATCACGTCCCACTTGTACATCATGACCAGCTTGGCGCCGGAGAACAGGCTGGGGTTGAGGACCGCCATGCAGCCGGTGACGTGGAAGAACGGGATCGAGATCAGCGACGAGCGCTGGGGCGCGTTCGGATCGGGCGCGGGCGGGGCTTCGCCGCGGCGCAGGAAGCTGCGCGCGCCGGCCGCCGCGGCGGTGATGATGTTGGTGTTGAGGGCGCGCTGAGTGGCCAGCGCCCCCTTCGGCCGGCCGGTGGTGCCGGAGGTGTAGAAGATGGTGGCGTCGTCCTCGGGACCGATCTCGGCCTCCGGCAACGGCTGGTCGGGCAGGTTCGCCCAGTCGCCTGCGGCGCCCAGCACGTCCTCCAGCTTGGACACCCACGGATGGGCGATCTCCTCGACCTCGCGGCTGACATAGACGCGCACCAGGTCCGGGCAGTTGGCGAAATGTTCGACCATGCGCTGGTAGCGCTCGGCGTCCATGATCGCGACCTTGGTCCCGGAGTCGGTCAGGCCGTATTCCAGCTCAGGCCCGGTCCACCAGGCGTTCAGCGGGGTGACGATGGCGCCCAGAGACGAGGCCGCATAGAAGGCCACCACCCATTCGGGCAGGTTGCGCATGATGATCGCCACCCGGTCGCCCTTGCCGACGCCGTCCGCCTGTAGCTTGCGGGCGAAGGCCGAGACGGCGCGATAGAAGGCCTCGAAGGTGACGCGCTCGTCTTCATAGACCAGGAAGTCCTTGCCGCCATGGGCGCGGGCCGCCTCGACCACCGCGCGCAGCGAGGGCGGCGCATTCTTCCAGACCTTGATGGGAACGCCGCGGATATCGATGGTCTCGACCTCGGCGGGCGAGCCGGGCTGCGTGATCATCGCATGGGCCTGGGCGATGGACATGGCAGGCCAACCGGCAGGCAGCTCGGGCTCGGACATGGGCGTTCTCCTAATGCTCGCGCAGGCGTACACGCGCCCGCATCTCGCAGGTGAACAAGCATAACCTAGCGTCAGAGGCAAACGGACGTTTGGCGCGGCGACAGGGAATCGGCCGCATCGTGGCGGCCCGCCAGCCGTCGAACCAGATTCCCTTCTCCCGCAAGGGAAGAAGGGCTCCTAACCTCAATCGGCCTCAGACCACCGCTTCGAGCAGGGAGAGGGCGTGCTCGAGCTTGGCCTTGGCCGCTTCGGAGTCGGCCAGCCGCTCGCGATTCTCCTCGACCACCTCTTCCTTGGCGTTGGCGACGAAGGCCGGGTTGCCGAGCTTCTTCATCACGTGGGCGATGTCGGAGGCGTGGCCGGCGATCTCCTTGGCCAGGCGCGCGCGCTCGGCGGCCAGGTCGATGAATTCGGCCACCGGCAGAGCCAGGGTCGCGCCGCTCACGACGTAGGGAATGGCGCCCTGCGGCGCCTGGTCGACGAACTGCACGGCAGCGACGCGCAGGGTCTGGGCGATGACCGCGGCGTTGGCCTGGAAGACCTGGCGCTGGGCCTCGCTCGACTCGATCACCAGCAGCGGCGGACGGGCCGAATGGGGCACGTTCAACTCGGCCTTCACCGAGCGGCCCTCGCTGACGGCGGCGACGATCAGGCCGATCTCGGCGTCGGCCGCCGGGTCGATCAGGCTGTCGGGCAGGTCGGGCCAGGCGGCGGTGATCAGCATCCCCTCCCCGCGCGGCGCGCCGAGGTCGGCGGTCTGGGCCCACAGTTCCTCGGTCAGGAACGGCATGACCGGGTGCAGCAGCTTCAGGATCACGTCCAGCGCCCAGGCGGCGGTGGCTTGAGTCTCGGCCTTGGCCGCCTCGTCGGCGCCGCTCAGGATCGGCTTGGCCAGCTCGACGTACCAATCGCAGAAGGTGTTCCAGATGAAGCGGTAGAGGCCGGTGGCGGCCGCATCGAAGCCGCAGTCCTCCAGCGCCCTGGTCACCGCCTGGGCGGTGCGGGTCGTCTCGCCGACGATCCAGCGGTTGAGGACGTTCCTGACCGCGGCCGGATCGAAGCCCTCGGCGTGGGCGCAGCCGTTCACCTGGGTGAAGCGAGCGGCGTTCCAGAGCTTGGTGCCGAAGTTGCGATAGCCCTCGATCCGCTGGCGCGAGAGCTTGATGTCGCGGGCCTGGCCCGACATGGCGGTCAGGGTGAAGCGCAGGGCGTCGGCGCCGTAGTCGTCGACCAGTTCCAAGGGGTCCATGACGTTGCCCTTGGACTTACTCATCTTCTTGCCCTCGGCGTCGCGGACCAGGGCGTTGATGAAGACGCGGTCGAAGGGAACCTCGCCCATGAAGTGGATGCCCATCATCATCATCCGGGCGACCCAGAAGAAGATGATGTCGAAGCCGGTGACCAGGGTGCTGGTCGGGTAGAAGCGCTTGAGGTCCTCGGTCTGTTCGGGCCAGCCGAGGGTCGAGAACGGCCAGAGGCCCGAGGAGAACCAGGTGTCGAGGACGTCCTCGTCCTGGCGCAGATATTCCTCGTGGCCATAGTGCTCCAGGGCGGCGGCCTTGGCCCCTTCCTCGCTCTCGGCGACGAAGATCTTGCCGTCGGGGCCGTACCAGGCCGGAATGCGGTGGCCCCACCAAAGCTGGCGCGAGATGCACCAGGGCTCGATGTTCCGCATCCATTCGAAATAGGTCTTCTCCCAGTGGCGGGGCTCGAAGACCATGCGGCCGTCCTCGACCGCCTTGATCGCCGGCTGGGCCAGGACCTTGGCGTCGACATACCACTGGTCGGTCAGATAGGGCTCGATGACCACGCCCGAGCGGTCGCCGTGGGGGACGGCGTGGCGGGTCTTTTCGATCTCGCGCAGCAGGCCCAGCTCCTCGAAGGCGGCGACCACCTTCTTGCGGGCCTCGAAGCGGTCGAGGCCGCGGTATTCGGCCGGGGCGTTCTCGTTGATCTTCGCCTCTTCGGTGAAGATGTTGATCATCGGCAGGTTGTTGCGCTTGCCGACCTGGTAGTCGTTGAAGTCGTGGGCCGGGGTGATCTTCACCGCGCCGGAACCCTTTTCCGGGTCGGCGTAGTCGTCGGCGATGATCGGGACCGGGCGGTTCACGATCGGCAGGCGGACGCACTTGCCGATCAGATGCTTGTAGCGCTCGTCGCTCGGATGCACGGCGACGGCGGTGTCGCCCAGCATGGTTTCCGGCCGGGTGGTGGCGACCACGATCTCGCCCGAACCGTCCTCCAGCGGATAGGCGAAGTGGTAGAAGGCGCCCTCGACCTCCTTCTGCTCGACCTCGATGTCGGAGATGGCGGTCTGGAAGTGCGGGTCCCAGTTCACCAGGCGCTTGTCGCGATAGATCAGGCCCTGCTTGTGCAAGGTGACGAACACCTTGCGGACGGCGGCCGACAGTCCCTCGTCCAGGGTGAAGCGCTCGCGGCTCCAGTCGCAGGAGGCGCCCAGGCGGCGAAGCTGGTTGGTGATGGTCCCGCCGCTCTTGGCCTTCCATTCCCAGACCTTGGCGATGAACTCGTCACGGCCCATGTCGCGACGGCCGATATTGCCGGCGGCGGCGAGCTGGCGTTCGACCACCATCTGGGTGGCGATGCCGGCGTGGTCGGTGCCGGGCAGCCACAAGGCCGCCTTGCCGCGCATCCGCTCGAAGCGGACCAGCACGTCCTGCAAGGTGTTGTTGAGCGCGTGGCCGATGTGCAGCGAGCCGGTCACGTTCGGCGGCGGGATGACGATCGAGAACGTCGGCGCGGCCGGATCGGAGGACGGCGCGAACGCGCCCGAGGATTCCCAGGCGGCGTAGAGGCGCGGTTCGGCGGACTTGGGGTCGAAGGTCTTTTCAAGCATGTCGGGGCTGCATAGCGTTTCGGTCCTGCGCGTGGAAGCGCGATGACCCGAACTCGTGTCGTCCCGGTTTCGGCGAAGTCGAAGACCGGGATCCATTGTCGCCTGATCGTGGAGACAGGGCGCGGCTCAAGCCCCATCTTGCCCCACCGGTGTTCATGGGTCCCGGTCTTGCTTCGCAAACCGGGATGACACCTTCTTACGCGATCAGCGTACTCGGCCGCGCGCGATGCGTTCGACTTCCTTGTCGACGGTGGCCTGGACGATGGCGGGCAGGTTGTCGTCGAGCCACTGCTTGAGCAACGGGCGCAGCAGTTCGCGGACCACGTCCTCCAGCGTACGGCCGTCGGCCGGCATCTGGATCGCCGCCGACAACTGGCCGAAGGCCGAGGCCGCGGCGTTGGCGGCGACCGCGCCGACCAGCCCCTCGCCCACCTCGACCGGCGCGGCGGGCGCAGACGGCGGCGTGTAGACGGGCTCTGGCTCCTCGTTGACGGAGGGCGTGTAGACGTCGAGATCGCCGAGGGTCTCGATCCGCTCAGTCAGCTCCAGAGCGCCGTCGTCCTCCTCCGCCTCGGGTTCGGGCTCGGGTTCGAAGGCCGGAGCGGCCGCCTGGGCGGGTTCCGCCTCGGGCTCGGCCTCAGGCGCCGCACCCTCCGCCGGCGCGTCATCTTCGGAGATGATCCGCCGGATGGAGGCCAGGATCTCCTCCATGGTCGGTTCTTGCGAAGTCTGTTCGGACATGTGGAGAGTCGCCGCTGGTGCGTAAAAAGAATCCGTCACGCCGTAACCGGCGCGAGGGGATGATCCTGCAAAGTCCGCCGTCGGCGCAAGCGCCTATTCGCGCATGAGGCGAAACGGCGCCCGGAAACTTAACCCTAGTTCGAGGCCGCGGGCGGCCCCTTGACGGGCTTTTCGACCGTCTTCGGCGCAAAGGCCCCGTCGACCACGGCGATGGGCTCCTCCCAGGGCACCCAGCCCCAGGTGATGCGGTTCTTCCTGAAGTTGGTGGTCGGGTCGTAGCGGGTGACGCCGGGGTTCAGCATCGGGCCCTCCAGACGGCCCATCTGGGCCAGCACCAGAGCCGCGGCGACGAACTCGTCGCGCTGGGCGCTGACCTGCGACAATTCCGCCTGCCGCAGCTCCTGCTCGGCGTTCAGCACGTCGAGGGTGGTGCGCAGGCCGACCTGCTGCTCCTGGCGGGTGCCTTCGGCGGCGATTCGCGCGGCCTTCACCTGCTCCTCGGTGGAGGCGATGTTGGCCTTGGAGGCCATGTGCTGGTTCCAGGCCTGGGTCAGGCTCTGCATCACCGCGCGGCGGGAGGCTTCCACGCCGATGCGGTCGGCGTTGTGGCGTTCCTGGGCGGCGCGCACGCGCGAGGAGGTCAGGCCCCCGGTGAACAGCGGCACGGTCAGGGTGGCGCCGGCGGTGACGCCGCGGCCGAACATGTCGCGCTCATAGGGATCGGCCGGGCCGCTGTTGGTCACCGTACCGCTGACGCCCAGGGTCGGCATGCGCTCGGCGCGGGCCGCGGCCAGGCGGGCGCGGCTGCCCTGCTGGACGTATTCGGACTGGCGGATCTGGGGATTGTCGATCTCGGCGGCCTCGTAGGCCTGGGCGACGTCGGCCGGCAGCAGGACGCCGAGATCCGGCTCGGGCGCGAGGTCGCCGGGGTTCTGGCCGACCACGGCGGCGTAGCTGGCGCGGCTGGCGGCGAGCTGGGCCTGGGCCTGCGTCAACTGGGCCTGGGCGGCGGCGAGGCGCGCCTGGGACTGGGCGACGTCGGTGCGGGTGATCTCGCCCACGTCGAAGCGGGCGTTCGATTCGTCGAGCTGGCGCTGGAGGACGCGGACGTTCTCCTCGCGGATGCGCAGACCCTCCTGATCGCGGCGCACGTCGCCATAGGCCTGGATGACGCCTTGCATCACCGTGGCCTCGGTGCGGCGCAGGGCCTCGCGCCCGGCCAGGATGTCGGCCTCCGCGGCCGAGACGGCCGAGGCCACCCGCCCGCCGGTATAGATCGGCTGGGTCAGTTGCAGGGTGGCGCTGAGGGCGTTGTTCTCGGTCTCGTTCTGCAGGTCGGGCTGCAGGACGCCCAGGACGCGGACGCCGCCCGGCGTATTGGTCTTGTCGTAGGCCAGGCGGCCCTGGGCGGTGAGCGTCGGGCGATAGCCGGCCCTGGCCTGGACCCAGTTCTCGTCGAGGGCGCGCTGAGTCGCGCGCTGGGCCTGGAGGGTCGGGTTGGAGTCGTAGGCCAGCGCAATGGCGTCGGCGAGGGTTTCAGCCGAGGCCGAAGCCGCCAGCCCGAGCGCAAGGCCTGCGCCGTAGACCGCGGCCAACAAACCTCCGCGACGACTGATGAACATGCTTATCCTCGAAACGGCGAAGAGAACCCGGCCCTATATGACCGGCTAATTGACGCGGGACTAGAGGGCGCGACCTTAAGCTTTTTTCACCCGAAGGTTTCGCCGGTGTTTCATCTGCGCCGTTCGGGGCGAGCCTTTTGCAGGGTGCGGTCTCTACTGTGGCCAACGCCGGGGCCTCGCCTAGAAGGCGAATCCCGGCTGAGGCTCGAAGCCCGGCAGCACCGGAGCCATGGCGTCGAACAGCACCCGGCGGCCGAAGCCGTCCTCGGCGCGGACATAGGTCACCGCCCTGGCGGTCGGCCCGTCGCGCTCGATCACGCCGAGCCGGCCGTCCGGCGACAGGGCGTGGAGCCAGGCCTGCGGCGCGCGGGTGACGGCGCCCTCGACCACGACCAGATCATAACCCGCGCCCGGCGCGGTCTTCAGATCCTCGCCGTCCAGGCGGGCGACATCGAGCCCGATCGCCTCCAGCACGGCGGCGGCGTAGGGCGCGGCGATGGCCAGGGCGCGCTCGCCCTCCACCGGACGCAGGGCCTGGAGCAGCTTGGAGACCTCGCGCGGACGCAGCAGGAAGCGGCCCGGCGCATATTCGACATCGGCGTCGGCATAGGCCTGGAACGCCTTGTCGGCGGGAATCAGCGCCTCGCGCGGGATGGCGCGCATGGCGTCATGCAGGCGCACGTCGGTCACGTCGTTGGTGCGCACTTGGCTCTCGACCATGTTGAGCCGGGCGGCGGCGAAATCGGCGGCCATGTTTCCTCGAGGGAGAGTACGTAGGGCGGACGCTGGAACAGCGAAACGATGGCGCGCTTATAGGTCCGGCCCCGACACGAAGGCAATCGGCGCATGAGAGAGGATTGCCGCGGGCGATGGCTTCTGTTAGCGATCCGCCCTCCCCGGTTCGACCCGGCGGCGGCCTGATGGCGGAGTGGTGACGCAGCGGACTGCAAATCCGTGCACCCCGGTTCGATTCCGGGTCAGGCCTCCAAATTCCTTCAATGAGTTAGAAGCGGATGCGCCTGCGAAAGACGCAGGCGCAAAAGAACGGCCGCGACGCTGGACGCCGCGGCCGAAACCCCGAAGCGCGGCCCGTCTCGACAGACGGGACCGCGCCCAAGCTCTTGAAACAAGAACCAGTTGGCCCGGTTCAGGTGGTGATCGCCACCCGAACCGGCCAAAGGGCCTAGGCGGCCGCCAGAGCCGCTTGACGACGACGGCTGTTGCGCACAGCCGCGCCAGCCGCGCCGAAGCCCAGGATCATCATGGCCCAGGTCGCCGGTTCCGGAACCGCGCCGGGCTCCGGAAGGACTGCGCCGAAGCCATCGATATAGGCATAGCCCCAGTGACCGGTCGGCTCGCAGTCCGCCGCCAGGACCGACAGCAGGAAGTCGTGACCGCTCAGAGTGGAGTCGATGTCGAGCTGCTCAATCTGCCACTTGGGAGTGTAAAAGTTATTGTTGAGAGAGCTGAAACGAGCGTCGACGCCAGTCCCATTGTCGGCAGCATTATACTGGCGCGTGATCAGCTCCGTTCCGGTCGTGAGATCCTTGAGCGTAATGATCAGCGTGGCCGCATCGTAGTCATCGTGGGCGCCTAGGAGAACCGCTTTCCAGGCGAAGAAGATCGAACTATCAGTATAGTTCTTCACTTCCTGACGCAGAACCGAGGCATAGCCGCCCGTGTTCGTATCTTGAACCCGATAGGCGTAGTTGCCGGCGTATACCGTATCGCCAAGCGCGGCGCCGACTCTGTTGTCGACGTAGTTCTTATCGATGACGATGGACCTGCCCCCATCGTCGCCTTGGACGATCGTGTCAGGATTCAAGTTATTATTGTAGATGTTCGCACGATACGCCCCCCGGACTCCCAACCGTTGGAGTTACCGTCTTCGAAGCCCCCGTTGATAAAGCCGGCTGCGCCGGCGCCCGACGCGGCTGCGAATGTCAGCAGCGCGACCGAGCCGAAAAGCAGGCTCTTGTTCATAGAGTTCACCTTTGATTCCGAGCAACCTACCCCGATCGCCACCCTCGACCATGGCAGGAATACGGCGAACGAACGCCTCCTTTAAGAAAGAGTCAACCATACTCGCCCCTCAGGCGTAGCATTCATCAAGATGTCTCACAGCTTATAGAGATGTTATAGTATATCATTTCAGTAGTAACTTCGCGGCGGACTGTCCGTGTCCGATGTCTTCTCACCCGCGAACAGGCCCCGAAGCATAAAAGGGCGTGCACCAAAGGTGGTGTCGGGAGCGCCAGCGCCCACCAGATAAGCCACGGAACGGCGTCAGGCGTAGCCGAAGGCCTGAACGAAGGGTGCTAGCCGGTCGGCGACGCGCTCGACCTGCGCTTCGTAGCGCCGCCATCTGGCCACCGAAGAGCCATAGATCGGCTGGGAAACCTGATTGCGGCTGGGGCTGGCGATGAAGCGCCCGCGCGCGTTCCTGTAGAAGGTCTCGGCGTCCTCGGGCCAATCCAGGCCGAGAAACTCGAAAGCCGCCCGGAACGTCCCCTCGAAGTCGGCGACGCCAGCCTCGTAGCGCAGCTCGAACACCGGGATCGTGAGGCGCGGCCGTATGAACAACCACCAGTCCATGACCAGGGCGTAGAACTGGGCCGTCCCTTCCCAGTCCTGAAGATGCCGGGTGGCGGAACTTGGGGGCATGAGTTGCATGTAGCAACTGATGCAGACGTCGCGAGGATCGCGCTGGGCGAAGACCACCTTCCCATCGGGGAAGATCGTGTTGATGAGGCCGAGGTCGACGGTGTTGAGAGTGAACTTGTCGACGAGGGTGCGCCCTTCCAGCGCCTCGCCATAGCGGCCTCGCGCCGCGCGCCAGTAGGCGCTGCGTAGCTGGGCCACGCCGGCGGCGTCGAGGCGATCGAGCTTGTTGTGCACATTGCCCATGCCGGGGACCAGGGCGTGGAGCTCGCGCTTGACGTCCTCCAGCAGGCCGGCCTCGTCGGCGACGAAGACATCGGGATGCACAGCCAGCACCTGCTGGGCCAGGGTAGTGCCGGAGCGGAAGAAGCCGAGCAGGAAGACCGGCGCCGGATCCTCAAAGGCGTGGGCGCGCCAGCGGCCCATGAGCTGGGACGTGAATCCCTGCCGGTTGGCCGCGACCATGGCCGGAATGAACCGCAGATCGAGCCTTTGGAATTCGGGCAGGCCCTGGGCCAGCGGGGCGGCCGCATCGAGATGCGCGAAGGCGCCCGCATAGTCTCCCAGGGCGTCAAGCACCCGCGCCAGCTCCTTGTGAGCCCGATGAGCCTCGCGAGGCGCAGGGCTGTGGGCCAGGACATCCTCCAGGCGTGAGCGCGCCGATTCGAAGCGCTTGGCGTCGGCCTCCAGGCTGGCGCGGAAGACCTGCAGCATGGGGGCGCCCGGAGCCATGGCCTCGGCCGTCTCGACAGCGGCCAAGGCCTCGTCCGTCAGGTTGAGCTGCCCGCAGGTTATGGCGAGCAGATGCTGGAGCTGGAGGTTTTCCGGCGCCCTGGCCGCAGCCGACCGCGCCAGGACCAGGGCGCCCGGGAAATCGCCCCAGCCGTGCAACTGGCCGATGATCGTACAGACCTTCTCCAGATCGCCATGTTCGAGCAAATCTTCGCCTGCGCGCCGCAGAGCCTCGACGCCTTCCAGGCGGCGCCCGACGGCGCAGAGGGACTGACCGAGCCAGGCGCGCGCCTGGGTGTCCGCCGGGTCGGCCGCGACCGCACGCTCGAACCAGGCAAGCGCTTCTGCGGGCCGGCGCGCATGCGCCGCGGCCAGCCCCGACCGGAAGAACTCGGACATGAAATCTCCTGGATGCGGCCCGCCGAGGCGCCAGCTTGGCGCGACAGGCTTAAAATCATCGTAAGTTCAGGCGCATCGTCACCGACGCCAATCCTGCGGCGACAAGTCACGCAATTTACGCAGAAATTTTCCGTGTATTTTGCACAGCCGGCCGCGAAAGGTAAAATTCATCAACCGATCATCTTGAACAGGTGCGGCGGTCCGCCGCATGCTCCGACAGGCTTAATAAACACAGCGGCCAAAGGGGATTTATGCCGAAAGGATTCGATCAGCCGGGCGGCAGAATATCGGCGGCCGAGATCAGTCGAAATTTCGGGCATTGGCAGGATGTGGCCGCTTCGCATCCAGTCCTTGTGACCCATCACGGTCGCCCTCGGGTCGTCCTTATGTCGGCGAGCGAATACTTCGCGTTGAGCGCTCGCGGAGAGGTGGCCCCGGACATCGCCGAGTTCGATCTCGGCATGGACGGCGTCACCACCCTGGCGGCGCACCTGCGCGAAGGCTTCGTGTGGCTGGACCGGGACCTGCGCATCCGGGGCCTGAACGCGGTGGCCGCGGCCAATATGGGCCTGGACGCCGACGCGGCCATGCAGCTCGACTTCGAGAACCTGGCCCGGGAAAACGAGGCCGTCGCCACGCTGGTGTCCTGGATGCGGCGCGTACTGCGCACCGCCGAGGCGGTGCGCTTCGAGATGACCGGCGTCAACGATCCGAGCCGAATCTACACCGTCTGCATCTTCCCGTTCCGCGGCGGGCTGGCCTACACGTTCCTGCAGGTGACCGAGCTGCACGAACTGCGGCGCGCCTCGGAGGTCTGGCGCACCGAGCACAGGGCGCTGAACGACCTCTGCGAAATCTCGATCTTCCATGTGAACCCGATGGGGTTCTTCAGCTACGTCAACGACTATCTCTGTCACATCCTGGGCTTCTCGCGCAGCGACCTGGAACGCATCCGCCTGATCGACGTGTGCGCCGAGGCCGACCGGGAAGAGACCGCCCGCACGCTGAACACCCTGGTCTGCGGAACGACCGAAAGTCATGTCGGGGTGTTCAACCTGATGATGCGGACCCAGGGAATCTGCCGGCTGAAGGTGTCGTGCGCGCCCATCCGCCGCGATGGGGCCTGCGTCGCCATCGCCGTGGTCGGAGTTGAAATCTAGGGGCCAGCGCATCGCCGCGACGAGCCCCCAACCACTCCGTCCCGACAGCTCCGAGCGACCGCCAGGACGACCCGGCCGCTCGGAGCACCGGCCGAGCCGGTCGGGGGCGAACCTGCCGCAGAGCTGGGTGACGGCAGGCGACTTCAAGCGCACGCAGACGAGGCTGCGTACGCCGAAAAGATGAGAACCAATATTTGCGCCGCGCAACGCAAATATGCAGGGCGTCGCCAAGCCTGCGTAATTTCCATAACCGTGTTTCCGCAAAATTTGCGCAAGAGCGAATACTTCGCCCGCCCGGCCTAGAGCCCTTTAGGGTTTGGTGGAATCACCAAACCCGTTAAAAAGGGCTCTAAATCAAGCATGTAGAGCGCGTTCGGGCGGGCGAACCGCCCACACTTCGCCCTAACGCGCTCTAAGGCTCGGCCGGGGCGAGGCCGAGCAGGGCCTGGAGCGCGGCGCCGTTGCCGACCAGGTCGGCCAGGGTGTAGCCGTCCAGCACGGCCAGGAAGGCCGCCCTCGCCTCGGAGAGCGCGCCGCGCAGCCGGCAGGCCGGAGTGATCGCGCACTGGGCGCGGATCGGGTCGAAACAGGGCACCAGCGCCATGTCCGGCTCGGTCTCGCGCACCAGCCGGCCGAGGCCGATCTCCTGCGGCTTGCGCGCCAGGCGCAGGCCGCCGTTCTTGCCCCGGACGGTTTCGAGATAACCGGCCTGGCCGAGCTCGTAGACCACCTTCATCAGATGGTTGCGCGAGATCTGATAGGCGTCGGCGATCTGCCCGATGGTCGGCAGCGGCTCTGGGCGAACCGCCACGTACATCAGCACCCGCAGGGCGTAGTCGGTATAGACGGTCAGGCGCATGATCGTCCTTGTGATCGCATTGCCGACATCTACCCGCGGGCGTCAGGCCCGGTCTACTCGGCGCGGCCTCAATGCTGGTGGGAAGAGTCGATCCGGGGCAGCTCGTTGAACTGGTGGAAGGGCGGCGGCGAGGACAGGGTCCATTCCAGGGTGGTCGCCCCCTCCCCCCACGGATTGGCCCGGCCGCGACGGCCGCGCAGGAAGGCCTCGGCGATCAGGATGAAGAAGACCACCATGCTGGCCGCCATCACCACGTAGCCGATCGAGGACACCTTGTTCCAGAGGGCGAAGGCCTCGGGATAGTCGGCGTAGCGGCGGGGCATGCCCTGCAGGCCGAGGAAGTGCTGCGGGAAGAAGATCAGGTTGGTCCCGACGAAGAACACCCAGAAGTGGATGCAGGCCAGCGCCTCGTTGTAACGGCGGCCCGACATCTTCTCGAACCAGTAGTAGAAGGCCGCGAACAGGCTGAAGATGGCGCCCAGCGACAGCACGTAATGGAAGTGGGCGACGACGTAGTAGGTGTCGTGGAAGGTCTTATCGAGACCGGCGCTGGCCAGGGCGATGCCGGTGACCCCGCCGACCGTGAACACGAAGATGAAGCCGATCGCCCAGAGCATGGGCGCCTTGAACTCGATCGAGCCGCCCCACATGGTCGCGATCCACGAGAAGACCTTGATGCCGGTGGGCACGCCGATGACCATCGAGGCCGCCGAGAAGTAGATGGTGAGCTGCAGGCTCATCCCGACGGTGAACATGTGGTGGGCCCAGACGATGGAGCCCAGGAAGGCGATGGCGACCATCGCCGCGACCATGCCCATGTAGCCGAAGATCGGCTTCTTCGAGAACGTCGCGACCACGTGGCTGATCACGCCGAAGCCCGGCAGGATCATGATGTAGACCTCGGGGTGGCCGAAGAACCAGAACAGGTGCTGGTACATGATCGGGTCGCCGCCGCCGGCCGCGTCGAAGAAGTGGGTGTTGAAGTTGCGGTCGGTCAGCAACATCGTGATCGCGCCCGCCAGCACCGGCAGGGTGGTCAACAGCATGAAGGCGGTGATCAGCACCGACCAGGCGAACAGCGGCATGCGCGCGAGCGTCATGCCCGGCGCACGCATGTTGAAGATGGTGGTGATGAAGTTGATGGCGCCGAGGATCGAGGAGGCGCCCGCCAGGTGGATCGACAGGATCACCAGGTCGACCGACGGCCCGGCGTGGCCGCTGGTGGAAAGCGGCGGATAGAGCGTCCAGCCGGTGCCCGAGCCGATCCCCGGCCCGCCGTCGACGAACAGCGAGACCATCAGCAGGGTGAAGGCGGCCATCAGCAGCCAGAAGGAGATGTTGTTCAGGCGTGGGAAGGCCATGTCCGGCGCGCCGATCATCAGCGGGATGAAGTAGTTGCCGAACGCGCCCATCTGGGCCGGCATCACCACGAAGAACACCATCACCAGGGCGTGGGCGGTGACCGCGACGTTGAAGCCGTGCTTGCCGTTGAAGGCGCCGAGCTGGGAGAGCCAGGAGCCCTCGGCGAACACCTGGAGGCCAGGCTCGTAGAGCTCCCAGCGCATCAAGCCCGACAAGGCCCCGCCGATCACGCCGGCGAAGATGGCGAACATCAGATAGAGGACGCCGATGTCCTTGTGATTGGTCGAGAAGAACCATCGGGCGATGAACGACGGCGTATCGCGACCCGCCTGTTCGGCGCCGTGCAGCGCCCCTGAACCCTCTGCCATCTGACCGCCTCCTCGGATAAAGATGGATTCCCCATACTCCTTTACGCTCGCGATAAGCAATATTATAGATACTGCTTATTAAGAGGAGTTCGCCATGACCAAGCCGCCGCGTGGAACGCCGCCCAGGGTGGGGCCAGGCGTCGAGGCCGGGGTCACCGAGGCGATGATCCACGAGCAGGTCCACACCTTCTATGGCCAGGTGCGGCGCGACCCGGCGCTGGGGCCGATCTTCAACCGGATCATCGACGACTGGGACACGCACCTGGACAAGATGTGCGACTTCTGGTCGTCGGTGCTGCTGATGACGGGGCGTTTCAAGGGCTCGCCCATGGCCGCGCATGTGGGCATTCCCGACATCCGGCCGACGCATTTCGCCCGCTGGCTGCACCTGTTCGCCCAGACCGCCCGCGCCGTCTGCCCGCCGCCGGCGGCGGAGCTGTTCATCGCCAAGTCGGAGATGATCGCCCAGAGCCTGCAACTGGGCATCGCCGCCAGCCGCGGCGAGTTCCCGCCCATGACGCCCCAGCGGCGGCCGGTGGCGGGCGAGGCCTGATCCCTTGGCCCAGCTTCCGGCGGGCGCGAGCCCCTACCGCCGCACGGACACCTTCACCGAGGAGACGGTTCCGGCGGCCCTGCGGCGCAGCCATTCCACCAAGGACGGGGTCTGGGGCCTGATCCACGTGCTGGAAGGGCGGCTGGCCTATCGCATCCGCGATCCCCGCCGCCTGGCGCACGAGACGGTGCTGGAGCCCGGCGCGCCCGGGGTGGTGGAGCCGACCATCCTGCACGAGGTCGAGCCGCTCGGCCCGGTGCGGTTCTATGTGGAGTTCCACCGCTGACCGGGATCAGTCGTCGCCATTGAGACGATCGGCCAGGACCCTCGCCTGATTGTGGGTCTCGTCCCTTGCACCGTAGAGCAGCGTGGTCGGCTTGCCGCGCACCCACCGCCGCAAGTCCTCGAAAGCCGGACTGTCCTTCAGTTCGGCGAGATAGCGCTTCTGGAACTCGGCCCAGCGCTCGGGCTTGTGGCCGAACCAGCGGCGGAGATCGGCGCTGGGCGCCACCTCCTTCAGCCAGAGGTCGATATGGGCCTCGGCCTTGGCGACACCGCGCGGCCAGAGCCGGTCGACCAGGATGCGCTGGCCGTCTTCGGGCGCCGCGGGTTCGTAGATGCGCTTGATCTTCACAGGCATGAGGTTCCTCCACGCCTCGTGAGCGCAAGGTGGCACGCGGAGGGGCGGTTCATGCATGAAAATAACTGCACCTAAAGAGCAATAGCATTCGTTTGCCTTGATCATTGATCCCGCCAGAATTTCGGAACCCCGCGTCGTCGAGATCTCCGGGAAATGGACTGGACCTGCATTCTCGCCCCGTTGTCAGGCGGAGGCGCCGACCCCCGAACCCTGGCCGTCGCCAAGGCGCTGGCCGAGCCGTTTTCGGCGACGGTGAGCGCGGCCTACACCTCGACCCCGGCCAGCGAACTGATCCCCTGGGTCAATGAGGCGGGCGTCAGCACGACGGCGATGGCCATCGGCGAACTGGAGCAGGCCACGCGGGTCGGAGAGGCCCATGCGCGCACGGCGCTGGCGAGGCTCGACTACCGCTACAAGAGCTTCGACAACGTCACCGGCGACGACTGGCTGGGGCTGCGGGTCGCCTCGCGCCTGGCCGACGTGGTGGTGTGGCCGCCGAGAGCCGCGCGCAGCCGCGGCTTCTTCTCCCACGCCTTCCAGCAGGTGCTGATCGACGAGCAGCGCCCGGCGCTGATCGCCGACCGCGCCCCGCCGCCGGATGCGCCGGCGGTCATCGCCTGGGACGGCGGGCGCGAGGCGGCCCGCGCGGTGCGGCGAGCGACCCCCTGGCTGCGGCGCTCGCGCCAGGTGACGGTGCTGACCGTTCCCTACGCCGCGCGCGAGCCATGCGAGGCCGGGCGGTTGTTGAACTATCTCGCCGACTGCGGCGTGGCGGCCGACGCCTCGACCCTGCACGGCCGCAGCCCGGCAGGGCCGCTGCTGCTGGCGGAGGCGCGGCGGCTGGGAGCAGCGATGTTGGTGGCCGGCGCTTTCGGCCATCCGCGCCTGCAACGCTTCATCTTCGGCGGCACCACCCAGACCCTGCTGGAGGACGCGTCGGACCTGGCGCTGTTTCTATCCCACTGAGGCGAAGAGCATGAGCGAGACACATTTGACCGGCCAGGAGGCCCTCAGCCTCTTTCTCTTCCGCCGCAAGGGGCGGCGGATGTTCGGGCTGAGCGGCGATCCGGACGGCGCCAACCTGCCCGGCGATCACGAGGGAGACGAGGCCTGGACCTTCGTCAGGCGCTTCGACCTCAGCGCCGAGGAGATGCGGGCCGACTTCGACCCCAAGGCCGCCTGCCAGGCGGTGGCCGAGGACGGCTATGCGCTGATCGGCAACCCGTTCGCGATCGACTAGGCCGCGGCGCGATGGCCCTGCCCGCCGCCCGGCCGCTGTCTGCGGCGGCCGTTCTCTCCTGGCGGCGCGCCGAGAGAGCGCGGCTGCTGGAAATCGGCGCGGCCCTGCCGCTGGACGAGCGCCGGCGGCGGGCCAAGGCGGCGCGCGAGCATGCGGCCGCCGCGATCCCACACCTGCTGGGCCGGACCGTGGCGCTCTACTGGCCCGCCGCGCACGAGGTCAGCGTGCTGGGCCTGGCGCGGTCGATCCTGGCGGCGGGGGGCGTGGCCGCCCTACCGGTGGACGCCCCCGACGGGCGCCCGTTCCATTTCCGCGCCTGGACGCCGGGCGATCCGCTCGCCGCGGGCACTTCAGCTCCCTTCCCGCGCGATGGGCCGATGGTCCAGCCGCAGGTGGTGTTCGTCGCGCTGGCCGGGTTCGACGGCGAGAACTACCGGCTCTGCGAAGAGCCGGCGCGCAGTGGGCGGCTGCTCGCCGCCGCGCCGGAAGCCTATGCGGTCGGGGTCGGGCTGGAGCTGATGCGGCTGGAGACCGTCGCGCCGCTGGCCGGCGAGCGGCCGCTGGACCTGGTGGTCACCGAGGCCGGAGCGTTCCGGCCGCAATAGGGCTGTGGTCACCGGACGGCGACATGGGAAGCTCAGGCGGCGCGGGCGAGGCAGGCGCGCAGGCCCTCGCGAGCCGGGGCGATGAGGTCGGCGGCGCTGCGGGTCGAGTAGACGAGATAGACCGAATAGGCGAACTCGGGCGCGCGTTCGACCAGCCGCACCTGGCCGCTTTCGACATAGGGCCAGATCACCGCGCGGCGGAAATAGCCGGCCCCGCCCACCGCCAGCAGATGGCTGAGCGCCAGGGGGCCGAGGGAGATCGAGACCGCCGGCCTGGACAGCTCGGGAAAAGCGGTCGCGTGGCTGGTGCGGAAGGGCTCACCCCAGTCGACGAAGATGTAGTTGTCGGGGCCGACGGCGCCGTCCTCGGCGGTGGTGACGAGGACCAACTTCTCCTCGACCAGCAGTTCGAGGACGAGTTCGGGGCGCGGCGGCGGGCTGTAGAGCACGGCCACGTCCAGCGAGCCCTCCTGCACGCGGTCGAGCAACTGGGCCGCGCCGCCGACCTCGGCCCGGATCGCGACCTGGGGCTGGTGTTCGTGCATCCACAGCATCCAGTCGGCCAGCAGCGGGCTCCAGAGGCTGAACTCGCCGCCCAGGCCGATCAGGTTCTCGCGCCCCGGCGGCAGGGCGATCTGCTGGCGCGCCCGCTCCCATATCTGCACCAGGGCGGTGGCGTAGTGTGCGAAGCGCTCGCCGGCCGGGGTCAGGCGCGCCCCGGCGCGGTTGCGGACGAACAGGCGGCGGCCGACCTGCTCCTCGAGCAGGCGCACCCGCGCGCTGACCGCGGTCTGGGTGAGATGCAGCCGCTCGGCCGCCCCGACGAAGCTGCCGGTGGCGACGATCTCGATGAAGGTCTTGGCGAGCCCGATATCCATGGGTTGAGCGCAACATTTTTCATCTGAATAGACAATACCATTCGTTTGCTTGCACCTGGCGCCAGTCGCACAGTGACGTCGGCTTTCCCTTGGCCATGCGGGCGGACCGCTGGGAGGGGCGAGCAGGACTCTACGGTCGGTGACGCGGACGAAGATCACAAACCCGGATCCAGGCGAGGACCTGCGCCTGAGACGCCGACTTCGTCGGCGGACACGTGTCCAGACCGAGCTGGACCGGCCCGGCCGCATGCGCCCTACGGGCGGGGAGGCGTCTCTCGCGTTCGCCGCGGTTCCGGCGACGGGCGCGGGGGATGTCGGCGCCGCCGCCCTCCCCGGTCCGCCTGCAGAACATTCATCCTTCAGATCAGGAGATCGGCCATGACGCTGCAACTGGGCCAGACCGCACCCGACTTCGAGCAGGACAGCACCGAAGGGCCGATCAGCTTCCACGCCTGGCTCGGCGCGTCCTGGGGCGTGCTGTTCAGCCATCCCAAGGACTTCACCCCGGTCTGCACGACCGAGCTTGGCCAGGTCGCGCGGCTGAAGCCGGAATGGGACCGGCGGGGCGTGCGCCCCATCGCGCTGTCGGTCGATCCGGTCGAGTCACACGCCGCCTGGGCCGGCGACATCGCCGAGACCCAAGGCCAGGCGGTGAACTATCCGATCCTGGCCGACGCCGACCGCCGGGTGGCGAACCTCTACGGCATGATCCATCCGCAGAGCGACCCGAACCTGACCGTGCGGGCGGTCTATGTCATCGACCCCGACAAGCGCATCCGGCTGATCCTGACCTATCCGCCCAGCACCGGCCGCAACTTCCAGGAGATCCTGCGGGCGATCGACAGCCTGCAGCTCACCGACGCCGAGCAAGTGGCCACGCCCGCCGACTGGCTGCCCGGCGAGGCGGCGATCATCCCCCCCAGCCTGTCGGACGAGGCGGCGCGCTCGCGCTTCCCGCAGGGCTGGACAACGCTCAAGCCGTACCTTCGGATGGTGCAGGTTCCGTGATGCGCAAACCCGCCCCGCGGCCCGCGGGCCTGGCGCCCGAAACCGTCGCCGTCCTGACCGGCGTCAACGAGGACCCGGCGTTCGGCGCCGTGGCTCCGCCGCTGCATCTCAGCACCACCTACGCCTTCGAGGCCATCGAGCGCGAGGGCCCCTACGCCTACAGCCGGGCGGGCAATCCCTCGCGCGACCTCCTGGGGCGGACCCTGGCCGAGCTGGAAGGCGGCGCCGGCGCGGTGGTGACCTCCAGCGGCATGGCGGCCATCGATCTGGTGCTGTCGCTGGCGGGCCCCGAAGACCTGGTGGTGGCGCCGCACGACGCCTATTGGGGAACCTTGCGGCTGCTGGGCGCCCGCGCCGAGCGGCGGCAGTTCAGGCTGGCCCTGGTCGACCAGGGCGACGAGGCGGCGGTCGAACGCGCCTTGCAGGACCGCCCGCGCCTGGTGCTGATCGAGACGCCGAGCAACCCGCTGATGCGCGTGGTGGACATCGCGGGCGTCGCAGAGCGGGCCAAGGCCGCCGGCGCCCAGGTGGCGGTGGACAACACCTTCCTTTCGCCGGCCCTGCAGCAGCCGCTGAGCCTGGGCGCGGACTTCGCCCTTCACTCGACGACCAAGTTCATCAACGGCCATTCCGACGTGGTCGGCGGGGCAGTGATCGCCGCCGATCCGGGCGATGTCGAGACCCTGACCAACTGGGCCGGCACGGTCGGTTCGGTCGGCTCGCCTTTCGACGCCTACATGACCCTGCGCGGGGTGCGCACGCTGTTCGCGCGGGTCGAGCGCCAGCAGGAGTCGGCGGCCGCGATCGCCGAGTTCCTGGACGCCCATCCGATGGTGACAGCGGTCCACTATCCGGGCCTGCCCAGCCATCCGAACTATCCCCTGGCCGTGCGCCAGCAGCGCGGCTTCGGGGCCATGCTCAGCTTCGAGCTGTCCGGCGGGCTGGAGGCGGTGCGCGCCTTCGCCGCCGCGCTGGGCGTCTTCACCCTGGCCGAGTCGCTGGGGGGCGTGGAAAGCCTGGTCGCCCATCCGCAGACCATGACCCACGCCGGGATGAGCCGGCCGGCGCAGGCGGCGGCGGGGATCACCGACGGGCTGCTGCGGCTGTCGGTGGGGCTGGAACGGGTCGACGATCTGCTGGCCGACCTCGACGCGGCGCTGGGCGCGGCCCGGCCCCTGAAGGCGGCGAGGGCGTCATGAGCGAGCCAGGCCGCCTCGCCTCGCCGGTCTGCTACGCCGCCGAGGCCGACGACGTCTATATGGGCTATCTCGGCCGCGACGAGGTGGTGGCGATGCTGCAGGAACTGCTGCAGGCCGAACGCGCCGGGGTGAGGGTGGGCGCGCGCCTGTCGCAGACCGCGCCGGAGCCGTCGCTGCTGGCCTTCGCGCGGACCATCCGCGACGACGAGGCGCACTGGTGCCGGGTGCTGTCGGGCGCGCTGAAGCGGCTGGGCGTCAAGCCGTCGACCAAGGTCGGGGCGTTCTACGGCAAGGTCATGGCGCTCGACGGCTTCGAGGCGCGGCTGGCCCTGCTCGACAAGGGCCAGTCGTGGGTGGCGCGGCGGCTGGAGGAGGCCCTGCCCAAGATCCGCGACGACCAGCTCCACGCCGAGTTGAAAGGCATGCTGGAAGCGCATGTCGCCAATATCGACCTGGGGCGAAGGGCCATGCAGCACGGCGCGCCGGCCAGGCGCTGACCGGAACATTCCGGGCGGCTTGGGGATTGGCGCTCGAAAGGAGATCCCCATGACCCAGCAGACGTCCGGCGAGGCCGGCAAGGCCGCCGCCCGCGAGCAACGCGACATCCAGCAACGCGCCGAGGCGGCGGAGGAACGCTCGTTCGCGCCCAGGCAGGAGGGGGCGATGCAGGCGGGCGCGCGCGCCTATCCCGAACCGCCCTTCCCGGCCCAGCACCAGCAGAAGCCCGGACTGGAGGCGCGGCTGGACCCGGCGCCGATGTACGATGCGCCCTTCTACAAGGGCTCGGACAAGCTGAAGGACAAGGTCGCCCTGATCACTGGGGCCGATTCCGGCATCGGACGCGCGGTCGCGGTGCTGTTCGCGCGCGAGGGGGCGGACGTGGCCATCGCCTATCTGGCCGAGGATGGGGACGCCGAGGAGACCAAGGCGGCGGTCGAGACGGAGGGCCGCCGGGCGATCCTGATCCCTGGCGACGTCGCCGATCCAGCCATGGCGCGCGCCGCGGTCGAGCGGACGCTGGAGGCGTTCGGGCGACTCGACGTGCTGGTCAACAACGCCGCCTTCCAGGAGCATGTGGGGCGGCTGGAGGACCTCTCGGAGCAGCAGTTCGACCAGACGCTGAAGACCAATCTCTACGGCTATTTCCACCTGGCCAAGGCCGCCGCCCCGCACATGAAGCCGGGATCGGCCATAATCATGACCGGCTCGGTGACCGGCATCGAGGGCAGCAAGGAGCTGCTGGACTATTCGATGACCAAGGGAGGAATCCACGCCTTCACCCGCTCGCTGGCCGGCCATCTGATCGAGCGCGGCATCCGGGTGAACGCCGTGGCGCCGGGGCCGGTCTGGACGCCGCTGAACCCCGCCGACCGCGCCGCGCCCGAGGTCAGCCAGTTCGGCGCCAGGACCAAGATGAAGCGGCCAGCCCAGCCCGAGGAGATCGCACCGGCCTACGTCTTCCTCGCCTCCCCCCACTGCTCCAGCTACATCACCGGCGAGATCCTGCCGATCATCGGCGGTTACTGAGGCGCGGCGACGCCGAGGCCGCTCACCGCGGCCCCGGTGCCTATGAGCCCGCTCAGCGGGCCATGTTGATGACGTGGGACTGGGTGAATTCCAGCAGGCCTTCCTCGCCCAGCTCGGTCCCGACGCCCGAGAGCTTGGCGCCGGCGAACGGGATGTTGGGGGCCAGTTCGGCGTGCTTGTTGATCCAGACCGTGCCGGTGTCCATGCGGGTGGCCAGTTCATAGGCCTTGTCGAGGTCCGACGACCAGATCGAGCCGCCGAGCCCGACCTCCGAAGCGTTGGCGCGCTTCAGGGCGTCTTCCGGGTCGGAGAACTTGATGAGCGGCAGGACCGGGCCGAACTGCTCCTCGTCGACCAGGGGCGAGCCGTCGGCGATATCGCGCACGATGGTCGGGCGGATGAAGTAGCCCTTGCCTTCCACAGCCCCGCCGCCGGCAATGATCCTGCCGTCGCGGCGGCCGTCTTCGATGTAGCCGAGGACCTTCTCGTACTGAGCCTTGTTCTGCAGCGGGCCGAACTGCGTCCCCTGCTCCAGCCCGTCGCCGACCACGGCGGCTTCGGCGAGCTTGGCCAGTTCGTCGCACATGGCGTCGTAGACGCTTTCGTGGATGTAGACCCGCTTCATGGCGATGCAGACCTGGCCTGAGTTCTGGAACGCCGCTCCGAAGATCTTGGGCGCGGTCGCGGCCGGATCGACGTCGCCCAGCACGATGCCGGCGTCGTTGCCGCCGAGCTCCAGGGTGATGCGCTTGAGCGCTTCGGCCGCGCCGGCCATCACCCGCTTGCCGGTCTCGGTCGAGCCGGTGAAGGAGATTTTGCGCACGTCGGGATGCTTGGTGAGTTCGCCGCCCAGGTCGTTGGCGTCGGCGATGACGTTGAGCACGCCGGCCGGCAGCAGGTCCTTGACCAGCTCGGCGATCTTCAGGGTCGAGAGCGGGGTGGTGCCGGCCGGCTTCAGCACCACGGTGTTGCCGGCCAGCAGGGCGGCCGGGACCTTGAAGGCCATCAGGATCAGCGGGAAGTTCCAGGGCACGATGGCGCCGATGACGCCCAGCGGGCGGCGGCGCAGCTCGACCTTGCGGTCCGGGCTGTCGTCGATGACCTTGGTCGGCACGTCCAGGCTGGCGAAGTAGCGGAAGAAGGCGGCGGCGCCGAACACCTCGCCCATGGCGTCCTGCAGCGGCTTTCCCTGCTCCTGGGTCAGGATGCGGCCAAGGTCGGGAGCGGCGGCCTGGATGGCGTCGGCCATGGCCAGGAGGGCGGCGCGGCGCTCCTCGATCGGCTTGGCGGCCCAGGGGGGGAACGCAGCCTTGGCGGCCGCGACCGCCTGGTCGAGCTGGGCCTTGGAGGCGCGCGGGCAGGTCGCCAGGACCGCCTCGGTGGCCGGGTTCAGCACCTCCATCGTGCTGTCGCCGTCGACCAGCGCGCCATCGATCAGCAGCTTGAACGGACCCATCGCGTCTTCTCCCATTTTCGTGCGCCTCTACGGCCTTGGCCCAAGGTCACATGTCCGGGCCTCCGCGCCAACCATGACGCGGCGAGAGGGGGCGCCGACGTCTTGCCTGGCCGTGGAAACCGGTGCAGCCTGATCTTCGAGGCCTCGTCAGAAGGCCCGGACTGAAATGGGAGGAAGGGGCGTGCAGATCGTCGCCTTGGGAGCCGCGGTCGGCCTGGCCGTCGCGGGAGCCGCCGTCGCGCAGAGCGGGACCGTCACGCGCGCCAAGGAACCTGCCCTGCTGGTCAGGGCCGACTACAAGGCCGCCCCCGCCGCGGCCCGCAGCTCCAGTCTGCGCGTCACGCCGCGCTTCGACCCCGCAGCCAAGCCCGCCCCCTATATCTACAAGGCACCGATGGCCACGCGGCCGATCAAGACCTGGTAGCGGCCTTGCGCGCCGCGGCCCAGCGCTCCAGCCGCTCGAACGCGCCGGGGGCCAGGCGGTAGGTCCGCGCCCGGGCAGACTCACGCCTGCGCCTCTTCCGGGTCCCAGAATCGGGCCGGCAGCCGCTCACGATAGGGGAAATACTGGAAGACCGGCCGCGCCTCGGCCAGGACCCGCGCCACGGACGGCCGCGCGATCAAGCGCTCCAGATAGGCGGCGAGCGCGGGACGATCTTCACCGAACGGCTCCACCAGATGGGCGTAGAACAGCGACGGAGCGGCGGCGCAGTCGGCCAGGCCGAAATCCTCGCCTGTCGCCCAGGTGCGGGCGTCGCCGGTGAACCGCGCCTCGATCATGCCGTAGGCCGTCTGGAGCTGACCGCGCGCCTGCGCCACGCCCAGCGGGTCCTTGGCGTCCTCGGGACGGAGGCGATCGGCGACGATCTGCTGCATCGGCGTCATGACATAGTTGTCGAACACCCGGTCCCACAGACGGGCCTCCAGCCGTGCGTCGGGATCGGCCGGCAGCAGGCGGCCGCCGAACCGCCGGTCGAGATATTCGAGCTGGATGGAGGTTTCGGGCACGACGCGGTCGCCATCCTGCAGCAGCGGAATCTTGGCGGTCGGCCACATCGCCACGAAGGCCGCACGCGCCGCGGGGTCGCCCAGATCGACCGTGCGGGCCTCGAACGGCGCGCCGAGTTCATAGAGGCCGATCAGCACCTTCCAGCAGTAGGACGACAGCGGATGGGCGTGCAGGACGAGGGTCACGGGAGGCTCCGGCCGATAGTTCCTTGAGAGGAAGCTATTTCCCCGCGCCCACCGCCCGCAAGCCTTGGTTTCCCATAGCGGAAACTTCCATCGCCGCCCTTGATCAGCCCCGCCGATGGGTCCAAGCCGGACGCATCATATGGCGGCGGAGGCAGGCGATGGACCTCTCGAAACTCGACCTCTCGAAACTCCAGGCGAGCAGCAAGATCGGCGACGAATGGGCCTATCCCCAGGCCGAGCCGAACCGGACGGGGCTGCTGCAGGTCGACCACGCGCCCGATCACAAGCTCTATTGGGAGGAATACGGCGCGCCGGACGGCGAGCCGGTGATGTTCCTGCACGGCGGCCCGGGCGGCGCCTGCGCCCCGGTGATGGCGCGGTTCTTCGATCCGGCGCGCTATCGCGTGATCCTGTTCGACCAGCGCGGCTGCGGGAAGAGCGAGCCGACCGTGGCCTCGGCCGGGGCGAAGGTCGCCCTGACCAACAACACCACCGACCATCTGGTCGCCGACATCGTGGCGCTGCGCCAAGCGCTGGGGATCGACGGCAAGATGCACGTCTTCGGCGGAAGCTGGGGCAGCACGCTCGCCATGGTCTACGCCATCCGCCATCCCGAGCATGTGGCCTCGCTGATCCTGCGAGGCGTCTTCCTGGGGACGCGGGAAGACCTGCTCTACATGTACCAGGGCAATGCTGCGCGCTATGAGGCCGCGCCCTTCGAGCTGACCGAGCCCGGCTCCTACGTCACCTATCCCGACGAGTGGAAGGCCTTCGTCGAGGTCATACCGCCGGGCGAGCGCGGGGACATGATGGGCGCCTACAAGGCGATCTTCGACATGACGCCCGCGAGCGAGGCCGAGCGCGAGCGCCAGCTTGGGGCGGCCCTGGCCTGGTCGGTTTGGGAAGGCACGATCTCCAACATGATCCCCGAACCGGCGGAGGCGGGGAAGTTCGGCGAGGCCGATTTCGCGCTCTGCTTCGCGCAGATCGAAGCGCACTTCTTCGCCAACCAGTTGTTCCTGCCGGCCGACTACATCATCGCCAATGCGGACAAGCTGGTCGGGATCGACACCCACATCGTCCACGGCCGGTTCGACCAGGTCTGTCCCTTGCCCCAGGCCTCGCGCCTGGCCGCCACCCTGACGGCCCTGGGCGCCCCGCCGGCCAGCTTCATCGTCACCAACGCGGGGCACAGCGCCATGGAGCGCGACACGGCGCTGGCCCTGACGGCGATCATGGACGGCCTGCCGAGGCTCTGAAGGGGTCTATCCCCCGCGCCACTCGCTGAGCACGGCGCCGCCGGCGTCCTCGAAGGCGACACGGTCGAGAAGGACGGCGGCGATGCAGACCGGCCGCTGGTCGGGACCGCTCGCGCGGCAGTGGATGGCGCGGCCGTCGTCGAAAGACCCCAGGCGGCCTTCCAGCACCAGGCGATAGCCGGCGACGGGCGCGGGCGGCGGCTGGTCGCCCTCGCCGCGCACGGTGAAGGCGTAGGCCCGGCCGCTGCGGCGGCCCAGGCGCGAACCGCCATGCTCGAAGACGGCGGCGACGCCGGCGACCTGCGGCGTGGAGACCGGGGCCGGCGCCTCGCCATCGCTCCCCTGCGTCCACTGCCCGGCCGGGCAGGTTTCGTCCTTCAGCCAGGGCCGCGAGATCCAGAAGCCTTCCACCGCCTCCCAGTCGCCGGCCTCGGCGAGCGCCGAGTCCTTCCAGTCGGCGGGCCTGAGGCTGAGGACGATGGTCTTGCGCGTCTTGCCCCAGGACCAGTTGGCCAGGCCGTCGGCGGGGTCGTCGCCATCGGAGTCCAAGCATCCGAACGGCTGACGGACCAGGAACCTGCGCCCGGCGATCAAGTGGCCCTGGGCCGGACGGCCGGCGGCGTAGTCGGAGGCTGCGACCTCGATGGCCGCGAGGATGTCGGCGCGGCTGAGGGCGGGCGGCGGCAAGGGCGGCGCGGGCGGGACGACCGCCGGCGGCGGAGCGGCTTCCACCGGCTTGGGCGCCGGCGCGGGCTCCTCCCGCTGGCATCCGGCGAGCGTCAGGCCGGCCGCCGCCAGGACGATGGCGAGCGGGCCGATTGGCGATAGCGATCCGGTCATGCCGCCTACCCTAGCACGAGCTTTCCGCATCGTGGCGCCGACGAGGTTGTGAATTGACCTGCGCCCCATGGCGCAGTCTGCAAGACCGATGACCTTTGATCAGATCGCGGCCCTGGTCGTGCTCGTCGGCGTCGTGGGATTGATGATCCACGGCAAGATGAGAGCCGATGTGGTGGCTCTCCTCGGCGCGGCGGTGCTGCTGGTGCTGGGCGTGGTGCGCCCGGTCGAGGTGCAGGCCGCCTTCGCAAGCCCCGCGGTCATCGCGCTGGCGGGCCTGTTCGTCATCGCCTACGCCATCGAGCTGTCGGGCCTACTCGGCCTGATGATCCGCAAGGCCACCGAGTTCTCCAGCAAGGTCGGCGCCCTGGGCATATGGGCGGTGATCGGCCTGTGCGGGTCGGTGGGCGGCTTCCTCAACAACACTCCGGTGGTGGTGCTGGCCGCGCCGGTGATCCGCGATGTCGCCCAGTCGCTGGGCCTGTCGCCCAAGCGGTTCCTGATGCCGCTCAGCCACGTGACGGTGATGGGCGGGCTGCTGACTCTGATCGGCACCTCGACCAACCTGCTGGTCAGCGACATGGCGCGCAACGCCGGCCAGCCGGTGTTCGGCCTGTTCGAGATCACCCCGGTCGGCCTGGTCATCGCCTCGGTCGGCGGGCTCTGGCTCTATTTCGTCGGCGCGCGGCAACTGAGCCGGGCCGCCGCCGAGGAAGAGGCCGAGGCCGCGCGCCAGGCCGAGGAGAAGGCGCGGGAGGAACGGGTCCGGCGGTGGCTGCGCCTGCCCTTCCGCCTGCCCCGCCTGGGCGAAGCCCGCAATCAGCCGGACGGGTCGGGCGATGCGCGGCTGGGGGACGTGACGCTCTACAGCGCCGCCGACCGGCCGTTCCAGTTCCGGCCGGCGATGATCTCGCTGGGCGTGTTCGCGGCGGTGATCGCGGCCGCCGGCCTCGGCTGGGCGCCGATCGCCGCGGCCGCCTTCGCCGGAGCCGTGGCGCTGGTGCTGCTGCGGGTCATCACGCCGGACGAGGCCTATGCGGGACTGCGGCCGGAGATCCTGCTGCTGATCGCCGGCATGGTGGTGGTCGGGACTGCGATGGAGGTGACGGGCCTGGCCGCGGCGGGGGCCGAGCGGCTGATCGACGTGATCCGGCCGCTGGGCCCGCTGGGGGCGTTGATCGTGCTCTACGGCGTGACGCTGTTTGCGACCGAACTGCTCTCCAACGCCACGGTCGCGGTGCTGATGACGCCGATCGCCGTGGCGGTGGCCGAGAGCCTGGGGGTCAATCCGCGCCCTTTCCTGGTGGCGGTGATGATGGCTGCCTCGGCCGCCTTCGCCACGCCGTTCGGCTATCAGACCAACGTGCTGGTCTTCAACATGGCCCGCTACAGCTACATGGACTTCGTGCGCGTCGGCCTGCCGCTGAACCTCATCACCTGGGCCGCGGCCATGGTGGCGATCCCGGCCGTCTTCCCGTTCTGAACCCCCTGCGCAGCCCCCTGGCGCGGGCGCCTGCGATCTGCCACCACTAGGCGATTACGTCGCGGGGAGAAGGGCCATATGCGCGGGGACGACAGGCGCATCGAACTGACGCTGCGCGGGCTGGCGCTGGGCTGCCTGATCACCGTCGTCTTCACGGCGGCCAATGTCTATCTGGGCCTGCGGGTGGGCCTGACCTTCGCCTCCTCCATCCCGGCGGCGGTGATCTCGATGGTTGTGCTGCGCGGGCTGAAGACCTCGACCATCTGGGAGAACAATATCGTCCAGACCGTCGCCTCGGCGGCGGGAACGCTGTCCTCGATCATCTTCGTGCTGCCGGGCCTGGTGATGGTCGGCTGGTGGACCGGCTTTCCGTTCTGGACCTCGTTCTCGATCTGCGTGATCGGCGGGGTGCTGGGGGTGATGTACACGATCCCGCTGCGCCGGGCGCTGGTGACCAATTCCGACCTGCCCTATCCCGAAGGCCGCGCGGCGGCCGAGGTGTTGAAGGTCGGGACCGGCTCGCGCGACCAGGCGGGCGGAGCCGAGGCCAAGGCCGGGCTGATGGCGGTGATCGTCGGGGCGGCGGGCTCGGCCCTGGTCGCCGCGGCGATCGGGGTCCGCGCCCTGGCCGGCGAACTGGCGGTGTGGTTCCGCCCCACCCCGACCACGGCCACGGGCCTGGCCGGCGGGCTGCAACTGGCGCTGATCGGGGCCGGGCACCTGATGGGGATCGCGGTCGGCATGGCCATGCTGGTCGGGACGATCATCGCCTGGGGCGTGGCGGTGCCGATCATGACCCACCTGCACCCGGCCGCCGGCCCCGCCGCCGAGGTCGCCCAGGCCGCCTGGGCGCCGAACGTGCGGTTCATCGGGGCCGGCGCGATCGGGGCCGCCGCGATCTGGACCCTGGCCAAGCTGGCCGCGCCGGTCTGGACGGGGCTGATAGGCGCGGTCCGCGCCTCGAGCCTGCGCGCGCATGGCCAGGGCGAGGACCTGCCGCGCACCGAACGCGACATCCCGATCTGGATCGTCGGGGCGGTGATCCTGGCCAGCCTCGTTCCGCTGGCGGTGCTGCTCAACGACTTCCTGGCGGCCGGACCGCTGGAACAGGTGATCTTCCCGCTGATCGCCGGCGGGGTGCTGTACGTGGTGCTGGCCGGCTTCCTGGTGGCGGCGGTGTGCGGCTACATGGCCGGGCTGATCGGATCGTCCAACAGCCCGGTGTCGGGCCTGGCCATCCTGTCGGTGCTGGGCGCTTCGCTGCTGCTGGTGGCGCTGGCGGCGAACACGGTGGGGCCGCAGGGACACGCCGCCCTGGTCGCCTACGCCCTCTTCGTCACCGCCGTGCTGCTGAACGTCGCGACCATCGCCAACGACAACCTGCAGGACCTGAAGACCGGCCAACTGGTCGACGCCACGCCCTGGAAGCAGCAGGCGGCGCTGCTCGTCGGGGTGGTGGCCGGGGCCTGCGTGATCCCGCCGATCCTCGACGTGCTGAACAAGGCGTTCGGTTTCGCCGGAGCGGCCAACCTCAACACCATCTCCGACCAGCCGCTGGCCGCGCCGCAGGCGGTGCTGATCTCGACCCTGGCCAAGGGGGTGATCCAGGGCGACCTGCCCTGGCGCTTCATCGGGGTGGGGATCGCGCTGGGCGTGGTGCTGGTGATCGTCGACGAACTGCTGCGCCGGACCAAGCGCTACAGCCTGCCGCCGCTGGGCGTCGGCATCGCCATCTACCTGCCGGCGGCGGTGACGCTACCGGTGGTGGCCGGCGCGGTGATCGGCTGGGCCTACGACCGGCGCGTGGCCAAGGGGCCGCACGGACCAGCGGCGCAGCGGCTGGGCGTGCTGCTGGCTTCGGGCTTCATCGTCGGGGAAAGCCTGTTCAACGTGGCCCTGGCCGGGCTGATCGTGGCGACCAACAACCCCTCGCCCATCGCCGTGGCGCCTGCGGCCTTCCCCGAGCAGACCATGTGGCTGGGGGCGGCGTTCGTCGCCCTGACGATCTTCGCGCTCTACGCCTGGAGCGAAGCGACCGCCCGCAAGCTGCCGCCCGGCTGAGCGCCGCTTATCCGCCAGCCCTCTGCAGGTCGCGCAAGGGACGGAAGCTGATGGGCGCAAAGCCCTGGCCCAGGATGAAGTCGGCCATCGCCCGGTCCATGGCGACGGCATGGTCGTCGATGCGGATCTGCGGCTCGCGCTTGTCGTAGCCGCGCAGCTCCGGACCGTCGTGGACCGGATGCAGGTTCACTTCCGCGACGCCGGGTCCGAGCTTGGGCAGGACCGAGCGCATCAGCTCGGCGGTCGGATGGCCCCAGCGGGAGACGAACTCGTCGTTGAAGACGATCCCCGCCGCCGCGGCCTGCGCGCGGCCGGAAAAGCCCAGCCGCGCGTCGGCGGCGGGGCCGACCATGCGCAGCGGCAAGGCGAATTCCGCCGCCAACTCGACATAGACCTCGAAGAAACGCGGATCGATCTGGTTGGCGCCCATGTGCGAGTCGAGGTGGGTGACATCGACGCCCCAGGCCAGGGCCTGCTCGATCTGGGCGCGGCACTCGGCGCGCACGTCCGAGACGCTGGCGCGGGCGAAGACCTCGGCGGCGGCGGCCGGCAGGAAGCCGTCGGCGTCGTGCAGCGAGGCCGCGCCAGTCAGCGAGCGCCAGCGATAGCCGGGATATTCCGCCGTCAGGGTGAGATGGACGCCAAGGTCGAGGCCGGCGAACATGTCGACCGCCTCGCGCGCCCAGGCGCAGGGGACCATCAGAGTGCCGCTGGTGGCGAGGCCCCCGGTCATGGCCTCCAGGCAGGCGAGATTGGCCGCGTGGCTGGAGCCGACATCGTCGCAGTTGACGATCAGCAGGCGCTGGCCAGGCCCATAGCCCAGGCGTTCGACAAGGCTCATGGCGCTTCCTCCATCGAATCGTCGCGGCGCCGGCGCGCCGAAGCTTCAGACCCGCTCGGCGCGCATGGCCATACGGACCAGCTCCGACAGGCTGGCGGCCTTCATCTTGGTCATGACGTTGGCGCGATAGATCTCGATGGTGCGCGGGCTGATGCCGAGGTCATAGGCGATGACCTTGTTCGCCCGCCCGGCGACCAGACCTTGCAGCACCTCGTGTTCGCGGCCCGACAGGGTGGCGATGCGCGCGGCGATCTCGGCGGCCTCGGCCGCGCCCTGGCGGTCCTTCTCGCCGGCCTGGAGAGCGCTGTGGATCGCCGACAGCAGGGCCTCGTCGTCGAAGGGCTTTTCGATGAAGTCGGCGACCCCAGCCTTCATCGCCTCCACCGCCAGCGGCACGTCGGCATGACCGGTGATCATGATGATCGGCAAGGCGAAGCCCTCGGCCTTCAGCCGCTTGACCAGCTCGATGCCGGTCATTTCGGGCATGCGGACGTCGGTGACCACGCAGCCTTCCGTCACCTGCGGCAGGGCGTCGAGGAAGGCGAGCGCGGATTCGTAAACGCACGGCCGCAGGTTCGCGGTCTCCAGCAGGAAGGCGAGCGAATCCCGCACGGCCGGATCGTCGTCGATCACATGCACCAGCTCGTCAGCCATCGAGTTCCTCGTCTTCAACGCTGTGCAGGGTGAAGTTGAAGGTCGCCCCGCCGCCAGGCGTCTCCTCCACCCAGATCCGCCCGCCGTGCGCCTCCACGATCGTGCGCGAGATGGACAGGCCCACCCCCATGCCATGACGCTTGGTGGTGATGAAAGGCTGGAAGAGGTGTTCGGCGATCTCCGGGCTGATTCCGGGACCGGTGTCGGAGATGGTGACCCGAGCCATGCCCTCGCCATCAGGCCGTATGGCCAAGTGGAGTTCGCGGCGGGAAACCGAGGCCATGGAATCCATGGCGTTGCGGATCAGGTTGAGGATCACCTGCTGAATTTGCACGCGATCGGCGAGGACGAAATTGACCGCCGGGTCGAGATCGAACTCGACGCGCACCCCATGCTCCTTGGCGCCGACCAGGGCCAGGGCGCCGGCCTCCTCGATCAGCTTGGGCAGGCTTTCGACCCGCCGTTCGGTCTCGCCGCGCGAGACGAAGTCGCGTAGGCGGCGGATGATCTCGCCGGCCCGCAGCGTCTGCTCGGCCGCCTTGTCGAGGGCGTCGGCCAGGCGCTCGCGCGGGACCGGCTCGCTGGTCAGCAGGCGCATGGAGCCGCGCAGATAGTTGGCGATGGCCGAGAGCGGCTGGTTCAGCTCGTGCGCCAGGGTCGAGGCCATTTCGCCCAGGGCGGTAAGGCGCGAGATGTGGACCAGTTCGGACTGCAGCTCCTGCAGCCGCGCCTCGGTCTCCTGGCGCTCGGTGATGTCGCGGACGAAGCCGGTGAAGAAGCGGCCGCCCTCGGTGCACATCTCGCCCACCGCCAGCTCCATGGGGAAGGTCGAGCCATCCTTGCGCTGGCCGACGACGACGCGGCCGATGCCGATGATCCGCCGCTCGTGGGTGCGGTAGTAGCGCTCCAGATAGCCGTCATGCGCCTCGCGATGGGGCGAGGGCATCAGGATCTTGACGTTCTGGCCGATCACCTCGTCGCCGGTCCAGCCGAACAGCCGCTCGGCCGTGGTCGAGAACGACTGCATGATCCCCTGCTCGTCGATGACGATCATGGCGTCGGGAACGGTGTCGAGGATCGAACTCAGGTGCGCCTCGCGCGCGGCCAGGTCGCGGTTGACGGCGATGGCCTCGCGGCGCGAGCGCTGGAAGGATTCCCCACCGATGATCACCGCGCAGGCCACGCCCGCGAAGACCAGGGCGCTGGCCGCGTCGGCGTTGCCGAAGGCATGGTCGTTGAGGGCCAGGAGCAGGCCGGCGGCCAGGCCCAGCAGGGCGGCCAGGCTCCCCGGGATCAGGCCCGCATAGGCCGAGGCGGCGACCACGGCCGGAACGAACACCAGGAAAGCGACCTGCTCGCCGACCACCGGCTTGAGCACCAGATGCGCCGCCGCGCCGGCCAGGATGCCGAGGACGGCCAGCAGCACCCCTGTCCAAAGCTGTTGCAGGCTGATCTTCCGGCTCCAGGCGTAGTTGCTCAACCGTCCCATACCTGATCGGCCCCACCTCCGAAGCTAAGGAATACCCCTTACGAACAACACACGGATGTCGTCCAGCGACGAGGAGTCTTAGGTCTCCCCTCAATGGCCGGCCGCGCCGCGGCGGCTAGAGTAGGAACCAGGCAATGACCCCTCCCCTTGTCGACACTTCCGTCCATCACCAGCCGACCGGCGTTTCCGACACCGTCGCGTTCGGCTTCGTGAAGATGCTTCGATTCTTCGCCGACACCTTCTTCGCCAAGCGCTACGGCCACCGCGCGGTGGTGCTGGAGACCGTCGCGGCCGTGCCGGGCATGGTCGGCGCCACGCTGAACCACCTGAAGTGCCTGCGCCGCATGTGCGACGACCGCGGCTGGATCAAGACGCTGATGGACGAGGCCGAAAATGAGCGCATGCACCTGATGACCTTCATCGAGGTCTGCAAGCCGACGCTGTTCGAGCGCTTCGTGGTCGTGGCCGTGCAGTGGGTGTTCTACCTGTTCTTCTTCGGCCTCTACGTCGTCTCGCCCAAGACCGCCCATCGCGTGGTCGGTTATTTCGAGGAAGAGGCGGTGATCAGCTATACGCACTACCTCGCCGAGATCGACGAGGGCCGCAGCGAGAACATCGCCGCCCCGGAGATCGCCAAGCGCTACTGGGGCCTGCCCGAGACCGCGACCCTGCGCGACGTGGTGCTGGTGGTCCGCGCCGACGAGGCGCACCACCGCGACGTCAACCACGGCTTCGCCAACGAACTGGTCGGCCTGCCGCAGGCGGAGGTTGCGCCCTGCCCGCACCACGAGGAGCTGCAACCGGCTTGGAAGACCGCAGCCTAGGTTGAGGTTCATGCTAGAAGGTTTTGGAAAAATTTGAACTTCCAAAAGACTCCTAATGTCGGCGGCGCCAGCGATGAGCTGGCGCCGTTTTCGATTCAGCGCGGCTCGGGCGCATAGGTCGGCTGGTCGATGGCGATCTGGTCGGCGGCGTTGGCCCGCAAGGCGGCCAGCAGGCCGGGCGTGGCGGCGTCCATCTCGCCCGAGCGCAGCCGCGCGCAGAGGTCGGCGTTGAGGTCCGCCAGCGCCCCCTCCCGCCCCAGCAGGGCCGACAGCCGTCCGGCGGCCGCGACCTCGGCGGCGGGGCCGAGCTGCAGTTCGCGCCGCACCGCGCCCAGGGCGTTGGCGGCGACGCGGGCCAGGAAGGCGTCGCGCGGATTGAGCTGCGGGCGGACGTCCTCGAGGAAGCGGGCCACGGCCTCGACCAGCTCCTCTGCCTTGGGATGCTCGATCACAGGCCCTTCTCCAGCAAGGTGACGAGGTCGATCTCGGTTTCGGAGACGCGACGGCCGATCATCGGCCGCTCAACCGAACTTTCGGCGCCGGTGGCGTAGCTGGCGTACATCATCAGGCACATGACGCCCCATTTCAGCGAGCCGAGGGCTTGCCAGTAACGCAGGCGCGAGAGCGGGATATCCGCCCCGCCGGCGTCCCGATAACCGTCCAGCAGGTCCTGATAGTCGCCAAAGCCGCCGACCGGGCGATCGGCGCGGCCGAAGCGCCAGGAATTGACGCAGATCCAGCCCAGGTCCTCGGCCGGATCGCCGCAGTGGGACAACTCCCAGTCCAGCACCGCGACAACGCCTCGCTCGGGGTCGATCATCAGATTGCCATTGCGGAAATCGCCGTGCAGCAGCACCGGGGCGAGCGGCGGCGGGGCGTTGCGCTTCAGATGCTGGAAGGCCAGTTCGAGGATCGGCCGCTCGGCGCCCGACTTGCGGTAGGCCTCCTCGTAGCGGGCGAGCTCCTCCAGCGCATCGACGGTCTTGAGGCCCGGCGGCGGAGCGGCGGAATGGATCTGGGCGAGGATCGCGCCACATTGGCGGGCAAGGCTCGGGCGCACCGCCTCGAAGCGCGGGTCGGAGACGATCTTGCGGCCCAGGGTCTCGCCCGAGACGCGGCGGGTGACGTGCGCTTCGCCCAGGCCGTCCTCGGGCACGGCCAGATGCACCAGCTCGGCGACCGGCGCGCCTGCCTGCTGAGCAGCGACGATGAGGGCGGCCTCCGTGGCGAGCGACACCGAGCGGCCCTCGCCGGGATCCATCGGCGCGGCGCGGCGGCGCAGGACCAGCTCCTGGCGCGCGCCCTGGGCGTCCACCACCGCGAAGGCCCAGGTCTCCATGCTCGCCCCGCCCGAGAGCCGCTGGAGGTCGGCGACCTGCGCCCCCTCCCCGCCCAGGCGGGAGGCCAGCCGTTCCAGCCCTGCGCGCACCTGATCCGACATCGCCCGCCATCCTCGCGTCTTTCGCTCATCAGGCGGCGCCGGGCGGCGGCTGTAAACGGCGACGCCGCGTCAACCGGCGGCTGACCCGGCGTCAGCGAAAACCTGGGTTAGGCTGGCCGGAAACGAGGGAGAGACGCCATGGACTTCAGCCTGCCGCCGGAGCTGGTCGCGTATCTGGCCGAGCTGGACGCCTTCATCGAGGCGCAGATCAAGCCGCTGGAAAACGAGAACGACAACATCCGGTTCTTCGACCACCGGCGCGAGTACGAGCGCACCGACTGGGAGGCCGGCGGCCTGCCCAAGCGCGAATGGGAGGAACTGCTGGCCGAGGCCCGCCGCCGGGCCGACGCGGCCGGGCACCTGCGCTACGCCTGGCCGGCCGAGATGGGCGGCAAGAACGGCAGCAATCTCGACATGGCGGTGATCCGCGAGCATTTGGCCGCCAAGGGACTGGGCCTGCACAACGACCTGCAGAACGAGCATTCCATCGTCGGCAACAACCCCTTCATCCTGATGTTCAAGGAATTTGCGACCAACGCCCAGTACGAGCGCGACTCCGCCAAGCTGCTGGCCGGCCAGATGCGGACCATCTTCGGCCTGACCGAGCCGAACCATGGGTCCGACGCCACCCACATGGAGACCAGAGCCGTCCGCCAGGACCGCGACGGCCAGCCCGGCTGGCTGATCAACGGCGAAAAGATGTGGTCGACCGGCATGCACGTGGCCACCCACTGCATGGTGTTCGCGCGCACCAGCGGCGAGGACGGCGATGCGACCGGCATCACCTGCTTCATCGTGCCGGCCGATGCGCCGGGCGTGAAGGTCGAGGAGTGGCTGTGGACCTTCAACATGCCCACCGACCACCCGCGGGTCAGCTTCACCGACGTCTGGATTCCCGAGGACAGCTATTGGGGTCAGATCGACCGGGGCCTGGGGCTGGGCCAATCCTTCGTGCACCAGAACCGCATCCGCCAGGCGGCCTCGTCGCTGGGGGCGGCGGTCTACTGCATCGAGGAGAGCGTCAAGTACGCCCGCGCCCGCAAGCCGTTCGGCAAGGCCCTAGCCGAGAACCAGGCCATCCAGTGGCCGCTGGTGGAACTGGCCACCCAGGCCGAGATGCTGCGCCTCCTGATCCGCAAGACCGCCTGGGAGATGGACCGCATGCCGCACAAGGAGATCGAGCGGCAGATCTCCGACAAGGTCTCGATGTGCAACTACTGGGCTAATCGCCTGGTCTGCCAGGCCGCCGACCAGGCGATGCAGGTGCACGGCGGCATCGGCTATTCGCGCCACAAGCCGTTCGAGCACATCTATCGCCACCACCGCCGCTATCGGATCACCGAGGGCAGCGAGGAGATCCAGATGCGCAAGGTCGCCGCCTTCCTGTTCGGCTATCTCGGCCCCAAGCGCGCGCTGTTCAAGGATCAGGCGTAGAGATCGTCGAACACCGGCGGCAGGCTGTCGGGCAAGCCTAGGAGCGGCCCCGACGACAGCAGCAGGACCACCTCGCCGCCGGTCAGGTGCGACAGGACTTGCGTGGCCGAGGCGGCGTCGGCCACGCCCTGCACCGCCACGCCTGCGGCGGCGATGCGAGCGAGGATGTCCGCAAAGCTCGACTGGTGGTGACTGGCCGCGCCGTGGGTTGGCGGCGGGATCAGCAGCACCTTCTCCACGCCTTCGAACACCGTGTCGTACCAGGGCAAGGCCTCGCGGCTGCGCCAGGAAAAGGCGTGCGGCTCGAAGACCACCACCAGCGGCCGCTGCGGATAATGGAGGCGCACGGCCTCGATGGCCGAGCGGGCCTTTTCGTAGGAACTGCCGAAACCTTCGATGACCGGGATACGGGAGGCGTGCGTCAGGCGGTCCAGGCGGCGGCGGATGCCGGCGAAACTGGCGACGCCCGCGGCCAGGGCCTGTTCGGATACCAGGCCGCGCTCCAGCAAAAGGGCGGCGACGCCCACGATGTTCTCGACATTGTGCGCGCCCAGCAGGCCGGTAGAGAGTTGCAGGCTCCGCCTGCCCGGACCGACCAGCTCGAAGCGGGTCGTCTCGCCATAGGCGATGTCGCGCGCGAACCAGCCGTCGCAGGGCTGGGTGTCGTACCAGACGATGCGGGCGCGGGTTTCGCCGGCGATCGCGCGGATGGCCGGATGGTCGCGCAGGACGGCCAGGCCATCCTCCGGCAGGCCCCGCAACAGCTCGCGAAACGGCGCTTCGTAGTCGGCGAAGGTCGGGAATACGTTGACGTGGTCGTGGATCAGCGAGGTCAGCAGCAGGCAGCCCGGCGCATAGAGCGCGAACTTCGAGCGATGGTCGCTGGCCGAGACCACATATTCGTCGCCCTCCAGGATCATCGGCCCCGAGCCCCACTGACCGGTCGCCGGCAGGGAGGGCGAGATCGCCCCGACCATCCAGCCCGGATCGGTCCTAGCCTGGTGCAGGATATGCGCGGCCAGGGCGCTGCAGGTCGACTTGCCGAACGAGCCGGCGACCACGGTCACGTCGCGCGCGGCGGTCACCTCGCCCAGCAGCTCGGCGAAGGTGGTGATTCGCACGCCGCGGGCGCGGGCGGCGGCCACCTCGGGATTGGCGTCGCCTCCCAGCTTGGCGCTGGCGCCCAGCACCAGCAGGTCCAGGCCCGGGGGCAGGTTCTCGGGCGCGAACCTGCGATGGAACGGGAATCCCAGGCCCTCGACATAGGTCGACATCGGCGGAAAGACGTCCTCGTCCGATCCGGAGACCTCGTGGCCGGCGCTGCGCATCATCAGGGCCACGGCGCTCATGCCCGCCCCCGCCACGCCGGTGAAATGGATGCGCATGCCCGCCCTCTCCAGACCGGCCCGCTGAGTAGCCGCGCCCGGCGGCGGCGTCGAGTGGGTCGGGAGAGCGCCAGCGTTAAGCATCGCTTAACCATCCAGGCCGAACCTCTGCCATGTCTTCCTTGAAGACACCCCACCATCACCAAACTTCGTTCAAAGCCCGGCCCCGGCCGGGCTCTTTTTTCGATCTGTGGGCAAAGTGGATTTGAGCGCTTGCGCACCGGGCCGGGCCTGGGTATATGCCCGGCCTCCAACGTGATCCCCGATAGCTCAGTTGGTAGAGCAGTCGGCTGTTAACCGACTTGTCGCAGGTTCGAGTCCTGCTCGGGGAGCCACTTTTCACCGCAAGATTTGGCCTTGTTTGTCGGGCGCTTATGCGCCCGCGAAAACGCATGGCAAAGCATCCGCCAATCGCAAATCGATAGCCCATTGAAATGGGGGCGATTTTTTCAGCGACTGCGGCGTTCGAATCCGGTTTGGAGTTCAGACCCTTCACAGGTCGTATTGAAAAATGCAATACGACCTCCTATCTGGAGCTTCGGAGGTGCTCATGCCACGCCAAGCCCAGGGCAAGCCGCATCCGCTTTCAATGCGACTGCCCGACGCCGACCTTGCCATCATCGACCGCGCGGCACGACTGCGAGGCCATTCGCGCACCGATTTCGTGCGCGACGCTGCTGTGCGCGCGGCTGAGGAGGTATTGCTGGAGACGACGTTGATCCGCATGAGTCCGGCAGGCTTCGACGTCTTCATGGCCGCCGTGTCTGGACCCGCCGCACCCGTTCCAGAAATGGTCGAACTGCTCCGGCGCGCCGCTCCTTGGGAAACGAACGATCCGGCAGACGCGAGATAGGCTTTGCCCCTGTCCGCCCCGGAGCTGCTGACGGCCACGCACGACATAGCGGAGTTCTCCTGCGGCAGGCCGTCGCTGGATCGTTGGCTCAAGACGCGAGCGCTTTCCAACCAGGAAAGAGGCTTCACGGCGGTGATGGTCGTTCATGAGTCCGGCCGCGTGGTCGGCTATTACGGCCTTGCGCCGACAGCGGTCATCCCGGGGCGTCTTCCTCGTTCAATCCGCACCGAACAACCGCCCGATCCTGTTCCCTGCCTGCTGCTGGGCCAACTCGCGACGGACAGCGCCTGGGCGGGCAAAGGTATCGGATCGGGCTTGCTCAAACACGCCCTTCAACGCTGCGTAGCCGCCGCCCGCCTCATCGGAGGAAGAGCATTGATCGTCAACGCGGTGGATGATGAAGCCGCCGCTTTCTGGACTCGGCAAGGGTTTGTCCCCGCCAACGATGACCCGTTGACGCTATTCCGCTCAATCGCCGACGTCGCAGCATCCATCGAAATAGCGTAGATCGCATCCAGGGTCGTCTGGTCTTAGCGGGCCTGCTCGATGCGTACGTCCAGCGTTAGATTCGTCCACGCCTTGTCGGTGGTCAGCACCGTGGAGCCGGTCGACGCCGCCAGCGCCAAGCAGGCGCGGTCGCCGAGCGAAAGGCCTTGGCCCCGCGTCATCGCGCGCAGCTTTCCGGCGCGGACCGCCTGCTCAGCATCGAACGGCGCAACCCTCAGGTCGAGGTCGATGAGAATCTCGTCGATCTCCGCATCGGGAACGCCGCGATCCTGCAGCTTCGCCACGACTTCCGAGAGATTGACGGCGCTGATCTGAGCTTCATCCAGCACGGCCTGGATGCTCTGCGCACCGGGCTCCTCGTTCAGCGCGGCGAGCAACGCCGAGGCGTCGAGCACATAGCCGGCGCTACTCATGTTCGGCCGCCTTCCGGCGTTCGGCGATCAATTCGTCCGACAGGCGCATATCGGCTGGGACGTAGCGCCGCAGCCGCTGGCGCGCACGCGCAAGCCCGGCGCGGGCCGGGCGGACATGCAGTTCGCCATCGACGACCGTCATCACCACGGCGTCACCATCGGTGAGGCCCAACTGCTTGCGGATGTCGGCCGGCACCTGAAGCCGCCCGCCGCTGACCAGCTTGCCGCGTTGCATACTCATCAGCACATTTCTTTCAGATGTACAGATTTCACAATGAAATACATATTATGGACAACTAGACAAACTTTTACTGAGTGCGCGCGACTTCTGGTTCGCCATTGCCCGTTGAAGCGCAGGCGGTAAGCTTACGGTCCGCTCGGAGGCCCTTGCATGAAACGCCGACTGTTCCTGGCTGCATTCGCCGCAGCAGCCCTCGCCGCCAGCGCGAGCGCCCAGACAGCCCCCGCGGCGCCCGGCGCCGTGCGCGTGGCCCTGGACACCGCCGACGGGCCGATCCTGGTCGAGGTCTATCCGGACAAGGCGCCGATCACGGCGGGGAATTTCCTGCGCTATGTCGATGAAAAGCGGTTCGACGGCGCGACCTTCTATCGGGCGTCGAAGGTGCCGAACGCGCCGGAATACGGGCTGGTGCAGGGCGGGGTGCAGAACGATCCCAAGCGGGTGCTCAGGCCCATCGCCCACGAGCCGACCACCAAGACCGGCCTCTCGCACGTCGACGGCGCGCTTTCCATGGGCCGCACCGCGCCGGGCACCGCCACCTCGGACTTCTTCATCTGCGTCGGCGACATGCCCTATATGGACGCCGACCCGAAACAGCCCGGCGACAACCTGGGCTTCGCAGTGTTCGGCAAGGTGATCGAGGGCATGGACACGGTGAGGACGATCCTCGCCGAACCCACCTCCCCCACCGCCGGCGAAGGGGTGATGAAGGGCGAGATCCTGGCCAAGCCGGTGAAGATCGTCACCGCCCGGCGGATTTCGAGCTAGGTTTCCATGGCCTTGGCCAGCACGTCGTAGAGCCGCGGGTCGGCGGACTGGGCGACGTTGAAGCGCAGGTAGCCGCTGGCCGAGTGCGACAGGCTGAAGGCGTCGCCGGGCGCCAGCACGATATCGGCCGCCAGGGCCTGCTGGGCGATCCGCCCGGCGTCGAGGCCGCCCGGCAGGCGCATCCACAGGAACATGCCGGCCTGCGGCTCCAGCCAAGGAGTGAGGCCCAGCGTTCCCAGCCGCCGCAGGGTCTCGCCCCGCGCCCGCGCCAGCCGCTCGCGCAGGGCGGCCAAATAGCGCCGATAGCCGCCGTCGGTGAGGATGGAATGCACGAGCTCGGCCGCGAACTGGCCGCCGCCAAACGAGGTGGCGACCTTGAGGTCGACCAGGCCTTCGATCCAATCCGGGCGGGCGGCGACGAAACCGCAGCGCGCAGCGGCCGAGAGGGTCTTGGAGAAACTGCCGATGTGGACGACCCGCTCCAGGCCGTCGAAGGCGGCCAGGCGCGGCGCCGGCTCATGTTCCAGGTCGGCGTAGATATCGTCCTCGACAATGGTCAGGTCGTAGGACTCGGCGAGCTTGAGCAGGCGATGCGCCACCACCGGTGAGAGCGTGGCGCCGGTCGGGTTCTGCGGGCCGGAATTGGTGATGTAGAGCCGCGGCCGATGCTCGGCCAGCAAGGTCTCGAACGCAGTCAGATCGGGGCCGTGCGGGGTCCAGGGCGCGCCGAACACGCGGGCGCGATGGGCGCGCAGCATGGCGTGGAAGTTGAAGTAGCAGGGATCGTCGACGATCACCGCATCGCCCGGCTCCAGCAGGAACCGGCAGACCAGGTCGATCGCCTGGGTGCCCGATTCCGTCAGCATGATCTGGCCGGGCGCGGCCTCCACGCCCCGTTCGGCCAGGCGGCGCGACAGCAGGCCGCGCATCGGTCCATGCCCCAGCGGCGGGCCGTAGTCGGTGAGGTTGGCGTGCCCGGTCCGGGCCAGGGCGCGCATGGCGCGGCGCACGGCCTCCTGCGGCATCCAGTCGGGCGGCAGCCAGCCGCAGCCGGGCTTGAGCGCCCCCCGCCCCGCCTCGAGCGACTGACGCGAAATCCACAAGGGGTCGATCGAGCGGTCCAGGCGCGGCCCGATCTCGGAAAGGGCCAGCGGCGCGGCGTGGCCGGCGACGTAGAAGCCCGATCCGCGCCGCGCCTCGACCACGCCCTCGGCGGCCAGGCGGTCGTAGGCCTCGACCACCGTCGATTTGGAGACACCCATCGCCTGGGCCATGGCGCGGATCGACGGGGCCCGCGCGCCGGGTTGCAGGGTGCGCGCGGCGATGCGCCCACGCAGGGCGGCCATCACCTGTTCGACGCGGGTCGGCCCGCTTCGCTCGCTCATTGTATCGCCATTCGGATCAGTACAGTTCTTGCAAATCGTACCCGACCGTTCCTGGCCTGGCGAGGCCGGCGGCGGCATAGCGCGCCTCGATCTTCGGAGGCGGACATGGACGAGCGCACGCGCGGCTGGATCGACGGCTTCATCGGGGTGGCGATCTTTTCAGGGTCGCTGCCGGCGACGCGGGTCGCGGTGGCCGACTTCGACCCGGTGTTCCTGACGGCGGCCAGGGCGCTGATCGCGGGGCTGCTGAGCCTTGGCCTGCTGGCCGCCTTGAAGGCGCGGCGGCCGGAACGGCGCGACCTTGCGCCCCTGGTCCTGGTGGCGGGCGGCGTGGTGCTGGGCTTTCCGCTGCTCTCGGCGCTGGCGCTCCAGCACATCACCGCGGCCCATTCGATCGTCTTCGTCGGCCTGCTGCCGCTCGCCACGGCCGGCTTTGCGGTGCTGCTGGGCGGCGAGCGGCCCCGCCTTTCCTTCTGGGCGTTCTCGCTGGCCGGGGCGGCGCTGGTGGCGGGCTTCGCCCTGACGCGGGGCGCCGAAGGCTCGGTGGCCGGCGACCTGCTGATGCTGGCCGCCGTGGCGGTCTGCGGCCTGGGCTACGCCGAGGGCGGGCGGCTGGCGCGCCGGCTCGGCGGCTGGCAGGTGATCTGCTGGGCGCTGGCGATCTCCATGCCGGTCATGGCGATGGTGGCGCTCTGCGCCTGGCCGGCGAGCCTGGCGCACGTCGGCGCGCCGGCCAGGGCGGGCCTGGCCTATGTGTCGCTGTTCAGCATGCTGATCGGGTTCGTGTTCTGGTATCGCGGCCTGGCGCTGGGCGGGGTGGCGGCGGTGGGGCAGTTGCAGTTACTGCAGCCCTTCATGGGCCTCGTCCTGGCCGCAGGCCTGCTGGGCGAGCCGGTCGGCTGGCCCATGGCGGCGGTGACCGCCGGGGTGGTGCTGTGCGTGGCGGGGGCCAGGCGCTTCGCCTGACCCCACTGCATAAAGCGCCTAGTCCTTGGCGCGCTCGGAATAGGTCCAGTCTTCCGTCAGGATGACCACGCGGGTGCCGCTGGTGATGTAGGGCGGGACCATGATCCGCTGGCCGTTGGTCAGGATGGCCGGCTTGTAGGACGACGAGGCGGTCTGGCCCTTCACCGACGGTTCGGTCTCGGCGATCTCGAAGGTGACGGTGCGCGGCAGTTCCATGGCGATCGGCACGCCTTCGTGCACCGACAGCACCACCGACATGCCGTCACTGAGCCAGGGGGCGCTGTCGCCCACGGTCTCTTCCGACACCACGACCTGATCGTAGGTCTCGGGCTGCATGAAGTGGTAGCCCTCGCCGTCCTGGTAGAGGAAGTTGTAGGTGCGGTCGTCGACGAAGGCGCGTTCGACCTGCTCGGTCGTGCGCCAGCGTTCCGACACCTTCACGCCGTCGGAGATGCGGCGCATGTTGAGTTGGGTGACAGGGGTCCCCTTGCCGGGGTGGATGTTTTCGGCGGTCAGGACGACATAGAGCTTGCCGTCCATATCAACGACGGCGCCTTTCCTGAGCGAGCTGGCAGCGACCTTCACGTAGTTCGTCCTTAAGCCTATGGGGGAGGCCGTCCATCGGCCTCGCGCGATTCCGCCGAGCGGCGGGCTTGGGCGCGCACCTATACGAAGAGGGCGATTTTCGCCAGTCATGATCGAATGGGCCGTATGAACGAGCACCGCCCCGCGCCCTGGTGGCGCGCCGACATCCACCAGGACCGCCGCCCGTTCCTGACTGCACGCGGGGCGATCACGCGGGCGACGCGCGGCTGGTTCGAGGCCCGGGGCTTCACCGAGGTCGAGGGCGCCGCCCTACAGGTCTCGCCCGGCAACGAGGCGCACCTGCACGCCTTTTCCACGGAAATCATTGGCGATTCGGGCGAGCGGCGGCCGCTCTACCTGCACACCTCGCCCGAGTTCGCCTGCAAGAAGCTGCTGGCGGCCGGCGAGACGCGAATTTTCGACTTCGCGCGGGTCTGGCGCAATCGCGAGCGCGGGCCGTTGCACCACCCGGAATTCACCCTGCTCGAATGGTATCGGACGCATGAACCCTACAAGCAACTGATGGCCGACTGCGCCGACCTGCTGGCCCTGGCGGCGGAGACGACCGGCGCCAAAACCCTTTCCTATCGGCAGGTATCGGCCGACCCCTTCCAGGAACCTGAGCGATTGAGCCTGCAGGAGGCGTTCGAGCGCTTCGCGGGGATCGACCTGCTGGCCACGGCCTCGGCGAGCGGCGAGACCGACCGCGAGGGGCTAGCCGCGGCGGCGCGGGACGCGGGCGTGCGCGTTTCCGACGACGACGTCTGGGCCGACATCTATTCCAAGGTGCTGGTCGAGAAGATCGAGCCGAACCTGGGGATCGGCCGGCCGACCATCCTTTGCGAATACCCGATCAGCGAGGCGGCCCTGGCCCGGCCCAAGCCGGCCGACCCGCGCGTGGCCGAGCGCTTCGAGCTCTATGCCTGCGGGGTGGAACTGGCCAACGCCTTCGGCGAGTTGAGCGACCCGGTGGAGCAGCGGCGGCGCTTCCAGGCCGAGATGGACGAGAAGGCCCGGGTCTATGGCGAGCGCTATCCGATCGACGAGGACTTCCTGGCCGCCCTGCCCCACATGCCGCCCGCCTGCGGCTCGGCGCTCGGCTTCGACCGGCTGGTGATGCTGGCGACCGGCGCCCGGCGGATCGAGGACGTGATCTGGACGCCGATGGCCGAGCCATTTTCCTAAGGTGTCATCCCGGTTTCGGCGCAGCCGAAGACCGGGACCCATTCGCGTCCGAATTTGAAGAATGGGCGCGGCCGGGCCGCATCCTGACATATCTGGTGTTCATGGGTCCCGGTCTTGCTTCGCAAACCGGGATGACACCCGGTGGAGGCCGAGATTTGCCCGCAGGTCGCGCATGGGCCATATGCGCGGGCGATGAGCACGATCCGCAAAGCCGGCGACCTGGTCGCCGCCGGGCTGGCGCCGCTGGAGCGGCTGCCGGAGCTGGAGCGCGTGGCGGCGCGGTACGCCGTGGCGATCACACCGGCCGTGGCGGAGCTGATCGACCCGGCCGATCCGCACGATCCGATCGCCCGGCAGTTCGTCCCGACCGGAGAGGAGCTGGAGACCGGGCCTCTGGAGCGCGCCGATCCCATCGGCGACTTCGCGCACAGTCCGGTCGAGGGGATCGTGCACCGCTATCGCGACCGGGTGCTGCTGAAGCCGACCCATACCTGCGCGGTCTATTGCCGGTTCTGCTTCCGGCGCGAGATGGTGGGGCCCGAGGGGCTGTCGAATCTGACGCCGGGCCAGCTCGACGCCGCCTTCGCCTATATCGCCGCGCGGCCGCAGATCTGGGAGGTGATCGTCACCGGCGGCGATCCCCTGGTGCTGTCGCCGCGGCGGCTGGCCGAGTTGTCGGCGCGGCTGGCGCGGATCGAGCATGTGAAGGTGGTGCGCTATCACACCCGCATTCCGGCGGTCGATCCGGCCGCGGTCACGGACGGATTGATCGAGGCCCTGCGCTGCGAGGGAAAAGCGGTTTATGTGGCCCTGCACGCCAACCATCCGCGCGAACTGACCCCGGCGGCGCGGGCGGCATGTGCGAAGATCATCGATGCGGGTCTGCCGATGTTGAGCCAGACGGTGCTGCTGAAAGGCGTCAACGACGATCCCGACACGCTGGGCGCCCTGATGCGCGCCTTCGTGGAGACGCGGATTCGGCCCTACTACCTGCACCACGGCGACCTGGCGCCCGGCACGGCGCACCTGCGCACCAGCCTGGAAGAGGGCCAGGCGCTGATGCGGGCGCTGCGCGGGACCTATTCGGGCCTCTGCCAGCCGACCTATGTGCTCGACATCCCCGGCGGCCACGGCAAGGCGCCGGTCGGCCCGAACTATGTCGGCGATGGCGAGGTCGAAGACCCGAACGGCGGGCGCCACGCCTATCCGCCTGCGGTCGATTAGGAGCCTGAATGTGGATTGGTTCCAGGATGGGCTCCGCTCCACATATACTCTTACTCTACGCCATATTTTGATGTGCACATGGAATCACACATCATGATCCAGGATTGATGTTGAATAATTTTCTATATTTAGAAGCATCCATTTCTATAGAATCTTCTGATTTTAATATACCATCTTGATCAACTGTTATAATTCTGCTACTAACGGCATATTTTCCACTATTATTAACCATAGTTTTAAGAATTAGAAATGCAACAGAATTATCTCTGCAACTTATGTAAATTTGTGGGACAACATTGTTGCTCTTAAGATCATGCATCCATCCATCGGGAACACTAGCGGTATGGTTCCCGTAGGAAATTGTGGCCATGAAAGGCGAGCGGGCTCCCACATTTATTGATAGCTTAACCGATCGCCCTTCGCATACCGCCGACGTTTCATAAGAAACGGCAATTGGCATATGCGCATGGGGTCCGATATTAACCGGAACCGCTATGGTTTCTTGAAGAAGAACAAGCCCCACCATAAGAGCCGAATGCATAAATTTGCCCTCCCGTGGATAATTGGGAAATGGAGATTTAGGCGGTCAGGCTTCTCGCCACGGCTTCGGCGACCTTGATGCCGTCGATGGAGGCCGAGAGGATGCCGCCAGCGTAGCCCGCCCCCTCCCCGGCCGGATAGAGGCCGATGGTGTTGAGGCTCTGGAAATCGGCGCCGCGGGTGATGCGGACGGGCGAGGAGGTTCGGGTCTCGACCCCGGTCAGCACGGCGTCGGCATGGTCGAAGCCCGGAATCTGGCGGGCGAAGACCGGCAGGGCTTCGCGGATGGCGGCGATGGCGAAGTCCGGCAGGCAGGTCGAAAGGTCGGTCGGGGTGACGCCGGGGCGGTAGGACGGGACCACCTCGCCCAGGCTGGTCGAGGGCTGGCCCGCTAGGAAGTCGCCGACCCGCTGGCCCGGCGCGGCGTAGGTTCCGCCGCCGGCGACGAAGGCCTCAGATTCCCAGTGGCGCTGAAGGGCGATGCCGGCCAGCGGATGGCCTGGATAGTCGCGTTGGGGGTCGATGCCGACCACGATGCCGGCGTTGGCGTTGCGCTCGTTGCGCGAATACTGGCTCATGCCGTTGGTGACGACGCGGCCCGGCTCTGAGGCGGCGGCGACCACCGTGCCGCCCGGGCACATGCAGAAGCTGTAGACGGTGCGGCCGTTGGAGCAGTGGTGCGAGAGGCTGTAGGCCGCCGCGCCCAGGTCGGCATGGCCGGCGCTGGAGCCGAAGCGGGCGCGGTCGATCCAGGATTGCGGATGCTCGATGCGGAAGCCGAGAGAAAACGGCTTGGCCTCCAGATGGACGCCGCGGTCGAACAACACCTGGAAGGTGTCGCGCGAGGAGTGGCCGAGGGCGAGGACGACGTGGTCGGCCTCGACATAGTCGCCGCCCTCCAGGCGCAGGCCGCGCAGCCGGCGACGGCCGCCCTCCTCGGCGATGTCGAAGTCCTCGACCTTGTGCTGGAAGCGGTACTCGCCGCCGAGCGCCTCGATCTTCTCGCGCATGGCCTCGACCATGGTCACCAGGCGGAAGGTGCCGACGTGAGGATGGGCCTCGGTGAGGATTTCCGGCGGGGCGCCGGCGGCGACGAACTCGCTCAGCACCTTGCGGCTGAGAAAGCGCGGGTCCTTGACCTGGCTGTAGAGCTTGCCGTCGGAGAAGGTGCCGGCGCCGCCCTCCCCGAACTGGACGTTGGATTCCGGGTGAAGCTTGCTGCGCCGCCAGAGGTCCCAGGTGTCCTTGGTGCGCTGGCGGACCACCTTGCCGCGTTCGAGGATGATCGGGCGAAAGCCCATCTCGGCCAGGATCAGGCCGGCGAAGAGGCCGCAGGGGCCGGCGCCGATCACCACCGGACGGCGGGAAAGGTCCGCCGGGGCGCGGGCGACGTGGCGATAGGCCATGTCGGGCGTGGGCTGGACGTTGCGGTCGCCGGCGTGGCGGGCGAGGACCGTCGCCTCGTCGCTCACGGTCACGTCGACCGTATAGACCATCAGGATCGCGGCCTTGCGGCGCGCGTCATGGGCCCTGCGGAACACCTCGAACGAGACGAGCTCGGCGGCCGGCCCGCCCAGCCGTTCGAGAACGGCGTCGCGCAACGCCTCCGGCGGGTGGCCGAGCGGCAGCTTCAGTTCGGTCAGTCGCAACATCGGCGGGCTTTTAGCTGTCCATCTCGGTCATGGGGAGGACAATCGCATATGGGTGTCATCACGGTTTGCGAAGCAAGACCGCGCCCCATGAACGCCGATGGTTCAGAGCCTGATCTGGCAGGGAAAACTCTGCAAAATCAGGTGTTCATGGGCCCCGGACAAGCGCCGAGCGCTTTTCGGAACGACACGCAGGGGCTCGGCCCGCCCTACTCCACCGGCACGGTGTAGTTCAGGGCCAGGCGGCCGCCGTCGGGATAGAGGGTCTGGCCGGTCATGTAGGAAGAATCCTCACAGGCGAGGAAGACGGCGACGCGGCCGATCTCCGCCGGCTCGCCGAAGCGGCCGAGCGGGGTGCGCTGGAGCACCCGGCGGCGGGCCGCCTCGTCCTGCATCACGCCCTTGAGGATGTCGGTGACGACGGTGCCGGGACCGATGGCGTTGACCCGGACGCCGTGCGGCGCCAGCGCCAGCGCCATGGCCTTGGTCATCTGGGAGAGGCCGCCCTTCGAGGTCACGTAGGCGATCTGGTTGGGGATCGCCAAGACCGCATTGATCGAGGACATGTTGATGATCGAGCCCTTGATCCTGGCGTCGACCATATGCCGCGCGACGGTCTGGCCGACCACGAAGGGCGCGCGCAGATTGACGGCCAGGACGCGGTCGAAGTCCTCCAGGCTGGCGTCGAGGATGTCGCCGGCGGCCAGGACGCCGGCGTTGTTCACCAGGACGTCGATGCGGCCCAGCAGGGCGGCGGCGCGGATCACCGCCATGCGCGCGGCCTCGGCGTCGGCGAGATCGCAGGCCAGGGCGTGGACGGTGCGGCCCGACCGCCCGGCCAGGTCGGCGGCGACAGCGGCGACCTTCGCCTCGTCGAGGTCGAGCAGGACCAGGTCGCAGCCCTCCTCGGCGAAGGCTTCGGCGCAGCCCAGGCCGATGCCGCCGGCCGCGCCGGTGATGAGGGCGCAACGCCCGGCCAGGCGAGCGGTCATCACCAGGCGCCCGTATTCTGCATGGAGGCCCAGGGCTCGGCCGGGGCTCTACGCTCCCCGGCCTGGAGCAATTCGATGGAGATGCCGTCGGGCGAGCGGACGAAGGCCATGTGGCCGTCGCGCGGCGGACGGTTGATGGTCACCCCGCCGTCCATCAGCCGCTGGCAGACCGCGTAGATGTCGTCGACCGCATAGGCCAGGTGGCCGAAATTGCGGCCGCCCTGATAGTCCTCGACATCCCAGTTGAAGGTCAGTTCGACCATCGGCGCCTTGGTTTGGCGAGCGCCCGCCTCGTCGCCGGGAGCGCACAGGAAGACCAGGGTGAAACGGCCGGCGGGATTGTCGATTCGCGAGGCTTCGACCAGGCCGAGCTTGTTGCAGTAAAAGTCGAGCGAGGCGTCGAGGTCCGATACGCGGACCATGGTGTGCAGATATCTCACGACGGCGGACCTTCTTTCCAAAAACGGGCGCGACTTGTCGCGCTCTTTAAAGAGCAGGCAACAGCTTGCTGCAATCCTGCGGCCTCCGGGGCACAATATCGGCTCTGATATCGACCTGTCCGCGATTTCATTTGCGCTCGCAGAACGGCGGCATCAGAAGTTCATGAGTCTATTCGGCGGCCCGGGCGTACGACTGCGATCACAAGCGGTCACGACTTCGTAGCTGCGTTCCGGGGGAAACGGCTCTTATGCGTCTCAAGCCTGAGTACATGTTCGTGATCGTGGTGCTGGCGGTGCTGCTGGCCGCCTTCGCGATCGGGACGGTCGTCAACCGCGCCGGCAAGTCGGGCGCGGCGGAGGCCAAGACCACCGACGCGCCGCCGACCGTCCAGGCCGCCCTGACCCCCGAAGTCGCCCGTGAATATGCGACGGCCCTGCGCGGCCGCACCGAATCGGCCCGCAGCGTGGTGGTCCGCTCCGAAACCGCCGGCGTGGTCGCCGCGACCCCGGCGGTGGAAGGCTCGTTCGTGCGCAAGGGCGCGGTGCTCTGCCGGCTGAACATCGACGCCCGCCAAGCGACGCTGGATCAGGCGCGCGCGGCCCTGCGCTCGCGCGAGCTGCAGCAGAAGGCCTCGGCCGAGCTGGCGGCCAAGGGCTATCGCTCTCAGACCCAGGTGCTGCAGGACCAGGCCAATCTGGACGCCGCCGCCGCCGCCGTGCGCCAGGCCGAGCTGGGGGTCGAGCAGATGAGCATCCGCGCCCCGTTCGACGGGGTGTTCGACAAGCGCGACGCCGAGATCGGGACCTATCTGTCGCCGGGCCAGGCCTGCGGCACGGTGATCGAGCTCAATCCGCTGCTGGTGGTCGGCGACCTGCCGGAAACCGAGGCGTCCAAGGTGCGGGTCGGCGCCCACGCCACCGCCAAGCTGACCTCCGGCGAGACGCTTTCGGGCAAGGTCCGCTACGCCGCCCGCGAGGCCGACGCCCAGACGCGCACCTATCGCGTCGAGATCACCGCGGCCAATCCGCAGATGACCCGCTCGGGCCTGTCGGCGGAGGTGCGGATCGGCTCGGGCGCGGGCCCGGCGCACCTGGTCCCGCTGTCGTCGCTGGTGCTGGACGCCGCCGGCCGCCAGGGCGTGCGCTACGTGCTGGCCGACAGCACCGTGGGGTTCGCGCCGATCAAGGTGCTGGAAGAGACGCCTCAAGGCATATGGGTGACCGGCCTGAAGGGGCCGGTGCGCGTCATCACCGTCGGCCAGTCCTATGTGGCCGAGGGACAGAAGGTTCGGGTGGCCGCGGCGCGCTAGGGCGCGCCCGCCGCTCCATCAGGAGACGAGGCCATGATCGGACCCTTGATCGACGGCGCCATCAAGCGACGAAAGGTCGTGCTTGCGGTGGCGCTGATCGCCGGCCTGTTCGGATTTTTCGCCTATCTGTCGATGCCGCGGGAATCCAATCCCAACATCGACTTCCCGTTCATCGCGATCATCGTGCCCTATCCCGGCGTCAGCCCCGAGGACGCCGAGCGGCTGCTGGTGCGGCCGCTGGAGACCGAGCTGCAGACGATCGAAGGCATTAAGGAGATGAACGCGGTCGCCCGCCAGAGCATGGCGATCGTGAACCTGGAGTTCGAGGCCAACTTCAAGAAGGACAAGGCCCTGGCCGAGGTGCGCGCCAAGGTCGACCTGGCGCG
>NZ_JAYRST010000006.1:0-70590 GCF_041920015.1 Phenylobacterium sp.
CGTCCACTAATTCGGGGGAGGATCACTTTGAGTTCCCCTCCAATAGCGGACATCCATCAGCAGATGTATGTCGGGATCTGCAAGAGAAACGTCGTGCGATTACAATCTCGCCTATACTCAAGACGCCCGCCATGCGCCGTTGCGATCTGACGCGCGAGCGTCAGCCCGATGCCGGAGCCTTTTGGTTTGGTGGTGTAAAACGGCACGAACGCGGCCTCCGGCTCGACGAGGCCGGACCCGGTGTCCGAGACAGTGAAGCTGACGACGCCATCTTCGGCCACGCAGGCCAGGCGGACTTCGGGGTCTAGCCCTCCAGCGGCCGCATCCCTGGCATTGATGAGAAGGTTCAGCAGCGCCTGTTCGAGTAGGTCGACATCGACTTCGATCAACGCCTGCGGACGGCAGCTTGCGCAGACGAAGCGCACGCCCGACGTCGTCATCATCGTCCCTACCAGGCCGTCGAGCCTCGCCAGAACCTCGGCGGCCGTCACCTTGACCATCGCCCCCGGCGAGACCTCAGCCACCCGCCGGTAGCGCTCGACAAAGGTCATCAGGCCACTGCTGCGCCGGCTTATGATCTCCAAGGCGTCTGGCAGGATCTGCGCGTCGAGGCTCCCGGTCCCGACCCGCTGCAGCAAGCTCTGCGAGAGCGAGGCGATCGGCGTGAGCGAGTTCATCATCTCGTGCGCCAGAATCCGTACCAGATCGCTCTGGGCCTTAATCTCCACCAGATCCAGATCGCCAGCCAATGTCTGAAGCGATACCAAACGCCGCCCGCTCATGGCGGGAGTCCGAAAGACGCTGACCTGCATCAGAGCCGAACGGCCGCCCGCCAAGTCGACGATCTTGCGCCCGCCAGGGGTCCCAACATCCAGTCCGAGAGGCTTCCCAAGTCCAAAGCCCAGCTCGAACGCCGCGCGATTGCCGTGCAGCACCCGCCCCTGGTCGTCGACCACAAGCAGCGCCGCCAACGAGGTCTCCACCAGACTGTCGAGGAAGTCGATCTGCTCCTGGCGCGCCGCGCGAGCTGCTTCGAGCCGCGCCTGCGCGCGGCCCATGGCCGCGCCGAAGGCCGCAAACTGGCGCGGGGCCCGGGGCCACTCATAGCCCTGCGCCGCGACGCCATCGACGAACTGCGCCAAGACACGATCCGCCGAGCGTGACGCTCGGGCCAGATCCGCGGCCACGATGACGATCACCACGCCGAGCACGAGTGCGGTGGCATAGAGTTGGCGGGAGATGGCCAGGAAGGCGACCAGCGCCAATACGCCGATCAGCACCGCGCGCCAGACGACGCCGACCGCGAAAGCCGTTGCGCCCGCGCGCGCGTCAGAGGCCATGACGTTCAAGCCGCCGATAAAGCGCCGGCCGGGTCAGTCCCAGCATGGCGGCGGCGCGGGTCATGTTGCCGCCGCTGGAGGCCAGCACCCTGACGATCGCTCGGCGTTCGATCTCGCCCAGGGTCAGACCCGCCTCGGCCCGCCGCGTGCGCGTCGCCTCGGCCGCCTTCATCATCGCCGCTTCCAGCGCCTCGTTTCGCCACGGCTTGAGGACAAAGTCCTCGGCGCCGCGCTTCAGAGCCTCCACCGCCAGACTGACCCCGCCAAAGGTCGTCATCAGCACAACGGACAATTCGGGTTCGGACGCCTTGAGCCGCCCCAGCGCATCGAGCCCCTCATCGCCGCTCCGAGCACCGAGCGCAAAGTTCATGTCCAGCAACACCGCGTCGCAGCCGGCCGCGCGCGCCTCGATGTCCGCAGGCGACTCCGCCAAATCGACCTGCACCTGCGGTCCGCCCAGCGCCAGCGCCGCGGCCTTCAGCACGTCGGGGTCGTCATCGACAATCAGAAAGGCCAACGCCATGCCATCAGTCTATGGCGAAGCCCCGCCCCGGCAAGCCGCCGCCTTCCAAAGGGTTTGGACGGCATCTGTTCGCCCGGTCAGCCGGCGGTGTCCGTTTCCGGACGCTTTCTCCCCCGCCGCCGCCCACTGAACCGCGCAACCCCTTGCAGGGGCGCTGTTTCCTCTCTGGTCCGAACTGCGTGATCCTGTTGCTCGAGATGACCGAGAGCATGGACAAACCGATCGCAAGGCCAAGGTGGTGGCGGTCCCGCCGCACCCTGCTTGCGGGCTGTGCTGGCCTTGCCCTCGCCGCATTGGTCCTCACTGTCACGATGGCGGGCTTCGGCGCACGCTCCTCTGTTCGCACGCCGGCGGCCAATCTGACGATCGACACAGTCCGCCACGACGTCTTCCAGGACTTTGTCACCCTGCGGGCCAAAGTCGTTCCGCGCGACATCGTCTATCTCGATGCTCTGGAGGGTGGGCAGGTCGAACAGGTCTTCGTGCAGCCTGGCGACTTAGTGGCGTCCGGCCAGCCGCTCCTGCGCTTCCGCAACACCGCGCTGGAGCTTGAGGTTCTCGACCGCGAGGGGCGGTTGGTAGAATCCATCACCCAGCTGCAGACCTACGAGAAGCAGCTGGAGGACACACGCCTCGCCAACGAAAAGGCCGTCGCCCGCATACAGTACGACATCGTCCGGCTGCAACGCTCCGCCGAACGACGCGACGCCCTGCTCGCCAAGGGTTATGTCAGCCGCGACCAGCACGAGGCGGTGCACGACGAACTGGCGTACAATCGCGGACTGCTGCCGCTGCAGCTCACCGCCAACCGCGAGCAGGAGACCCTGCGTCGCCGGCAGACCCCCCAGATCCAGGCCGAGCTGGCCAGTCTGCGCGAAAGCCTGGTCATCACCCGCGCGAAGCTTGAGAGCCTCGTGCTCCGGGCGCCCATCGCTGGCCGCTTGACCGACATGGACCTCAAGGTCGGAGAAATCCGCGACCGCGGCCAGCGACTGGGGCAGATCACGCCCAATACGGGGTTCAAGCTGCAGGCCGATATCGACCAGTACTATCTCGAGCGCGTCCGGGTCGGACAGCAGGGCCAGGTGGAGATCGCCGGCCGCTCGAGCGCGTTTCGGGTCGTCCGAGTAGATCCCCAGGTCAAGAACTCCACCTTCCAGATCGAGATGGCCTTCGACCAGGCGCCACCCTCGGGCCTGCTGCCCGGGCAGGCGCTGGAGGGCCGGCTGACGCTCGGGGGCGATCGGAAGGGTCTCGTGCTGGCCGCAGGTCCGTTCCTTGAGCGCTCGGGCGGCGACTGGGTGATGGTGCTGAACGACGGCGGGCGGCGGGCTGAGCGCCGGCGCGTGCGCCTTGGCCGCCGCAACGCCGAGCAGGTGGAGGTCCTGAGCGGCCTCACCGCCGGCGAGCGCGTCCTGACATCGGACTACACGAGCTTTGAGAAAGTCGATCAGGTGATCCTGACGAAATAGGAGGGCGGCATGCTGAGACTGGAATCGATCAGCAAGATCTACCGGACCGAAGAGATCGAAACCCTGGCCCTGAACGAGATCTCCCTGGAGATCGCGCCGGGAGAGTTCGTCGCGATCATGGGGCCGTCGGGCTGCGGCAAGTCCACCCTGCTCAATGTGCTGGGCCTGCTCGATGGGCCGTCCAGCGGGGCCTACCACTTCTTTGGCGAAGAAGTGGCCAGCTACCCCGAGCGCCAGTTGACCGCCCTGCGCCGCGACCACATCGGGTTCGTGTTCCAGAGCTTCAACCTGATTGACGACCTCTCGGTCGCCGAGAACGTCGAGGTCGCCCTCCTTTACCGCCGCGTCCCTGCGGGTGAACGGCGCAGGCGCGTGATGGCAGCGCTGGAGCAGGTCGGCATGGCCCACCGCGCGCGCCATCGTCCCAAGCAATTGTCCGGCGGCCAGCAGCAGCGGGTCGCCGTGGCCCGCGCGCTGGTCTCCGAACCAAGCCTGATCCTCGCCGACGAACCGACCGGCAATCTCGACACCGCCAACGGCGAGGCGGTTATGGCGATGCTCACGGGCGCGGCGGCGGCCGGCGTCACGGTGGTCATGCGGCTCGACACCGACAAGGTCATGCTGGTGTTCTCGCGCCCGTGCTCGGAGCAACTGCGTGATCAGTTGCGCGCCCTGCCCGGCGTCCGCAGCGCCGCCTGCGCCTCGGCCAATGCGCTCAACCTCTCCGAAGACCGCCACACCGTCGTGATCGACGGGAGGAAGGTCGATCTCGCCGTCGCCCCAGTCGACTTCGACTTCTTCCAGGTGTTCGGCCTTCGCCCTGTCGCCGGGCGTTTCTTCGACCGCACCCGCCCCGCCGATGGAGACCTCACGCTCGAGGACGCCAATCCACCTGTCGTCATCAACGAGGCGGCCGCCCGTCGCCTGGGCTTCAAGAGCCCAACCGCGGCGGTGGGCGCCACGATCCTCTGGCCCGGCGTCTGGGACGAGAGCCAGCGCCGCGACACCTTTACTCTGCCGCCGCTGCGTCCCTCACGTGTGATCGGGGTCGCCCCCGACTTCACCCTGGGATCGATGCGCGAGCCGATCCAGCCGGCGCTCTATTCGATCGGCCGTAACCTGCCGCCCTATTCCGTGGCGCTGGCGGCCAAGCTCGACGGCGCGCAGCTCCCGCAAACCCTCAACGAGGTCGACCGGATCTGGCGGCGCGTCGGCGGCGGTGAGCCGAAGCTGCAGGTCTTCGTCGATCAGTTCACGCTGCGCCTCTACATCGACACCCTGATACAGGGCGCGACCATCGCGCTGGCGGCGCTCATCGCCCTCTCCATCGCAGGCCTCGGTCTCTTTGCGCTGTCCGCCTACACGACCGAGCGCCGGACCAAGGAGATCGGGATCCGCAAGGCGATGGGCGCGGGGTCGTCCGATGTTCTGCGTCTTCTGCTCTGGCGGTTCAGTCGTCCTGTGCTGATCGCCAACCTCATCGCTTGGCCGATCGCCTGGCTGGTGATGCGCCAGTGGCTGCAGACCTTCGCCTATCGGGTCGAGCTCGCGCCCTGGACGTTCCTGGCCGCTGGCGTCGGCGCCCTGGTCATGGCCTGGGCCGCCGTTCTGGCTCACGCTCTGCGTGTCGCCCGCGCCAAACCCGTCAACGCCCTGCGCTACGAGTAGGCCACGCATGTTCCGCAATGTTCTGGCGGCGGCCCCGCGCAATCTGGGCCGCAACCGCTTCTACGGGACCCTCAGCATCGCCGGGCTGGCGCTCGGCTTGGCCGCCGCGATCCTCACCGCGCTCTACGTTCGCAGCGAGCTGTCCTACGACCAGTTCGCGGCGGAGAGCGAGCGCACGTTCGTCGTAACTTCTGACCTGCGCTCACCAGGCGAGGCCCAGGTTCTCTCCGACTACGCTCCGGCCTGGATCGGTCGCCGTATCTCGCAAGGCGTGCCGCAGGTGAGCGCCGCAGCGCGCCTGGCCTATGATCAGGTCAGCCTGCGCCACGGCCAAGTCTCCGCGCGTGAGAACCTGGCTTGGGTGGACCCGGACTTCTTTGCCGTTCTGCGCCTGCCAGCCCTCGCCGGCGATCCGCGCGAGGCCCTCAGCGATCCGGCCGGAGTGGTCATCACTCGGTCGCTCGCCCGCAAGTACTTCGGCGCCGAGGCGCCGCTTGGCCGGAGCCTCGAACTGGACGGCCACCACAGCCTGCGCGTCAGGGCTGTCCTGGCCGACTTCCCTCCCGAGACCCATTTGACCCAGCAGGTGTTCGCCTCAGGCCGCGCCTCGTTCTCACGGCTCGCCCGCATCGACGCCGGCTCCAACCCGAACCAGGGATTCGCCACCTGGCTGGTCACACCGCAGCCGGGCCGCTCGCCACCCTTCCGGTTCGAAGCCGTCCGCCTGCGCACCTATGTCCGCCTGGAAGACCCTGGTCATGCGCCCGCCGCGGCCGACGCCCTCAACCGGCTTGCGGTAAGCAGCGCCATCCGCGCCGGTCTGCCGCCCGGCTCCAGCGTGCGGCTGGGACTGGCTCCCCTCACCTCACTGCACCTGCAGGACTTTCGCGGCGCCAACCTGGGCGCCGGCGACGTCCGCTCCAGCCGTGGGGCGCTCCTTGGTCTTGCCGCAGCCGCCGCGCTCGTCCTCGCCCTGGCTCTGATCAACCTGATCAACCTGACGACGGCCCGGGCCGGGCAACGCGCGGTCGAGGTCGGCGTCCGCAAGGCCGCTGGCGCCCGCCGACGCGATCTAGTCGTTCAGTTCGTAGGCGAAGCCTCGTTGCAGGTCATCGCCGCTCTGGTTCTGGCGATCGCCGTTGTCGAACTGATGCTCCCGGCCCTCAACGCCTTCCTCGGCAAGGCGATGAGCTTTCCCTACTGGCGCGATCCAAGCTCAGCGCTCGCCCTCGCCGCAGGGGCCTTGGCGCTATCCCTCGCGGCCGGCGCCTACCCAGGCCTTGTGCTCTCAGCATTCCGCCCCGCCAGGGTTCTCAAGGGTGGTGGCCCCGTCGAGACGGCGGGCTCCGGCGGCGTCCGTCTTGCCCTTGTCGTGGGGCAATTCTCGGTCCTGATCGGCCTGGCAGTCGCCGTCAGCGTCGTCTGGATGCAGACCCGCTTCGCGACCGGTGAGGGGCTGCGGATGGACACCGACCAAGTGCTGGTGGTGCAGGCCACGCCCTGCCGCGGCGCCTTTGAGGCAGAGGTTCGCCGCCTCCCAGGCGTGCGCGCCGCGGCTTGCTCCTCGCGCAACCTGCTGGGCCTCGACGACTTCGATCCGGTCAAGAACGTGATGGACGCCAAGGTCGCCGGCGGCCCGACCGCCCATGCCGACATGGGCCTGGTCGACCAGCATTGGTTCGCGCTCTATGGCGTGCAGCCCCTCGCCGGTCGCCTCTTCTCGCGCCAGCACGGCAAAGACGAACTGCCGGTGCAGAACTTCCCGCAGCTCCAGCGCGGCTCGGTCGTGATCAATGTGGCCGCCGCCCGCGCCCTTGGCTTCGCCGGCCCGCAGGCTGCCCTCGGCAAGCAGATCCAGGTCGGGCCCGGCTACGGGGAGTTTGAGGTCATCGGGGTCACGCCCGACGTCACCCTCGACCTGAAGAGCGCGCGGGTGAAACCGACTTTCTTCTTGGTCGACTTCGCTAACTATCCGGCCGACCAGGTGCTGAGCATCAAGCTGGGCGGAGCAGACCTCCCCAAGACCGTCCGCGCCATCGACCAACTCTGGCGCTCATCGGGCCAGCCCGGCGAAATCCGCCGCCAGTTCCTGGACGACTATGTCGAGCAGCTCTACGTGACGACCATCCGGCAGGGCGTTCTGGTCAGCATGCTCTGCGGATTGGCCCTCTTACTGGCCGGCCTCGGGCTCCTAGGCCTGGCGGCGTTCACCGCGGAGCGACGCACCAAGGAGATCGGGGTGCGCCGGGCGCTGGGCGCCAGCCGGCGCGCCATCCTGCAGATGCTCGTTTGGCAGTTCACCAAACCCGTTCTTCTCGCCTGCCTGATAGCCTGGCCGATCGCCTGGCTGGTTATGCACGCCTGGCTTGAGGGCTTCGCCTACCGGATCGCTCTATCACCCTGGATCTTCATTGCCGCTGGTCTAGCTGCGCTAACTCTAGCCTGGTCAACGGTTCTGGCGCACGCCCTCAACGTGGTCGCCCGCAAACCGGTTGACGCCTTGCGACACGAATAGGTTCGTGCCAGCGAGGATCGCCCGCTGAGCGCTACATCGAGAAGTAAGTAGTGAGTTAGGCTATCCTCTCTAATAGACCGCGTAGAGAAATATAGCCTGAAAGCAGCATCCTATCGGAGATAAGTTGCCGCGCGACTGCCCCCTCCGCCACCCTTGCTCAGATCCTTGAAACACAAGGGGATCGAGCAAGCCCAGCTTCCCTTAGAGAATGAAGCACCGCCTGTCTGTCACACGTGTAGCAGATGGAATCTCGCCGACTATCTCGGCCTGCTGCAAGCGAGCGAAGATTGCCTCCTCCGCGGCTGGGCGGCGCTGCGCGAGGCGCACCCGACCACTCCCGATGTCGGCCAGCAGAGCGCGCTGTTCGCCGGCTGGTCGCGCGAGAATCTCGCCGCGCTCGCGCCTTATGCGGGGACTTACGGCGCGCGCCAGGAGGGTGAGCCGGAGGCCTTGGCGAGGGCGCTTGCCGTCGGTCGTCCGCAATCGGGTTTCGGCCTGATGCGCGACCTTCAGGCCCTGTGGCTGATGGCCAACGAAAGCTTCGTCTCGACGACGGTGCTCATCCAGGGCGCCCGCGCGCTTGGCGACCGCGATCTGGAGAAGAGCCTGCGCGAGATCGAGAACCGCAACGACCGCCAGCGCACCTGGCTCATGGCGCGTCTCCGGCAAGCCGCGCCGCAAACCCTGGCCGTTCCGTCCTGAACCTCGACGGCGCGGCGAACCGAGGAGCTCGAAAAATGGCGAAGCGATTCAAGATCGGCGATCATGTGACATGGAACTCCGAAGCCGGCCGGGTTTCGGGGACCATCATCGCCGTCCATACCCGCGACTTCGACTACAAGGGCCACACGCATCGCGCGACGGAAGACGACCCTCAATACGAGATCAAGAGCGACAAGACCGATCATGTCGCCGCGCACAAGGGCGGCGCCCTGCGCCATGTATGAGCGCGGCCAGGCATGACGCCGCCCTTCTTCACCATCGGCCATTCGAACCGCAGCCTGGAAGCGTTCGCCGGGCTTCTGCGCGACGCCGAGGTGGCGCTGCTCGTCGACGTCCGGAAAATCCCGATGTCGCGCGCCAATCCCCAGTTCAACGCGGACGCGTTGCCGGCCGCCCTGGAGCCCTTCCAGATCTTCTACGAGCATATCGCCGCGCTCGGCGGCCTGCGCGGCAAGGCCCCTGCGCTGCCTGCGGACATCAATGGCTTCTGGGAGAACAAGAGCTTCCACAACTACGCGGACTACGCGCTTTCCCAGCCTTTCCATGAGGGCTTGAAGCGCCTGATCGAGGCGGGGTGCGAGCGACGCTCAGCGATCATGTGTTCCGAAGCGGTCTGGTGGCGATGCCACCGCCGCATCGTCGCCGACTATCTCATCGCCAACGGCCAGACCGTGTTTCATATCCTGGGGCCGAACCGCATCGAGCCCGCGCGCCTGACCACGGGAGCCATCGTCCAGCCCGACGGGACCGTCCGCTATCCCGCTCCGCATGGCCCTCAACGATGATCGAGAAGGTATTGGAGCGCAAATCGGGAGATTGCTATTGGCTTGGCTGCGGCGGTGGCGGCGTCGCCGACCGGCCGCCTACGATCCCTGCCGCCCGTCACGAAGGGTTCAGATGACCAACCTCACCACCCCGTTCCGATACCGTGGCTCCGATGGTCAGGCTCTGGCTGGTTATCGTTGGTCGGCGGCCTCGGCCCAGCCTCGCGCCGTACTGCAACTGGCCCACGGCGCCGGCGAGCACGCCGGGCGCTATCGCGCGGTTCTCCAGCCCTTGCTCGACGCCGGCTACGTCATCTACGCCGCCGACCATCGCGGCCATGGGCTTACCTCCGGCATGTCCGGCCTCGGCAGTTTCGGCGCCGGCGGAGCGCCCGCCTGCGTCGACGACATGGCGACGCTGGCCCGCCTCGCCCGCGAAGCAAATCCTGGCCTGCCGCTCGTGCTCATGGGCCATTCCATGGGCGCCATGTTCGCGCAGGCCTTCATCCTCGACCATTCGGACCTGATCGACGGGCTGGTCCTGTCGGGAACGGCGGGCCCGGGACCACGGACGCCCGGCGGCCCGAACAGCGTCTACAAGACCCCACGGACCGACTACGACTGGCTGAGCCGCGCGCCGGCCGAGGTCGACGCCTACATCGCCGACCCGTTCTGCGGCATCCAGTTCGATGCGGACTCCGCAGCCTCGTTCGCATCGCTGCGCGAGCGGCCGGCCTCGCCTGACGCCCTCGCCGCGGTGAAGCCGGGCCTGCCGATCTATATATTCGTGGGCGACGAAGACCCCATCAACCACAAGCTCGAACGAATCCATCCCCTGGTCGCGAACTATCGCGCCGCAAACCTGGCGGTGGACCTGAAGGTCTATGCCGGCGGCCGTCACGAGATGCTCAACGAAACCAATCGGGACGAGGTCGTCGCCGACCTCCTGGCCTGGCTCGACGCGACGGTCGGTCGCCTCGCCGCGGGAGTCTGAACACACCGCCCGCCGAACCGCGCGACGATCAAATTTGCTCGGGGCTGGGCATCGGCCGCCCCGACCTCGTATAAGGCCCGCCCGGCGCGCCGGGAAAGGATGCGTGTCGTCAGGTCGCGGTGGCAGGAGATGTGAAGATGAGCAAGGTGCTAGTGATCGGCGCCGGCGGCGTGGGATCTGTCGCCGTCCACAAGATGGCGATGAACTCGGACGTCTTCTCCCAGATCACCTTGGCGAGCCGTCGCCGCGCCAAATGCGACGCGATCGCCGTCTCGGTGAAGCAGCGGACGGGCGTGAGCATCGAGACCGCGGAGCTTGATGCCGACGACGTGGAGGCGACCGCCGCGCTGATCGACCAGGTGAAGCCGGAACTGGTGGTCAATCTCGCCCTCCCCTACCAGGATCTCTCGATCATGGAGGCCTGCCTGAAGGCCGGGGCCAACTATCTCGACACCGCCAACTACGAGCCGCGCGACGAGGCCAAGTTCGAATATGGCTGGCAGTGGGCCTACCAGGACCGGTTCAAAGACGCTGGGCTGACGGCGGTGCTGGGCTGCGGCTTCGATCCGGGCGCGACCTCGGTGTTCGCCACCTACGCCCGCAAGCATCTGCTCGACCGGATCGACACCCTCGACATCCTCGACTGCAACGGCGGCGACCATGGCCATCCGTTCGCCACCAACTTCAACCCGGAGATCAACCTGCGCGAAGTCACCGCGCCCTCGCGTCACTGGGAAGACGGCCGGTGGGTGGAAGGCCCGGCCCTGTCGAACAAGCAGTCGTTCGACTTCGCCGAGGTCGGCCCCCGCAACATGTACCTGATGTATCATGAGGAACTGGAGTCGCTGGCGCGCTTCTATCCGGAAATCCGGCGCATCCGGTTCTGGATGACCTTCGGCGACAGCTACCTGAAACACCTGGAAGTCTTGTCGAATGTCGGGATGACCCGCATCGACCCGGTCAGCTTCCAGGGCGTGGAGATCGTCCCCCTGCAATTCCTGAAGGCGCTGCTGCCCGAGCCCTCGTCCCTGGGGGCGGTCACCCGCGGCAAGACCAATATCGGTGTCATCGCCACCGGCCAGAAGGACGGCGAAGAGAAGACCGTCTACATCTACAATGTCTGCGATCACGAGGAGGCCTATGCCGAGACCGGCAGCCAGGCCGTCAGCTACACCACCGGCGTGCCGGCGATGATTGGAGCGCGGCTGATGCTGACCGGCGCCTGGTCGGGCGCAGGGGTCTTCAATATGGAGCAACTGGACCCCGATCCCTTCATGGACCTGATGAACAGCCAGGGCCTGCCTTGGCAGGTGCGGGACCTGCCCGCGCCGCTGGCCTTCTGATCGCATGGAGACCCAAGCCGGCGGCCCTGGCGCCTTTGCGCGCTTCGACCTTGGCCGTGTCCCCTCGCCTTGTTTCGTGGTCGATGCAGCGGCGGTCCGACGCAACCTCGAGGTTCTAGGGGATATCGCGGACCACAGCGGGGCCAGGGTGCTGCTCGCCCTCAAGGCCTTTTCGATGTGGGCCCTGGGCGATCTGGTCGGCGAGCGCCTGCACGGGGTCTGCGCCTCCGGGCTCTGGGAGGCGCGGTTGGCGCGCGAGCATTTCAAAGGCGAGTTGACGACCTATGCACCGGCCTATCGCGCGGCGGACCTGCCCGAAATCCTGCGCCTGTCCGACACGGTGATCTTCAATTCGCCGGCCCAGATCGCCCGGTTCGAGGCGGTGATTTCACAGGCGCGGGCCGATGGCGAGGTGTTCGAGATCGGCTTGCGCCTGAACCCCGAGCACAGCGAGGCGCCCGTCGCCAAGTACGATCCCTGCTGCCCCGGATCGCGCCTGGGCTTTCCGGTGTCGCAACTGCGGCCCGAGCATCTGCGCGGCGTCGACGGCCTGCATGTCCACGCGCTTTGCGAACAGGGTTTCGAACCCCTGCAGCGACTCTGGAATGCGCTGGAGCCGCAGATCGAGAGCCTGCTGCCCGGCCTGAAGTGGGTGAACCTCGGGGGCGGCCATCACATCACCCGCGCCGACTACGCCCGCGAGGACCTGATCGCATTCGTACAACGCATCCGGGGCCGGCATGGCGTCGAGGTCTATCTGGAGCCTGGCGAGGCGATCGCCCTGGATGCGGGAATCCTGGTCGGCGAAGTCCTCGACGTCTTCGAGAATGGCGCGCAGGTGGCGATCACCGATATTTCGGCGACCTGCCACATGCCCGATGTGCTGGAGGCCCCCTATCGTCCGGCGATGCTGGGCGAAGCAGACGACGGCATGGTCGTCCGCCTGGGCGGGCCGTCCTGCCTGGCCGGCGACGTCATCGGCGACTACCGGTTCGCGCAGACGCCCAGCCCGGGAACGCGCATCGCCTTCCTCGACCAGGCCCACTATTCGATGGTGAAGACCACCACCTTCAATGGGGTCCCTTTGCCCGCCATCGCCCTCTGGAACAGCGAAACCGACGACCTGCGCCTGGTGCGGGAATTCGACTACGAAGATTTCCGCGATCGGTTGTCCTGAAGGGGCAGAACGCCAGACCGGCGCCCTTCAGGTCAAAGGTCCACGGGACGGCCCGAAGCCTCTTCCTCGAGCGTCACCGCGACGTCGGCGTTGGCGGAAAGGCGCACCCTGTCCCCTTCCACATCGGCGACGAAGCCGAGCTCGATATAGTGATGATGCTTGCCGTGCGCGCCGAAGCCGTCGCGCTTCTTCAGCTTGATGCGCGAGCCGTCCACTCGGTCCACCGTCCCCACATGCACGCCATCCGCACCGATGACTTCCATGTCCGCCTTGATCTCGTCAGTCATCTCTCGTCCTCCATCGACCGACAACGCAATGACTACTCAGATTGTTCACGCCGCCGCCCGGTGGCGCGCGCCGCGACCCGCGGAAACGATGCCTCAAGACCGATGCAGGCTCAGGCTTCTGCATGCGCGGGCGGCCGAGAGACTTTGGCACGCCTCGCGATCAGCTCGCCATAGCAAGTATTGGCTTGATGAACATCAAGCCAAATCCTGACGTCCAATCCTTGAGCCTCATATGTCCCGGCGATATGTAGAATAGCTACATATCGTGGAGATGTTCGATGCAATCCTGGCCCGCCGCGCTGCTGGTGCAACGCCGACGAGGAACGACGTTCAAAGCCCTTCGTATTGCGGCCGCGGCCTGGCCTGTGCTGGCCCTGGCCGCCGGACAGGCCCTGGCGCAACAACCGCCGCCGGAGACCTGCACGGCCATCAGCGATGAAGGCCTGCCCCCCGCCCTGGCGGGCTGGGCGAGCCGCTCGCCCGTGACCGCCGCCGCCGACGTCTCCGGCGTGGGCGCCGCGCAGCTTCCCGTCGGACGGTCGATCGCCGCCAAGCTTCGGCCGACCCGCGACGTCGTCTTTCCGGTGCTTCCCGCCCAGCCCGGCGGCTCGGTCAGCCACAGCGGCCTGTTCGAACTGCCGATCACCGAGGCGGGCGACTACCAGATCTCCTTGGGCGGCGGCGCGTGGATCGACGTGGTGAGCGGGGAAAGCAGCATCCAGTCCTCGCGGCACGGTCCCGGCCCGGCGTGCTCCAGCGTCCGCAAGACCGTGACCTTCCCGCTGCAACCCGGCCGATACGTAGTCACGATCACTGGGGCCGGCGATCCGGAGTTGGTCCTCATGGCCTCGCACGCCGCGCCCTGAAGATCACACCATGAGGATCTTGGCCGCCGCCGTCTGCGCCGTCGCTGCGATCGGATGCGCGGCGGCCGCCCCCGATTTCGACTGGGGTCTTCCGCGCGGCGTGGCGCCGCCGCCGGTCCCGGCCGATAACCCGATGTCTGCGGCCAAGGTCGAGCTCGGGCGGCGGCTTTTCTACGACGCGGACCTGTCGATCGACGGAACCCTGTCCTGCGCAAGCTGTCACGAGCAGCACAACGGCTTTGCGCACAGCAATCCCACGCGCCCGGGCGTCAAGGGCGCGGCCGGCCGGCGAAACCCCATGGGCCTCGCCAATGTCGGCTACTTCAAGACACTCACCTGGGCCGATCCGGGGCTGACGAGCCTCGAACAGCAGGCGAACGTGCCCATCGTCGGCCTGCATCCCGTCGAGATGGGGATGCACGGTCAGGAGGCCGAGATCGCGCGGCGGCTGGGCGGCGACGCCTGCTACCGTCAGATGTTCGCCGCCGCCTTCCCGGAGGAGGAAGGCGCGATTTCATTGGCCGCGACGACCAAGGCCATCGCCGCCTTCCAAAGGACGCTGGTCTCCTGGTCCTCGCCCTATGACCGCTATCTGCGCGGCGAGCGCGCGGCGATCTCGCAGGTCGCCCGCCAAGGCGCACGCCGCTTCCAGACAGCGGGCTGCAGTCAGTGTCATGCAGGCCCGGCCTTCACCGATGGCGAGTTCCACGTGATCGCGCCGATCCGCGGCGCCGATGAAGGGGCCTATGAGAAGACCGGCCGCAAGGCCGACCGCGCCGCGTTCCGCACGCCTTCGCTCCGAAACCTCGAGGTCACGGCGCCCTACCTGCATGACGGCTCGGCGAAAACGCTCGAAGCGGCGATCATGGCCCATGAGGGCGTCCCGCGCCTCGCCGACCAGGACCTGGCGCAGATCGAGGCGTTCCTCCGAACCCTCACCGATCCCGACTTCCTCAAGGCGGAGCGGTTTTCGGTTCCAAAATCCTTCTGCGGGGTCGCTCGCCTCCGCTGAGCATCAGGACGCCTCCAGCGGCCCCGCCAAACGGCTCGCCCGCCTTCGAAACTCGGCTAAGCTGGTTTCAGGGAGAAACGCCGATGACAGACGACAGCAAGATTCAGGACTGGCCCGCCATCGTCGGAGAGCTGGAGCGGCTGCTCAAGCTGCGCTCCATCCCCTTCGGCATGAAGATGTTCGAACGTCGCGAGGACATGGAGGCGATCGAGCGCATTCGGCGTCCTTCGGCGGTCCACACCCTCGACCAGGTGGTCGGCCAGGCTTCGCGCCTCGGCTGGACGGTGGGCGTCACGGCCGACGATCTCGTCGGCGCCCAGTGTCGGGCCGTGGTGGGGCTGGGCTCGGCCAAGTCCGACGCCTGGCGGTCGGGCCGGCACATGACCGGGGTCTGGTTCTCCACGGAGGAGGACGCCGCCGCCCACCAGGCGGCGATGAACTGCGTCCCCGACGGCCGCTACGAGGCGCTCGCCGTCGGACCGCTGTCGACTGGCAAACTCGATCCGCCGGACATCGCCCTCTTCTACGCCACGCCCGGCGCGATGATCTATTTCATCAACGGCCTGCAATGGGCCGGCTACAAGCGGTTCGACTGGAGCGTGGTGGGAGAGAGCGCCTGCGCCGACAGTTGGGGCCGCGCCCTGACCAAGCGCGAGCCGAGCCTTTCCATCCCCTGCTTCGCCGAGCGCCGCTATGGCGGGGTGCTGGACGACGAGATGCTGATGGCCACGCCGCCGGAACACCTCCTCAAGGCCATCGAGGGGATGAAGGCGCTGTCCAAGAACGGCTTTCGCTATCCCTTCCCGCAATACGGCGTCCAGCAGGACGTCCGCACCGGCATGGCGGTCAGCTACGCGCCGAGTTAGGCAAGTGCGGAGCGCGGCCGCTATCGTCGCGCCCGGACGCCCCACGCTCCGCATCTGATGCAATTTGCATCATTTCGATGGTGCGCAAGCCCTCGCTTGCACAAATTTCATGCAATTCGCCTCATCAGGCGCCGACGCCTCTCCCGGCGAGGTGAGCCCGACCGCCAGAGTGGGGGCGATGAGGATGACATCGGACACCATCGCCGCGCTCCATGGGCGCTCGACCGCGCGCGGCGCGCCGATCGGCCTGGAGCGCCCATGAGTTTCTTCGAGATGACGGACGCGGCCGGCCGCGTGCGACCCTGCTACGCCGGCGTCCAGCAATGGGTCGAGGCGGTCGGCGTCGATGGCCTGAGGGCCCGCCTCAAGGAGGCCGAGACCATCTTCCGTCGCATCGGGATCACCTTCGCGGTCTATGGCGAGGGCGGCGACCCGGAGCGGCTGATCCCGTTCGACCTGTTGCCGCGCATCTTCTCCGGCGCGGAATGGCGGCTGCTCGACCGCGGAATCCGCCAGCGCGCCCAGGCGCTCAACGCCTTCCTCTACGACGTCTATCACCGCGGCGAGATCATCAAGGCCGGGATCGTGCCAGCAGACCTCGTCTATCGGAACCGCGCCTTCGAGCCCGAGATGATCGGCTTCGAACCGCCGGGTCGGGTCTACAGCCACATCGTCGGCATCGACATCGTGCGTACGGACGAGGGCCGCTTCCAGGTGCTGGAGGACAACTGCCGAACGCCGTCTGGCGTAAGCTACATGCTCGAGAACCGGGAGATCATGCAGCGCATGTTTCCCGAACTGTTCGGCTCGACGCGGGTCGCCCCGGTGGACTCCTATCCGAGCGACCTCCTCTCCACGCTCAAGGAAGTGGCCCCCGCCGGAGCGGGCAGCGACCCGACCGTGGTGGTGCTGACGCCCGGCGCGTTCAACTCGGCCTATTACGAGCACAGCTTCCTGGCCGACCTCATGGGCGTGGAGCTGGTCGAGCCGATGGACCTCTATGTCGACGACAACCGCGTGTGGATGAAGACCACGCGCGGCCCCAAGCGGGTCGACGTCATCTATCGGCGGATCGACGACGAATATATCGATCCCCTCACCTTCCGCCCCGACAGCCTGCTGGGCGTGCCGGGCCTGTTCGGAGCCTATCGGGCCGGCGGGGTCACGCTCTGTTCGGCCCCCGGCGCAGGGATCGCCGACGACAAGGCGATCTACCTGTTCGTGCCGGAAATGATCCGTTTCTACCTCTCCGAGACGCCGATCCTCGACAACGTGCCGACCTGGCGCTGCGCCCTGCCGGACGAACGCGCCCACGTCCTCGACCATCTGCACGAGCTCGTCGCCAAGGAGGTTCACGGATCGGGCGGCTACGGCATGCTGATCGGCCCGCAGGCCACGGCGGCCGAGGTCGCCGCCTATGCCGAGCGTATCCGCGCCAATCCCGCCGACTTCATCGCCCAGCCGACGCTCGCCCTCTCCACGGCCCCGATCCTCGGCGACGCGGGCGTGGCGCCGCGCCATGTCGACTTCCGGCCCTATTGCCTGGTCGGCAAGCAGATGCGGCTGGTTCCCGGCGGCCTGACGCGGGTGGCGCTCACCGAAGGGTCGCTGGTCGTCAATTCGTCACAGGGCGGCGGGGTCAAGGACACCTGGGTGCTGGACGACTGAGATGCTGAGCCGCACCGCAGAGAACATCTTCTGGATGGCGCGCTACATCGAGCGCGCCGAGAGCACCGCGCGCCTGATCCAGATGGGGCAGCGCATGACCATCCTGCCCGGCCCGATCCATCGCGAGGAATGGCGCTCGGTTCTGCAGGTCAGCGGCTCGGACGGCCTGGTGGGCGGCGAGCGCGTCGTGGACGAGGAGGACATCGTCCGCCTGCTGGTCCTCGACGAGACCAATCCCTCTTCGATCTGCTCGTGCCTCGGCCGCGCGCGGGCGAACGGCCGGGCCGTGCGCACCGCCCTGACCCAGGACATGTGGGAGGCGCTCAACGACGACTGGCGGCGGCTGGAGACCTACGACCTGCCGCGAGCGCGCCGCGACCTGTCCGAACTGCTCGACTGGGTGAAGACGCGCGCCTCCACCTTCCGCGGCACGGTCGAAACCGGCCAGCTCCGCAACGAGGGGCACGATTTCCTGCGGATCGGAGGCGCCATCGAACGCGCGGAAATGACCCTGCGCCTGCTAGACGTGAAGTACTATGTCCTGCTGCCGGAAACCGCGGTGGTCGGCGGGGGGCGCGATCACTACCAGTGGACCTCGGTCCTGCACGCCCTGACCGCGGCCAGGGCCTATCATCACGTCTATGGCGGCGCCGGCTATACGCCCTGGCAGATCGCCGATCTCCTGATCCTCAACCCCCAGTTCCCACGCTCTGTCGCGTTCTGCTTCGGCCAGATCTCCTGGCACCTCGACCGCCTCGCCCAGGCGCACGGGCAGCGCGGCGCCGCGCACGAGACCGCTGCGACCATGCTGGCCGAACTGCGCGGACGCGAGCGCGGCGAGATCTTCGAGGACGGCCTGCACGAGTTCGTCGCCAACGCGCTCATCGTCACCAACCGGCTCTCGCGAGAGATCGCGCAAGCCTATCATTTCGCCTGACATGATCCTCGTCGTCCGCCACCTCACCGCATTCCGCTATCCCGGGGGCGCCGCCGGCGTCGCGCTTCGCCTGAAGCTCTTTCCGCAGAGCTTCGAGGGCCAGCGGGTGATCGACTGGCATGTGAGCGTCGATGGGGTCGAGGTGGAGAATTGGATCACCGGCGGCTACGGCGAGCGCTTCGCCCAATGGCTGGACCGGCGCCCGCGCGACAGCCTGGACATCGTCGCCTGGGGACAGGTCGAGACCAAGGACCGCTCCGGCGTCGTCAGCGGCCTGCGCCGGCCCTGCGCGCCGGCCGTGTTCCTGCGCGATACGCCGCTGACCCAGGCCGACGAGGCGATCCTGGCCCTGGGCGACGGGCTCCAGCCCGGCGCGGCGGCGCTTCCGGGCCTGCACGCCCTGAGCGCCAGGGTGCGCGAGGCCCTGCCCTATCGCGTGGGCGTGACGGGCTCGGCCACGTCCGCCGCCGCGGCCCTGGCTGGCGGCGGCGGGGTCTGCCAGGACCACGCCCATGTGTTCATCGCTGCGGCGCGCTCGAAGGGCGTGCCGGCGCGCTATGTCGCCGGCTACCTCCTGGCCGGCCAGGACGAGGACCAGCAGTTCGAGACCCACGCCTGGGCCGAGGCGTTCGTCGACGGTCTGGGCTGGATCGGCTTCGACGTCGCCAACGGCATCTGCCCGACCGACCATTATGTGCGTATCGGCGCGGGGCTGGACGCGCACGACGCCGCCCCGGTCCGGGGGCTGGTCACCGGCGGCGGGCCGGGCGACCTTGTGGCGGATGTCCGAATCGCCGCCGGCGACAGCGACATCGACGCCATGCTTCAACAACAGCAGTAAGAGCCCCAGGGGACGACGAGAGATGACCTACTGCGTGGCCGTACGCGTCTCCGACGGCCTGGTGATGCTGTCCGACACCCGCACCAACGCCGGCGTCGACAACATCTCGAGGTTCTCCAAGATGTTCACCTGGGAGGTTCCCGGCGAGCGGGTCATCGCCATCATGACCTCCGGCAACCTGTCGATCACCCAGGGCGTCATCACCCGCATCAACAAGGCCGTCGAGCGATCCCGCGAGGACCCGACCGTGGAGTCGATCCTCAACGCCGACAGCCTCTATCACGCCGCCGAGCTGGTCGGCGAAGCCATGCAGGGCCTGCAGGACCGCTACCGCAACTCGATCCAGGCCGGCGGCGCCGGCGCAGACGCCACCGTGGTCGTCGCCGGCCAGCGACGGGGCGGCCGCCACCGCCTGTTCATGGTCTATTCGGCGGGCAATTTCATCGAGGCGGCCGACGATACGCCCTACTTCCAGCTCGGCGAGCACAAGTACGGCAAGCCGATTCTCGATCGCGTGCTGTCCATCGACTCCCCGCTCGACCAGGTGGTGAAGGCGGTTTGCGTGTCCATGGATTCCACGCTTCGCTCCAACCTCACGGTCGGCATGCCGCTTCACCTCGCCGTCATCCGGCGCGATCGCTACGCCTTCGACGTGCGCCGCAGGATCGAGGCGGACGACCCGGAGTTCGAGGCGATCTCGCAGCACTGGGGATCGGCCCTGCGTGACGCTTTCGCCGAACTGCCCGACATCGTGGACTTCGTTCGATAGACCGCATCAGACTCCGCCCGGCTGGCCGGGCGAAGCCTTTGCAGTCGGTCAGACGACGCCGAAGGCCCGCATAGCTTCGGCCACCCGGACGAAGCCGGCGATGTTGGCGCCCAGCACGTAGTCGCCGGGAGCGCCGTATTCCTCGGCGGTTTCGGCGCATCGGTCGTGGATGCCGCGCATGATCGCCGCCAGCCGGGCCTCGGTCTGTTCGAAGGACCAGCTATCGCGCGAGGCGTTCTGCTGCATCTCCAGCGCCGAGGTGGCCACGCCGCCGGCGTTGGCCGCCTTGCCCGGCGCGAAGAGGACGTTGGCCGACTGGAAGGTGCGCACCGCATCGGGCGTGCACGGCATGTTGGCGCCTTCGCCGACCACGACCACGCCGTTCGCCACCAGGGTCCTGGCGTTCTTGCCGGTCAGCTCGTTCTGGGTCGCCGAGGGCATGGCGACCTCGCACGGCACGTCCCAGACGCTGCCGCCCTCGACATAGCGCGCCGAGCCGCCTCGCAGGGCGACATAGTCGGCGATGCGCCCGCGCCGCACTTCCTTCACGTCCTTCAGGAGCTCCAGGTCGATCCCGGCGTCGTCGACCACGTAACCGTTGGAGTCCGAGCAGGCGATGACGACCCCGCCCAGTTGCTGCAGCTTCTCGATGGTGTAGATCGCCACGTTGCCCGAGCCGGAGACGACCGCCTTGCGGCCTTCCAGCCCCTCGCCGCGACGCGCCAGCATGCTCTCGACGAAATAGACCGCGCCATAGCCGGTGGCTTCGCGCCGGGCCTGCGAGCCGCCATAGACCAGACCCTTGCCGGTCAGCACGCCGGCCTCGTAGCGGTTGGTGAGGCGCTTGTACTGGCCGAACATGTAGCCGATCTCGCGGCCGCCGACGCCGATGTCGCCCGCGGGTACGTCGGTATATTCGCCCAGGTGCCGGTGCAGTTCGGTCATGAACGACTGGCAGAAGCGCATGATCTCGCCGTCCGAACGGCCGCGCGGGTTGAAGTCCGAGCCGCCCTTGCCGCCGCCGATCGGCATGCCGGTGAGGGCGTTCTTGAAGATCTGCTCGAAGCCCAGGAACTTGATGATCCCCAGGTTCACCGACGGGTGGAAACGGATGCCGCCCTTGTAGGGACCGAGCGCCGAATTGAACTGGACGCGGAACCCACGGTTGATCTGAACCTGGCCCTGGTCGTCGACCCACGGCACGCGGAAGATGATCTGCCGCTCCGGCTCGCAGATCCGCTCGATCAGCGCATCGTCGGCATAGTCCGGGTGCTTGGCGACCACGCGGCCCAGGCTTTCGAGCACCTCGCGCACGGCCTGGTGGAATTCTTCTTCACCGGCGTTTCGGCTCAGCACCTCGGCCAGAATGGGTTCCAATTTCTCGTCGACCGGCATGGATATCCCCCTAGCGTTCGGCACATCTGACTGAAAGTCCGGTCTTCTACGTGAAGAAAACCGCCGGAGGCCAGGGCGTTTGTCGCAATGCTCACGCCCAGCATGCGAAAAGCGCCGCCGTTTGGCGTGCGTCGAAGGTCGTCCGCAGACCAGCAAATGTGAATTCGACCTGCCTGGAAATGCGCCATCAAGGGCTGGCGCTTGTGGGGCGCAAGCCGCAGAAAGTGATCTTCGGCACGATGGATTGGCGAGACAGGGTGAGTTCGAAGGATCAGGGGTTGCAGTCCGGCGCCGGCGGGACCGAACCGGACTCGCTCCATCAGGCGCGCCTGCGCCTCGCCGCCGAGGCGGGCGCGCCCGGCGAGGTCGAGATCGATCCCGACACCCTCGAACTCCGCTGCTCTCCCCGCGCCCTCGACATCCTGCAGATGGCCTCGCCGCCCGCCGGGCGTAGCTGGCTGCAGCTTGTCCACCCGGGCGAGCAGGCCGCCGTGGAGCTGGCCATCGGCCTGGGGCTGCTCGGGCTCGAAACGCGCCGCATCCGCCTGATCGCAGGAAGTCCGCAGCCAAGACATCTCGTCCTGCGCCTCGCCGAGGCCGACGACGACGGCGCAAGGCGTCTGCCGGGCCTGCTCTCCATCGCCGAGGCTGCGGACGACGGGCCGCAGGCGCAGGACCGCGTGAAAACCGTCCTGGCCATCGTCCGCGTGCTGGCCCGCCGCACGCGCGAGAACGCCCCCGATCTCGACGCCTACGCCTCGCATCTCGATGGCCGCCTCGCCGCCCTGGCCCGCGTCCATGGCGCGCTGGGACGGCGTCCGGCCGGCGCCGACCTGGAGGAACTGGTCCGCGAGGAACTGCTGCAGCACAAGGCCGAGGACGTCGAGGGCGTCTCGATTTCCGGACCGCCCATACGTCTGAGCGGTTCGGCTGCGGAATATCTGGCCCTGGCCCTGCACGAGCTGGCGGTCAACGCCATGAAGTTCGGCGCCCTGACCGTTCCGGGCGCGCGGCTGTCGGTGACCTGGACGCGCCTCGACGCCGCCGATGGGCCGGCCTTGCGCTTCTGCTGGCGCGAAGAAGGCGTTCCGGTTCTTGCAACCAATCCGCGGCGGACAGGGTTTGGAAGGCAGCTTCTCGAGCAGGGACTTCCCTACCAACTCGGCGCCAGGACGAGATTCAGCTTCGAGCCGGGGGGTCTGTGCTTCGACCTCGAATTCTCCCCGACCGATGCGGAGGCTGATGCATGAGCGCGATCCGAGAGCGCACGGCCTGCCGCGCCGTCGCCGCCCTCAACCGGCTGTCTTCGCTCGCCGACCTGTCGGAAGCGAGCATCCGGCTGATCCAGGACCTCAGCGATCTCAGCTCCATTCCCGCAGGCGTCGAACTGGGCAGCGAGCGGGAAGCGGCGCTGCGGCCGCGGTTCGTCCTGGGCGGCTGGGCCGCGCGCGTGCGCTGGCTCCCCGACGGTCGCAGGCAGATCCTGAATTTCATCCTGCCCGGTGAATCCATCGGGGTCTGCGAGCGGCCGAGCCCGCTCTCCCTGGCCACCATGGTGTCGCTGACGCCGATGCAGTTCATCGACGCCGTCCCCGTCCAGCGGGCCTTGAACTCGACCGACCCGACCTTCGCCGATCTGCGCGATGCGATCCATATGGCCGCCAGCCTCGACGAGGCGTTCCTGCTGTCGCAGGTCCTGCGGCTGGGCCGGCAGACGGCGTATGAGCGCCTGTGCCACCTGCTGCTCGAGCTGCGCGACCGCCTGAGCATGTGCGGCCTGGGCGAGGAGACGCACTTTCCCCTGCCGCTGACCCAGGAGACCCTGGCCGACGCCACCGGCCTCAGCATCGTCCACATCAATCGGGTGCTTCAGCAGTTGCGCCGCGAGGGCCTGGTCGCCGTACACGGCGGGCGCGCCCGCCTGCTGCAGCCCGAATTGCTCCGCACCATCGCCGACTACCGCAAACCTCTGGTTTCAGCAGAAGCTCCACTTCGCCCTCTGTTTTAACATGAGTGAATGTCGAAGCCTCGTCCGTCCGCCTTAAGCACGGGTGTTGGATGAGCTGCGGGGCGAGGCGTGGGTCGCAAGAAGATCGAACTGGCGGGCCTGAGAGTGCTCGTGGCCGATAGCCAGTGGCTGCTGGCTCACGAGACGGTCAGCCAACTGCACCGCGAGGGCGTGGAAGTCGAAGGGCCCGTCGCCACCGTCCAGGCCGCCATCGACATCGTCCGTCGGGGGCCCCTGGACGCCGCCATCGTCGAGGCGGGGCTGCGTGGCGGCGACCTGGCGGGCCTGCGCGCATTGCTGGCCGCCAAGGCGATCCCGGTCGCCTGGATCGCCGAAGCCGGGCAAGGCGACGCCAGTCGCTTCGACCGAGGGGCCGACGCCGCGCAGTTCCTCCGCGCCTTGCTCGCCCCGGATCTCAGCTAAAATTCAGATATTCATCACGCGATGCGCTTCAAAGCCAACGTGAATACTCCACACCCTGGCCTTTTCAGGCCTGACACATGGCTCCGCCACGCGCTCGCCAGATATTGGCCAATATTTGTCGCCGCCGCTCAAATTGTCGCCAGCCTATAACATATGATAACGCCAACCTTCCCATATTTGTTGTTGTTTGCTGCGCTGCGACCATGATTAGATTTGGAAGAGTAGCTCGGTCCGCATCCGCAATCTGAACCTGGGGGATTCATGACGCCCGGTCGCAAGAGTCCGGAGTCGGCGGTCGCCGAAAGTCCGCGACCCCTCGCGAAGGACCTGGCGGCGATCGCCAATGTGAGCGAACTCCTCACCTTCACCGACCGGCTATTTCGCGCCGGATCGCTGACGGAGGCCGCCGAAGCCGCACTCGACACCATCTGCCGCGTGATGGGATGCAACAAGGCCGCGGTGCTGAGGTTCGACGCCGCCGGCGTCATGCGGTTCGTCGCCTGGCGCGGCCTCAGCCCAGCCTATCGGGCCGTTGCGGAAGGCCACACCCCCTGGGCGGCCGGCGCCACCCAGGCCAGCCCGACGGTCCTTACCGATCTTTCCGCCCTCGGCGACCCGGCGCTGCAGGCCGCCGCGCGGGAGGAAGGCGTCGCCGCCCTCGCCTTCATCCCGATCTGGAGCGACGGGCAGGTCGTCGGCAAGTTCATGGTCTACTATCCGCAGCCGCGCGGATTGAACGACGAGGAACTGGCCCTGGCCAGCTTCATCACCCGCCAACTGGGCTTCTGCCTAGAGCGCCTGTCGACGGACGAGCGTCTGCGTCGCGAACGCGAGCTGCTGGCCACCATCATCGACCGCATCCCGGCCATGGTGGCGGTCTTCAGCCAGGACGGCCGACTCATCCGCGACAACGCGGCGATCCGGCGCCTTGGCGTCCCGCTCGGGACCCCCGGTGCGATCGGCGCTCTTCTCGACGGCCTGTTGCCCGACATGTCCGAGCGAAAACGGGCGAAACGCGCCCTGGAGGCCGCGGCCGACGGCTGGACCGAACTCACCCTCAAGACCTCCGGCCAGGACCCGCTCGAGACGCTGTGGACCAGCGCCCGCCTGCCCGACGGCAGCGCCGTGGCCATCGGCCTCGACGTCACCCAGCGCAAGCGCATCGAACAGGACCTGCAGCGCCACGCACGGCACCTCGCCGAGTTGAACGGCCTCTCGCGCCAACTGGCCAGCGAACTGGACGAAACCGTCATCGTCCGGACGGCGCTCGCCGCGGCCATGACGCTGACCCGTTCCGATTGGGGCGCCTTCGTCGGGCGCGAGGGCGAGGTCGAGGCCGTGATCGGCGATGACGCGCAGGACCTCCAGGCGCCTAACCGGACCCTGCACGCCGATCTCCAGGCCGCGCTGGAAGTCTCCGACACGGTTCACTGCATCAGCGAGCCGGCGCGGCAGGACCGGCGCCATACGCTGATCGCTCCGCTGGTCCTGCGGTCGGGGGCGGCCTATGGCGCCTTCCTGCTGGTTCGCCGCGAGGACCCGGCCTTCTCGTCGGAACACGAAATCCTCATGGCCTCGCTGGCCAGCCACGCGGCCCTGGCGGTCGAGAACGCCGCCTTGCTGGCCGCCGCCGAACAGGCCGCCGAGGCCCACCGCACCGCCGGCGAGATGGCCGCCCGGCTGGCCGCCATCGTCGAGAGCTCGGAAGACGCCATCCTGGGCAAGTCGCTCGATGGGGTCATCACCAGTTGGAACGCCGGGGCCGAGCGGTTGCTCGGCTATTCCGCCGCCGAGATCGTCGGGCGCTCGGTGATGATGCTGGTCCCGCCCGAACGCGCCGAAGAGGAGGCGCAGATTCTGGAGCGCGTCGGCGCCGGCCTTCGGATTGCGCCCTTCGAGACGGCGCGGCTGCACAAGGATGGAACCCTGGTGGAGGTCTCGCTGGCGGTGTCGCCGGTGCGCGATACGAGCGGCCGCCTGGTCGGCGCGGCCACCATCGCGCGCGACATGAGCGAGCGCCGCCAGGCCGAGGCCCGCCAGAAGCTGCTGATCCGGGAGATGGACCATCGGATCAAGAACCTCTTCACGATGGTGAGCGGCCTGGTCTCGGTCAGCGCCCGGAGCGCCGACGATCCCAAACAGCTCGCCACCTCGCTGCGCCACCGCCTAGCCGCGCTCGCCGAAGCCCACTCCCTGACCCTGCCCCAGGCCGACGGCGCGCCGGCCTCGATCAGCCTTCACGGGCTGCTGCGCCGGGTTCTAGCCGCCTACGACCACAGCGAGGGCGCGGCCAAGACTTCCTTGAGCGTCAGCGGCGACGACATCGCGCTCAACCCCGGCGCGGTGACGGCGCTCGCCCTGCTGGTCTACGAGCTGGCGACCAATGCGGTGAAGTACGGCGCCCTGGGCGTGATCGGCGGCCGGGTGACGATCCGCACCGACCGGGACGGCGAGCGCCTGACCTTCGCCTGGACCGAGACCGGCGGGCCGCCGCCCGCTCCGCCCAGCCACGAGGGCTTCGGCTCGGTCCTGACCCGCGCCACCATCGAGCACCAGCTCGGCGGCGTCTTCGATCGGAAATGGGGCGCCGGCGGCCTGGAGGTCACCATGACCTTGCCGCTGGACCGGATCGTCTGAGCCACCAGCCCGCGGCGCGACGCAAATGCGAAAGCCCTCGGAACAACTCTCTCGGAGATCGGTTCGGGGTGGATGAGCAGCCGCTTCTGGATCACCGTCCTCGGCCCTGACGCCAAGGCGCTGGGCCGCGCCTATCTCGCCTGTGAGAGCGCGAGGGAGGCCTCGATCCTGGCGTTCAACACCGCCAGCCCGTTCGGGCACCAGCTCTGGTCGAGCGACGGCCTGATGGGCGTGTTCGACACCGCCCTCTCGGCGAACGAGCCGACCACGCCAGTCGAATAGCGCCACAGGCGGACTTAAGCGCGGCTGGACGCCCCTCATCCCCGGCAATAGACAACGCCTGTAGCATGGGGAGGACGAGCATGCCGGCCATGACCAGGAGAGCCGCCGTCGCGGCGTCGGCCGCAGCGGTCGCCAGCCGCGCCCAGGCCGCGCAGCCCGCCGAGCGGCCGAACATCCTCTGGCTGGTCAGCGAGGACAACAACCCCTTCATCGGCGCCTATGGCGACCCCCTCGCCCATACACCGACCATCGACGCCCTGGCCGCCCGCGGGGTGCTCTATCGCAACGTCTATTCGACCGCGCCGGTCTGCGCGCCCTCGCGGTTCGGCATCCTGACCGGGATCTATCCCGAGAGCTGCGGACCGGCCGAGCACATGCGGGCGCGGGCCGCACCCCCGCCCGGCGCGGCGACCTATCCCGAACGGCTGCGGGCGGCGGGCTACTACTGCGCGAACAACGCCAAGACCGACTACAACGCCGACGTCGACCCGGCCGCGATCTGGGACGTTTCCGGCGCCAAGGCCCACTGGCGCGGCCGCGCGCCGGGCCAGCCGTTCATGGCGGTCTTCAATCACGAGACGACGCATGAATCGCGCCTGTTCCTCAACCCGCCGCCCGGACGGGTGACGCCCCAAGACGTCCGCGTTCCGGCCTATCTGCCCGATACGGCGGCGATCCGGGCGGATATCGCCAACTACTACAACCTGATCGAACGGATGGACGGCCAGCTCGCCGAACGCCTGGCCGAACTGGAGGCCGACGGCCTCGCAGACGACACCATCGTCTTCTACTATTCCGACAACGGCGGCTCCCTGCCGCGCAGCAAGCGCTATTGCTACGACGAGGGCCTGCGTTGCGCCCTGATCGCCCGCTTCCCGCCGAAATGGGCCCATCTCAGCCCCCATCCAATGGGCGGCCAGGTCGAGGCCCCGGCCAGCCTGATCGACCTGGCGCCGACCGTGCTCTCGCTAGCCGGCCTCGCGCCGGGGCCGCAGATGCAAGGTCGGGCCCTGGCCGGGAAGCACGCTCGGCCGGCGCAGCGCCACGCCTTCGGCATGCGCAACCGCATGGACGAGCGCTACGACTTCGTCCGCACCGTGACGGACGGCCGCTGGCGCTATATCCGCAACTACATGCCTCACCGGCCCTGGAGCATGCACGGCGCCTTCGAATGGCTGGCCAAGGGCTATCAGGACTGGGAGCGCGAATATCGCGCCGGCCGCCTGAACGCCGTCCAGTCCCGCTTCTTTGAGCCCAAGCCGTTCGAGGAACTCTACGACCTCTCCGCCGACCGCGACCAGGTGCGCAACCTGGCCGGCGACCCCGCCCATGCCGCGCGTCTGGGCGCCCTACGGCAGGCCCTGGACCGGCACATGCTGGCGATCGTCGACAACGGCTTCATCCCCGAAGGGCTGGCGCCGGAAGGCTATGGCGCCAGCCGCGATCGCAAGGCCTATCCCCTGCCGCGGGTCATGGCTCTGGCCGCCGCGGCGGCCAGCGGCGCGGCGCAAGACCTGCCCGCCATGCTGACGGCGCTGGACGATCCCAACCCGGTCGTTCGCTACTGGGGGGCCAGCGGTTGCCTGATCCGCGGCGCAGCGGCGGCGGCGGGGCGCGAACGCCTCCAGCACGCGATGCGCGCCGACCCCGCTCCCCAGGTCCGCGTGGTCGCGGCCGAGGCCTGCGCCGCCTTCGGCGAGCCGGCGGAACCCGTCGCGATCCTGTCCGCCCTGGCCGGCGACGGCGAGGCCTGGCAAGTGCGGCTCCAGGCGCTCAATGCGCTCACCGCCCTGGGCGAGGCGGCCCGCCCCGCCCTGCCGGTCATCGAGGCGGCCGCCGCCAGCGACCAGGAGTATCTCCGCAACGCCGGGCGCTATCTCGCCGCGGTGCTGAAGGGCGAGTACCGCCCCGAATCTCCGGTCTTCGACCTCGGCCGGATGGCGCGGGGCTGATCGCCCTACCGGCCGCTCTTCACCTCGCGGAACGGGATATCGCGGTCGACCTCCGGCTCCTTGGGCAGGCCCAGCACCCGCTCGCCGATGATGTTGCGCTGAATCTGGTCGGTGCCGCCGCCGATCGAGGTGAAATAGGCGTTGAGCGCCAGGAAGTTGGCGTCCTCGGCCCGCGGATGCTCCGGTCCTTCCAGCAGGCTTCGGGCGCCGAGGATCGCGGCGCGCACCCGCGCCTCGTCGTGCAGGATACGGCTCATGGCCAGTTTGCCGAGGCTCATCACCGGCGAGGACGAGCCCTGCGCCAGGTCGGCCTTGGCGCGGGCGGTGTTGAGGGCGTTCAGCCGTTTGTAGGCGATGACCTGGGCGATGTCCTGGCGCAGCAGCGGATCGTCCAGCCGCTCGGCCTCGCGCGCCAGGGCGATCAGCGGCTCTTCGGTCTTGGACTCCGCCGCGCCGCTGCGCGGCCCGCGCGCGCCCTCGCCCATCACCGAGCGCTCGTAGGCGAGGGCGGTCTGTAGCACGCCCCAGCCCTCGCCCAGGTTCTTGAGCAGGTTCTCGGCCGGGACGATGGCTTCGGTGATGAACACCTCGTTGAAATGACGCTCGTCGGTGATCTGGCGCAGGGGCCGCACCTCGACCCCCGGCTGCTTCATCGGCAGGAAGAAGAAGCTGATGCCCTTGTGCTTGGGGACGTCCCAATCGGTGCGGGCGATCAGCATGCCGTAGTCCGCCGTGGCCGCACCCGACGTCCACACCTTCTGGCCCGTCACCACGAAGTGGTCGCCCTGGCGGTCGGCGCGCGTGCGGATGCCGGCCAGGTCCGAGCCTGCGCCCGGCTCGGAATAGAGCAGGCACATGCCGACCTCCTGGCGCAGCAGGGGCAGGATCAGCTTCTGCTTCAGGGCCTCGGTCCCACAGGCCAGCAGGGTGTTGGCCCAGAGGTTGGTGCGATCCTGGCCCGTGCCCGGCGCGCCGACGGAGGCGAACTCGCGCTCGATGATCTTGGCCTGGGCGTTGGAGAGGCCGCGGCCCGACCATTCCGGCGACCAACGCGGAACCGCCCAGCGCGCCTCGACCACCTTGGCCATCCAGGCCTTCTGCTCGGGCGAGACGGTCCAGCCCGCACCCTCCGCGCCGCTGCGCTTCGGCAGCCCCTTCCAGTTCTCGGCCAGCCAGGCGCGGACCTCTTCGCGCAGCGCTTCGTCGGTCATCTCGGACATGATCAGGCCTCCAGCGCCTTGAGGAAGCGTTCGCGGTGCAGGTTCGAAGCGCCAAAGAGCTGGGCGCCAGAGCGAGCCCGCCGCAGGTAGAGATGGGCCGGGTGCTCCCAGGTGAAGGCGATGCCGCCGTGCATCTGGATCGCGTCCGCCGTCGTCCTGGCGTAGGCGTCGGCGCAGGCGAAGGCGGCCAGCGCCACGGCGGCCTCGGCGTCGGGGGCGGCGTCGGCCAGCTTGGCCGCGGCGTTGCGGGCCGCGGAGATCGCGCTCTCGCTCTCCAGCAGCAGGTCGGCGGCCATGTGCTTGACCGCCTGGAACGAGCCGATGGCGCGGCCGAACTGGAAGCGGGTCTTGGCATAGTCGACCGTGAACTCCAGGCACCGCTGCGCGCCGCCCGCCTGATCGCCAGCCAGGGCGACCAGCGCCAGGTCCAGGGCCGCCTGCACCGCGGGCCAGGCCTGGCCTTGCAGCCGATGGCCGGGCGCCCCGTCGAAGGTGATGCGGGCCAGGCGCAGGGTGTGGTCGAAGGTCGGCAGGGCCGCGACGACCACGCCCGCCGCATCGGCGGCGACCTCGAAGACGGCCAGGCCGTCCGGCGCATTGGCCAGCACCAGCAGCACGCCGGCGTTCTGGCCGTGGATGACATAGCTCGCATGGCCGCTGAGCGCGCCGTCCGCAGAGGCGCTCACCGTCACGCCCTCTGGCGTCCAGCTTCCGGCGTCGCCGGTCAGGGCCGCGGCGGCGATCACGGTTCCGGCCGCCATGCCCGGCAGCAGGCGCGCCTTGGCCTCGGCGTCGTCCAGACCCTGGAGCAAGCCAGCCGCCAGCACGCCGGAGCCCAGCAGAGGGGCGCAGAGCAGGCTGGCGCCGGCCGCCTCCATCACCGCCTCGAGCTCAAGCGGCCCGGCGCCCGCCCCGCCATAGGCCTCGTCGATGACCAGGCCCGCCACGCCCATCTCGGCAAGCTGGCTCCAGAGCTTTTCGTCGTAGCCCTGCGCGGTCTCCATGGTCCGGCGGACGTCCGCCTCGGTGCTGTGATCGGCCAGGAGGCGGGTGACCGCATCCCTCAGCGCCGTCCGTTCCTCTGCCGACAGGCTCGCCACGTCGCACTCTCCTTGATTATCGGACGGCTCCCGTCTAAAAATATGCACATGACGGACCCGGTCGCAAGCAGGAGCGCCGCGCGTGGCTGACGGAACGCCCGCGCCGCGCGGCCGCCCGCGCGATCCGGGCCTGGAGGACCGGGTGTTCGACGCGGCCATCGCCCTCTATGCGGAGGCCGGGTGGGCCGGCTTTTCGTTCGAGGCCCTGGCCCGGCGCTCGGGCGTCGGCAAGGCCGGGCTCTATCGCCGCTGGAGCGACCGCCAGGACCTGCTGCGCCAGACGCTGGAGGCGCGCTGGCTGGCGCCGGCGAAGATCGACAGCGGAGCCTTGCGCGGCGACCTGATCGCCCTGGCCCGCCAGGTGTTCGCCGCCTATGCCGGCGACAACGCCCGCGTCGCCCGCTGGATGGCCATGGACGGCGAGCGTCATCCCGAAGTGCGCAGCGCCACCGCCCCCTATGTCGAGGCGACCATCCGCCAGGGCCGCGCCATCGTGCGGCGCGCCATCGCCCGCGGCGAGATCGGCGGCCAGGTCAATCCGGGCCTGCTGATGGACCTGATCGTCGGCGGCGTGGTCAATCACGTCGCCACCACCCCCTTGCGTTTACGTGGCGCGATGGTCGCAAAGATGGACGCCTTCACCACCGACCTGGTCGATACGGCGCTCCGAGGGATCGGGGTCGCCCCGAGCGAGGACAGATGAGCATCAACGACAACACCCCCGTCATCATCGGCGTCGGCGAGGCCTCCGAGCGGATCGACGCGCCCGGCTACGCCGCCCTGTCGCCGGCCGCCCTGGCCGCGGCGGCGGCCAAGGCCGCCATCGAGGACGCGGGCGCGGGCGACATCGCCGGCCAGATCGACGTGATCGCCGCCATTCGCCAGTTCGAGGTCTCCGGCCCCGGCGCCAAGCCGCCGTTCGGCGCGGCCGACAACTTCCCCCGCTCGGTCGCCGCCCGCATCGGCGCGGACCCGCGGCACGCCATCCTGGAGGTGGTCGGGGGCCAGGGGCCGCAGCACCTGGTCAACGAGTTCGCCCACGCCATCGCCAGCGGCGAGACGGGCGTGGCGCTGATGGTCGGCTCCGAAGCGATCTCCACCGTCCGCCACCTGGCCGGCAAGGGCGAGAGCCGCGACTGGAGCGAGGCGATCGGCGGTCAGCTCGAAGACCGCGGCTATGGGATGGAAGGGCTGCTGACCTCGGACCTCGCCGGCCACGGCGCGCGCACGCCGATCTCGGTCTACGCCCTGTTCGAGAACGCCCGCCGCGCCCGCGAGGGCAAGGACCGGGCGAGCTACGCCCTGGAGATGGGCAGGCTGTTCGCCCCCTTCACCCAGGTCGCTCACGGCAATCCGCACGCCATGAGCCAGGAGGTCTATTCGGCCGAGGACCTGGCCACCGTGACCGGGCCCAACCGCCTGACCAGCGATCCCTTCCCGCGCCGGATGGTGGCGCGCGACCAGGCCAACCAGGGCGCGGCCGTGCTGATGACCTCGGTGCGCAAGGCGCGCGAACTTGGCGTGCCCGAAGACCGCTGGGTCTATCTCTGGGGCGGGGCGGACGTGAAGGAACGCACGCCGGTCCAGCGGCAGGACCTGTCGAAGAGCCCGGCCTCGACCGCCGCGGTCCGGCGCGCCATGGAGGTCGCGGGCGTTTCCCTGGCCGATATCGACGTCTTCGACCTCTATTCCTGCTTCCCGATCGCGGTGTTCAACATCTGCGACGACCTGGGCCTGGCGCCCGACGATCCGCGCGGCCTGACCGTGACCGGCGGCCTGCCGTTCTTCGGCGGCGCGGGGAACAACTATTCCATGCACGCCATCGCAGAGATGATCCGCCGCCTGCGTGCGCGACCCGGCGCCGTGGGGCTGGTCGGCGCCAATGGCGGCTTCCTGTCGAAATATTCCGTCGGCCTCTATTCGACCCAGGCGCGCGACTTCCAGCCGTTCGATTCAAAGCCCTTGCAGGCGCAGATCGACGGCTGGGCCGCCCCGGTCCTCGACCAGACCCATGTCGGCGAAGCGGCGGTGGAGACCTACACCATCGACTATGCCGGCCCCGCTCCGCGCGGGGTGGTGGTGGCCCGCACGCCGGCGGGCGCCCGCATCATCGCCATGACGCCGCCGGACGATACGGCCGTGGTCGGTGAAATGATCGCGACCGACCCGCTGGGCCGCCGCGCGATCCTGGCCCCCGGCGAGGGCGGCAAGGTGCTGGTGAGCGGGTTCGCGGGCTGATGGACGAGGCCGAAACCGCGCAGGACCTGAACAAGACCCTCGGCTTCGTGCGCCGGGTCTCCATGGACCCGGAGGGCCGCGCCACGATCGAGTACGAGGCGGGCATGCACATGTGCCACTCCGGCGGGGTGGTGCAGGGCGGGTTCGTCACCGGCTGGATCGACGCGGCGATGGCGCACGCGGCCATGGCCATGGCCGGCCCGGACGTCACCCCGATGTCGCTGGAGCTGAAGGTCAGCTTCTTCGCCCCGGCCCGCCCGGGCCGGGTGATCGCCGAGGCCTGGGTCGAGCGACGCGGCAAGCGCACCTGCTTCTTCGAGGGTCGGCTGCTGGACGGCGAGGGCAAGGTGCTGGCCAAGGCCAGTTCCACCCTGATGCTGGCCGCCCGCGACCGCGTCGAGGCGGCCGCGAAGGCGGCCAGGGCCTAAATAGCGTCCAGCACGCGGCCGACCGCGCTTTCCAGCACCTTGCGGGCCTGGACCGGCGAGAGGCCCTGCTCACGCCGCAGACGGGCCCAGCTCTCCCAGCTCAGCAGCAGGTCCAGCGTTTCCAGCCGCTCGCGGTCGGCGACCACCTCGGGCGGAGCGATATGCTCCAGTATGGCGCGCAGGGCCACGACCAGGCGATTGCTGTCGGCGTCCAGGAATTGCGAGCGGTGACGCAGCGCCTCGGACGCCCGCTTGAAGGGCGCGATCTTCTCGAAAGCCTCGCCGCGACGGGCGACCAGTTCCAGCACCCGGCCCCGCGGCTCGGCGCTCCTGAACGGCTGCTCGGAGATCGCCCGCACCTCGCGCTCAATCACCTCGGACATCTCGCTATAGAGGCTATCCATGTCCTTGAAGTGCCGGAAGACGGTGCGCAGACCCACCTGCGCGCGCTCGGCCACCTGCTCGGCGACGGGGCTGACCTCGCCGTCACGGATCATCTCCAGCATGGCCGCGACGATGCGGGCGCGATTGTCCTGGCCGCGACGGCGCCGGCCGTCCTCAATCTCGTCCTGCTCCGCCACGCCCACGCCTCGCTGCCCACGGGCGTCTGACTAGATCCGATCGCGCCCGCCGTTCAAGCTCCGGCGTCGAACAGCGCCTCGCAGCCCGTGCCCGCCAGCAAGCCGTCGACCCGAGCCCGCGCCTCGCCATTCAAGGCGGCGTGCGACTCCCGCAGCCACTTCAGGCACTTGGCCTGATAGGGGAAGGGTTGCTGGCGCCACGCCTGGCCGTCGACCACGGCCTGGACCTCCTCGGCGCCGGCCGTCACCGCCCTGGCGTTGGCCAGCATCAACGGGACATAGGTGCGGCCGATCTCGGCCAGCAGCGGCTTCAGCGTCGCCGGGGGCGCGGCGAGATCCAGCCAGTCCTGCGCCCCCGGCTCCAGGCCCGACTGGTCCTCCATCAGCCCGACCCAGGCGGCGACGCGCGGGGCGACCTGCAGCGTCAGGGCCGCAGGGGTCGGATCGAACTCGGCGAGCTGGGTCAACTGGCCGAAGGCGGCGAAGTCGCTGGCGCCGGGACGCTCGCCCATCAGATAGGGCCGGTCGCGCAGGTGCGCCTCGAACAGCTCGAGGAACCGGCGATAGCTCGCCTCGATCACCGGCCCGGTTCCGGGATTGGAGCCGACATAACGCAACCTGCCGATCTGGCGTTCGGCGACCATGCGCCCGCGCGCGGCCAGTTCATCGTCGGGAATGCAGAAGCCGCGCCAGCAGGGCAGCAGCGCCGCGGCCTTGGCGATGTCGGCCTCGTAGGACCAGCGATAGTGGAACATCGCCTTGGTCAGCCATTCGTCGGCATAGTCCTCGATCAGTTCGTCGAGGAAGGCGAGCGCCGGATCGGCCGGGATCAGGCTGCGGCCCTCGTGCTCGCGCTCCAGTCGCCGGATGATCGGGGTGGAGTCGGTCACCGCATGCAGCTCGCCGGTCTCGTCGGGCAGATAGAAGGTGGGCAGCAACGAGACCTTCGGCTGCGGCAACCCCTTCAACGCCGGCCCCGAGGGCGGCAGGAAGCGATAGGGGATGCGGCGATAGCGCAGCACCGCCAGCATCTTGCGGGTATAGGGCGAACCGGGCGCCCCGGAGAGCGGAATGGGAGTCTTCATCTCTGCGGCCCTCGTCATTGGAAGATCGCCAGCCGGTTGGTGCGGGTGATCTGTGTCCCGCCGGTCGGCAGGCTGAGGAAGTCCCCGTCGTGGCCGACGCGCACTTCGCCTGAGAATATCTCGCGCGAGCGGCCCAGGAACGGGCCTTCCAGCGCCCGCATCGGCAGGGGCGGGATGATGTGGGTGAACAGCAGGTAGCGCGCGCCGGCCCGCTGGGCGATGGCCGTCGCCTCTTCCGGCGGGGTGTGGTAGGACAGGATGTCGTGGGTGATGGCCGCCAGGTTCGCGCGCCCGTGCGCCTTGGCCGCGTTCGTCTGCATCGCCACCAGGTTCGGCGCGAGCCCCTCGTGCACCAGCACGTCCGCGCCCTTGGCGGCGGCCTCCACGCGCGGCGAGGCGGCCGTGTCGCCGCTGATCACGACACTGCGGCCCTTGTAGACGAACTTGTAGCCCACGGCCGGCTCCACCGGCTCGTGACGCACCGGGAAGGCGCTGACCTTCAGGTCCGGCGTGTCGATCAGCACCAGGTCCGGCCCCTCCGCGGGCGGATCGAACGGACGGGCCACGCCGCCGAAGCCGGCCGGCGGAACCACCTTGGGGCCGTGGTGGGCGATGCGGAATCCGCTGTCGATGCGATAGGCGTCGGTGAAGCCCGCCACCACGGTCTCGACTCCGCTCGGCCCCCATATCGGAACCGGCGCATCGCGGCCCCCGCCGGCCCAGCGCTGCAGCATCAGCTCGCCCAGGCCGTCGATATGGTCGGAGTGCAGGTGGGTCAGGAACACCGCGTCCACCCGTCCGGGCGGCAGGTTCATCAGCGCCAGGTTCTTCACGCTGCCCGCCCCGGAATCGATCACGAAGAGCTGGCGTCCGGCCAGCACCACCGTACACGGCCCCGCGCGGCCGGGATCGGGCATGGGCGAACCCGACCCGCAGAGCCCGACATGCAGCCCATCCGGCAACCCCGCATAGGGGTCGGCGTTCATGGCGCGGTCGTAGATCCGCTCCATCGCCGCGACAGCCAGCGCCCCGCGCGCCGCCCACAGCCCCACCCCCGCCAGGATCACGGCCGCCGCGATCCCCAGCGCGATCTTTCCGCCTCGAGACATGGTTCCTCACCCATGGCCGCGGCTTGACCGCCGCATATAATGACATTCATAGTGTCATTAGTTTTGGAAATGACCAGCGCAAAAATGGAGCAACCGATGCAGGTGTTGCGGACGCCGGACGCAAGGTTCGAAGATCTCGCGGACTGGCCCTACGCCCCGCGCTATGCGGAGATCATCGACGCCGACGGAACGCACATGCGCCTGCACTATGTCGACGAGGGGCCGCGCGACGGCGCCCCGGTGCTGCTGATGCACGGCGAGCCGTCCTGGGCCTATCTCTACCGCAAGGTCATCGCCGGCCTGGTCGCCCGCGGCCGCCGGGTGATCGCGCCCGACCTGATCGGCTTTGGCCGTTCCGACAAGCCGGCCGCCCGCGCCGACTACACCTTCGAGCGGCACGTCGCCTGGATGAGCCAGTGGCTGACCGGCCTGGACCTGACGGGCCTTACCCTGTTCTGCCAGGACTGGGGCGGGCTGATCGGCCTGCGCCTGGTGGCGGCCTTTCCCGAGCGCTTCGCCGGCGTGGTGGTCGCCAACACCGGCCTGCCCACCGGGACGGGCATGACCGACGGATTCAAGGCCTGGCTGACGTTCAGCCAGTCGGTCCCGGCCCTGCCGGTCGGCATGATCGTCAACGGCGGCGCGGCGCGAGACCTGTCGCCGGAAGAGGTCGCCGCCTATGACGCGCCGTTCCCGGACGAGAGCTACAAGGAAGGCGCGCGCCAGTTTCCGGCGCTGGTGCCGGTGACGCCGGAGCACGCCTCCATCCCCGAGAACCTCGAAGCCTGGAAGACGCTGGAGGCGTTCGAGCGCCCGCTGGTCACCGCCTTCAGCGACGGCGATCCCGTCAGCAAGGGCGGCGAGGCGGTCTTCCAGGCCCGTGTGCCCGGCGCGAAGGGCCAGCCGCACGTCACGCTCAAGGGCGGTCACTTCCTGCAGGAGGACTGCCCGAGCGACATCGTCGCGGTGATCGACGGGCTGATTTCCCGGACCCGGACTTAAGGAGCGCGGCCATGCAGGTCCTCAACGCCGTCTATCCGCCGCCCGAGCAGGCCATGGATTTCTTCGGGGGCGCCGAGGATGGCCCCTTCGTCATGGTCAATCTGCTCAAGTTCAAGCCGAAGGCCGAGTACGCCGACGGCTCGGACGCCCATCTCACCGGCGCGGAGGCCTATGCCCGCTATGCCGAGGACGTGCGCAAGCTGGTCGAGGCCCTGGGCGGCAAGATCCGCTATGGCGGCCAGGTCACCGGCCTGCTGATCGGCGAGGTCGAGGAACTGTGGGACATGGTGGCCCTGGCCGAATATCCCTCGCTCGCGGCCTTCCAGCAGATGGCGATGTCGCCGCAGATGCACGCCATCGAGCATCACCGCACGGCGGGCCTGGCCGGCCAGCTCAACATCCGCACCCGGCCGGGCGCCGGCTTCTAGCCGCCTGGCCGCCGCAGCGACAGGGCCAGGAAGACCAGGCCCAGCACCAGACCCGCCAGGCTGCCGTAATGTTCGGGCGGGCGATGGCTGGGGGCGGCCGCGCCCGGCCCCCAGGCGTTAAGCGTCAGCAGCGCCCGCTCCAGCACGAACAGCGTCAGGAACAGCGGCGTCAGGCTGCGATAGCGCAAGGCGACGGCGATCATGGCCAGGCCGTAGGCGATCTGCGTCGCCCCGTGCCAAGCGAACAGGGCCACGACCAGTTCGCGCCGATCGCCCATGTCCAGCCCGGCGATGCTGCCCGCCCCGCCGTCCGGCAGGAAGGCGTGGATCATGCCGGGAACCAGGGTCAGGAGCCCGGCCAGGGCGAGGAACCAGGCCGAGGCGCGGGCGCCGCGGTACTGGTCGTTGGCGGCGGGGGCCAGCAGGGACATGGCCGCCTCAATTGTCCCAGAGGATGTATTCGTCGCCGGCCTTCTGGGGAACGCCGCCGGGCTTGTCGATGAACACCGGGCCCTGCAGCAGCGAGGGCCAGATCGGCTTGACGCTGCGCGCGTCCTGCTCGGCCAGCAGCGCCTGCAGGGCTTTGACCTTGTCGGGGCGCGAAACGGAAAGGTCGCGCTGCTCGGTCGGGTCGCTGGCCAGGTCGTAGAGCCAGACCTTGCCCCGCGCGCCGTTGACCTGGAGCTTCCAGTCGCCGTCCAGCACGGTCTTGTACTGGCCCGAGCGCCAGAACAGGGTCTGGTGCGGCCGCGCCGCGTTCCGGCCGTCCAGATAGGGCCGCAGGTCGACGCCGTCGATCGGCCGGTCGGTCGGCACCGCCGCCCCCGCCGCGCCGGCCGCGGTCGCGAAGATGTCGATGTGCCCGACCGGATAGCCATAGCGGCTGCCTGGCGCGATCACGCCCGGCCAGCGCATGAAGAACGGCGCGTGGACGCCGCCCTCGAAGAAGGTCGACTTGAAGCCGCGATAGGGCTTGTTGAGGTCGGGCAGGCCGACATAGCCGGCGCCGCCGTTGTCGCTGGTGAAGATGACCAGGGTGTTCTGGTCCAGCCCCTCGTCCTTCAGCGCCTGGAGGATGCGGCCGACATTGGCGTCGAGATTGCGCGCCATGGCCCCATAGACTCGCTCGCGATGGTCCTTGATCTGCGGCAGGGCGTCGTAGTCCGCCTTCTTGGCCTGCAAAGGCGTGTGGAGCGCGTTCGGCGCGAAATAGAGGAAGAAGGGCCGGTTGCGGTTGGCCTTGATCGCCTTCACCGCCTCGTCGGCCAGGTAGTCGGTCATGTAGCCGCGCGGGGCGAACATCGGCGAGCCGTTGTACTGCACCGCATAGGGCAGGTTCGGCCACAGGAAGCGGTCGATGGCGTCCCACGGCTGCTTGGAATTGACGACGCTCGGGTCCTTCTCGGGCAGGTACATCGAGCCGCCGGCCATGAAGCCCAGGCTCTCGTCGAACCCCTGGTCCTCGGGGCGCGAACCGGCCTTGCCGCCCAGGTGCCACTTGCCCAGGTGGATGGTGTGGTAGCCGCGGGTCTTCAGCACCTCGGCGATGGTGATCTCGCTGGCCGGCACGCTCAGCTCGTTGACCGCCAGGGGCGTGCGCGCCGTGCTGCCGGGCGGCATGTCCTTGATGCGCTCGGGGAAGAACTTCGGCTTCACGATCGCACCCGGCTCGGCCTCGGTGCCGACCATCCGTTCGAAGGCGACCGGCGCGGGCGTGAACTCGAAGCCGAAACGGGTCGGATAGCGGCCGGTCAGGATGGCCGCGCGCGAGGGCGCGCAGGTGGCGTTACCGGCGTAGCCGTTGTCGAAGGTCACGCCCTCCCGGCCGATGGAATCGATGGCCGGGGTCTTCACCGTCCCGTCGGCCACGCCGCCGCCGTTGAAGCTGAGGTCGTTGTAGCCGAGGTCGTCGGCCAGGATGAACACCACGTTCGGCGGCCGCGCCTGGCTGGCCGGCGCCGCCGGGCCCTGCACCCATTCCACCGGCTGGTTGGGCGCCACCGGCGGCAGGCGCGAGCGGGCGATCATCGAGAAGATCGCGGTGCGGTTCGCCGCCGCCACGGCAACCCCCGCCGCCAGGACCAGCACGCTGGCGCCCAGCCATCTCGACAGCTTCATGATCGCCTCCCAGGATATTATGGCATTTATCGTGCCACTATATCCCGAGATCGGCAAGAGGCCTGCTCCGCCAGCGAGGCGGAGCTACCTGGCCGCCGGATACCCGACCCCGATCTGGTCGAGATAGGTCTTATATTTCCTGGGGTTGTAGTAATACGGCTCCATCTTCGGCCGCATCTGCTCCATGATCTCCTTGTTCAGGTGGATCGCAGGCTTGTCGTCCGGCCCCAGGGTCGGGTCGTACTTCTGGTCCTTGAGCTGGACGTCGTGGAAATAGGCCTTGGCGTCCTCGACCAGCTTCGGCGTGGTGACAAGGTCCAGCACGGTCAGGGCCACCGCCTTGGCGCCGGCCTCGACGCCCTTGTGGGCGATCGGCGTGGTCATCGCCATGGCCGAGGTCACGTTATGGGCGATCGCATTGGGAATGTTCGACGGGTAGCGGACGGTGATGGTCGGCACGGTCCACATGATGTCGCCGATATCGTCGGAGCCGCCGCCCATGGCCGGTCCGCGGGTGTCGGGCGTCGAGAGCGCGGCCACCTCGCCGGCCAGCGGCTCCAGCTTGAAGCCGTTGGCCTCCTGCACCGCCTTGGCGAAGGCCTGGTCGTCGGCCGACCACTTGGGCATGCCCACCCGCTTGATGTTGGCGTAGGCGGCCTCGGCCAGCGGCTTGTTGCCGTAGTTCGGGGCCGCATAGCCCAGCACCCGCCGCTCGACGCTCGTGCCGGTCGCCTTGGCCGCCGCCTCGGAAATGGTGTTGCCGAGGTCGTAGAGCTCGCGGATCGACTGGAAGGAATTTTCGCGGAAATAGTACCAGACGCTGGCCACGCCCGGCACGATGTTCGGCTGGCCGCCGCCATTGGTGATGACGTAGTGCGAGCGCTGGGTCAGGGGCAGATGCTCGCGCCGCATGTTCCAGGCGATGTTCATCAGCTCCACGCCGTCCAGGGCGCTGCGGCCCGACCAGGGCTGGCCGGCGGCGTGCGCCGTCTTGCCGTGGAAGGTGTATTCCACCGACACCATGCCGGTGTTGCCCATCGGCCCCCAGCCGGTCGCGAAGTCACGGCTGACATGGGCGAAGATCGAGGCGTCGACATCCTTGAAGAGGCCGGCGCGGACGTAGAAGGCCTTGGTCGCCAGCAACTCCTCGGCCACGCCGGGCCACAACATCAGCCGGCCGGGGATCTTGTTCTTCTCCATGACGTCCTTGGCCGCCAGGGCCGCGACGATCATCATCGGCATGCCGGAGTTGTGGCCCTCGCCGTGGCCCGGCGCGCCCTCGACCTGCGGCTTGACGTTCGGATCACCGGGAACCTGCGACAGGCCCAGCAAGGCGTCGATGTCGCTGCCCAGCGCGATCACCGGCCCGCCGCTTCCCCAGGTGGCGGTCCAGGCGGTGGGGATGCCCGCCACGCCGCGTTCGATCTTGAAGCCGTTCTTCTCCAGGATCGCCGTCAGGTATTCGGAGGTCTTGACCTCCTGGAAGCCCGGCTCGGCGAAGCTGTAGACGGAATCGACCATCTCCTGGGACAGCTTGGCCCGCGCCTCGACGCCGGCGACCGCGACCTGGCGCATGGCCTCGGTCGGCTCGCCCTGCGCGACCGCGGGCAACGCCAGCGCCGTGGCCATCAGCAGCCCCGCCAGGGTTTTCGTTCCAAAGACGCCGGTCATTCCTGTTCCCCCAAAGCGCTCGCCCGCAAAGGACTCGATTTGAGCGCGAGTCTCCGGCGCCACAACCTGCAAATCCGCTCGCCGGCCGCCGGCGGCTCGACCGGGGATGGCGCGGGCGCTGGATGTCGTCGTAGCTTGCGCTCCCCGCCGAAGAGGACCCGCATGGCCGCACCGCTCGATCCTGCCAGCCAGCGCGACCTCGACATCGGCCAGGTCCGCCTGCGCGAGCATTTCCTGAACCACGCCGAGCTGCTGTTCCAGCGCGTGCTGGAGGCCGCGCCCGACCACCCGGTCGCGCTTCGCTTTCTGGGCGTGACCCGCTTCAAGCTTGGGCAGGCAGGCGAAGGCGTGACCCTGTTGCGGCAAGCCGCGCAACTCGCCCCGGACGACGCCGGCGCCTGGCGCGACCTGGGCGCGGCCCTGGCCCGCAGCGGCGCGGCGGACGAGGCGGCCGCCGCCTATGCCCGCGCCGGCCAGGCGCAGGTTCCAGCCCATCCCGCCTTCGCCAGCGAGGGCGGCGCGCACGCGTTCAAGGTCGTCGACTATCCCTATCGCGCGGCGGTGCGCTACGGCGGCGGACGCCCGGCCCATGCGGGGCTGGAGGCCCTGATCGGCGCGGGCCGCGAGCGCTATGGCGCGATGATCGACGAGATGGCCGCCCTGCACGGCGACTTCTGCGAAACCCCGATGGGCGGCCGCTACGAGGACGCCGAGCCGTTCTGGCTGAACGCCTGGTTCCCGCCGCTGGACGCCATGGCCCTCACCCACGTGCTGCGCAAGACCAATCCCGGCCGCTTCGTGGAGATCGGCTCGGGCGTCTCGACCAAGTTCGCGCGCCGGGCGGTGAGCCGCTATGGGCTGCGCACCAAGCTGATCTCCATCGACCCGCAGCCGCGCAACGAGATCGACGGGCTCTGCGACCAGATCCTGCGCAAGCCGCTGGAGGCCTGCGATCCGGCCATGGTCGAGGCCCTGGAGCCGGGCGACATCTTCTTCCTCGATTCCTCGCACCGGGCGTTCCAGAACTCGGACGTGACGGTGTTCTTCCTGGAGATCCTGCCGCGGCTGAAGCCCGGGGTCCTGATCCAGATCCACGACATCTACCTGCCCGACGACTACATCGGCGGCCACCTGCACCGGATGTGGAACGAGCAGTACCTGCTGGCCACCGCCCTGCTCTATGCGCCGGACGCCTTCGAGATCGTCTTCCCCTGCTGGTTCGTCGGCCAGGATACGGCGTTGGCCGCCCGCGCCGCCCAGGCGCTGCGCCGCGGCCCGCTGGAGGGGCTGAACCTCTATGGCGCCTCGTTCTGGATGCGCAAAAACTGAGCTTGGCCGCGTTGCGCCCGGCCTGGGTCCGGGGCAGTTTGCGACCTTGCCCGATGCGTGGGCGGGAGGATTTTCCGATGACGGATGTGTCGCTCGAAGACCTGAAGCTGGCGGCTCAGGACGCCTGGATCTTCGGCCTGCCGCTGATCGAGATCGCCAGCACCCGTTCCGAACGCGGCCAGTTCTCCCAAGCGGAGGTCAACAGCTTCGGTCATATGCGCGACCTGGCCGACCACCGCTCGCGCGCGGTGACCACGCCCAACAACGACACCCTCTATTCCAGCGCCCAGCTCGACCTGTCGGCCGGCCCGGTCACCATCCACCTGCCCGCGGCGGGCGACCGCTACATCTCGCTGGCGCTGATGGACGCCTACACCAACAACTTCGCGGTCCTGGGAACCCGCACCACCGGGCCCGAAGGCGGCGTCTTCCGCATCGTGGGCCCGAGCGACGCCGCCGAGGGCGACAATGTCGTCCGCTCTCCGACCAACCACGTCTGGGCCCTGGCCCGCATCCTGGTGGCCGGCGCCTCGGACCTGGACGGCGCCCGCGCCGTGCAGGCCGGCGTCTCGGCCCAGGGACCGGCCGCGCCGCCATCCAAGACCTTCGCGAACCGCCACGCCCCCTGGCAGGACTACTTCGCCGCGGTGGACGAGCTGATGACCCTCAACCGGCCTGCGGCCACCGATCTGGCCCTGCTGCGCCGCATCGCCCCGCTGGGGCTCGGCGCGGGCAAGTTCGATCCCGCACGCTTCACCACCGAAGAGGCCGGCGCCATCGAGGCGGGCGTGGCCGACGCCAAGGTGCTGATCCGCAGCCGCCGGGTCGGCGGGGTCCAGTGGATCGACGGCTGGTCCTATCCGCGCGCCGAACTCGGCGACTTCGGCCAGAGCTACGCCTACCGCGCCCTGATCGCCCTGGCGGGCCTGGCCGCCCTGCCGCCGGTGGAGGCGATGTACATGCGCGGCCAGGGCGAGGCGCGCGCCCTCTACGACGGCTCGCGCCAGTGGCGTCTGCACTTCCCGGCCGACCGGCTGCCGGCCGTCGACAGCTTCTGGTCGCTGAGCCTCTACGAAGCCACCGACGACGGGCAGTTCTTCTTCGCCGACAATCCGATCAACCGCTACGCCATCGGCGACCGCACCGAAGGGCTGACCTATAACGAAGACGGCTCGCTCGACATCTGGATCGGCCACGAGCCTCCCGCCGAGGAGCATGTCGGCAACTGGCTGCCCGCGCCCGACGCGCGCTTTGCGCTGTTCATGCGCGCCTACCTGCCCAAGATCGAGATGCAGGTGGGCATCTACCGGCTGCCCCCGGTCGTACCAGCCTAATGGATGCGCTCGAAGTGCCCGCACAGGCGCTCGAGCGCATAGACCGTCGCCCGTAGCTCGGCGAAGAGGTCGGGCGCGGCGCCGGCCGACCACAGGGCGCTGTCCGCCGCGCAGGCGGCCAGCATGGTGCGCAGGCCCAGGATCAGGTCCTCCCAGACCGAAACGCCCGGCGAGGACTGCGCCGAGCCCGCGCCCGACAGCACCTCGGCGAACCGGCGCATGCAGGCGGCCGCATGGCCGACGTCGATCGCCAGATGGCTGCCCTCCAGATGAGCCGGCGCCAGGATCCGCTCCAGCTCGCCCGGCGAGGCGCCCGCCCAAAGCAGGCCGTTGTTCAGCCGAGTGAGCGCCTCGCTCAGCCGCAGCAGCCAGTTGGCGATATCGTCGTGGGATTGAGGTCCGGGAAGCTCCGAGGCCATGGCGTCAGCGGGACGGCCCGGCCGAAGGCGCCGCGAGGCTGCGCTTCAGGGCGCGCCCGAGCACTGTGACCGTGACTAGCCAGATGGCCAGAAAACAGGAGATAAAGAGTGCGAAATTCATCGGGACAACGGGGATGACGCGCTCCCTCCCGGGGAAGGAAGCCCGCCCCGGGTAGCCCAGAACGGCAAGGGGGCGGCGTAAACTTCTGGAACCTTTACCCTTGTTTACAACCCAGGCGCGGCCCATGCCTGTAACTGTGACCCTGGGCGCCGGTTCTTATGCGGCGTCGATGGCGGTCTGCGGTCTGTATCGAGCATGCGTATGAGAATCGCGGCGTTGGATGACGACGACGCTCAAAGAGAAGCGATCTCGCGATTGCTGGTGGGCGGCGGCCATAGTTGCCAGTGTTTCCACCTGGGCGCTCCGCTGATCGCTTCGTTGCGTCGCGAAACCTTCGACCTGCTCATCCTCGACTGGAACCTGCCCGACATGAGCGGGATCGAGGTGCTGACCTGGGCGCAGAAGAACCTGTCTCCCTGCCCGCCCGTCCTGCTGCTCACCAGCCGCGCGGGCGAGGCCGACATCGTCACCGGGCTGAACAGCGGCGCCGACGACTATGTGATCAAGCCGGTCCAGGGCGGCGTGCTGCTGGCCCGCGTCAACGCCCTGCTGCGCCGGTCCTATCCCGACCGCGGCGCCGGCGGGATCGAGGTCTATGACGACTACAGCTTCAACCTGCCGGCCGAGCAGGTGACCCTTCGGGGCGAGCTCACCCCTCTGACCGCCAAGGAGTTCGGCCTGGCGCTGCTGCTGTTCCGCAACCTGCATCGCGCCCTTTCCCGCGGCCATATCCTCGAGGCGATCTGGGGCCGCAACCCGGACCTGCCGACCCGGACCCTGGACATGCACATCTCGCGCATCCGCACCAAGCTCGACCTGCGCCCGCAAAACGGCTTCCGCCTCGCCCCGGTCTACAGCTACGGCTATCGACTGGAGCGGCTCACCGACGGCTGGGCCGAGGAGGAGAGCGCGCAATGAACTGGCGCCTGGTCGTCGTGGCGGGCCTGGCCCTCGCCGCCCTGCCCGCCATCGCGCAGGCCGCCGATCCGGCCGAGGTCTATGTCGTGAGGCGCGGCGACACGCTCTATGGCCTGGCCCAGGCCTATCTGCTCCAGCCGAGCGACTACCGCGTGGTGCAACGGCTCAACGGCGTGGCCAATCCGCGTCGCCTGGCGGTCGGCAAGCGGCTGAAGGTGCCGGCCGACCTGCTGCGCACCCGTCCGATCGAGGCGCGGATCGGCGCCTATCGCGGCTCGGTGCAGGCCAGCCTCGCCGGACGCGCGGTCCCGCTCGCGGTAGGCGCGACCCTGGCCGAAGGGACCGTGGTCGCCACCGGCGCCAACGCCTTCCTGCGCCTGGACCTGCCGGACGGCACGCGGCTTTCGCTGCCGTCCCAGAGCCGCGTCCGGCTCGGCCGGATGATCGCCGTCGAGATGACCGGCGTGGTCCGGCGCGAGATCAGCGTCGAGGCCGGGCGGCTGGAATCCGAGGTCGTCCCGCTGCGCAATCCGCGCGACAGCTACACCGTCCGCACCCCCATGTCGGTGTCGGCCGTCCGCGGCACGGTGTTCCGCGTCGCCTACGACCCGGCCTCGTCCACCGCCCGGACCGAGGTCGTGGAAGGCGTGGTCGCGGTCGACGCCAAGGCGCAGGAAACCACGGTGGCGGCCAATTTCGGCGCGCTCGTCACCGCCGCGGGCGTCAGCGGCGCCCTGGCCCTGGCTCCGCCGCCGCAGATCGACAATCCGGGCAGGATGCAGGACGAGGCTCAGATCCGCTTCCACGTCGCCGACGGGCCGCCCGCCCGCGCCTATCGCGCACGCCTCGCCGCCGATGCCGGCTTCCTGGACGTGCTGAGCGAAGCCGTCGCCGAGACGCCGGACCTGCAGTTCGAGGACTTGGCGGACGGCGTCTATTTCCTGCGCGTCGCGGCCTTCGACGAGAACGGGCTGCTGGGGGCGCCGGCGACCTACGCCTTCGAGCGCCGCCTCAACACGCTGAACGTCAGCGCGCCGGTCAGCAGCAGCGAGGACGGCGTGCGGCGCTACCGGTTCCGCTGGGCTGCGGCCGGCGCCGGCGAGCGCACCTACCGCTTCCAGCTCCTGCAGCAAGGCGCCGCCGTCCCGGTGGTGGACGAGGCCGGCCTGACCGCCCAGGAATTGACCCTCACCCAGTTGCCGCCGGGCGTGTATGAGTGGCGGGTCATGTCACGCACCTTCGCCGCCGGGCGGTACGTCGAAAAGTGGTCGCCCCTCGAGCGGTTCGAAATCGGCAGTTGAGCGACGACGGGGGCACAGCGCGGCCGCCCGGCCGGTCGGCGCGCCGCAGGGTGACCGCCGAGTGGGCGCTGGTCGCCCTGGCCGCTACCGCCCTGGTTCTGTTCCTGTCCTTCAGCCGGGTCACCGAACGCGCCGACAACGTGGTGTTCGATGCGCTCGCCTCCCTGGGCGTACGCGCGCCCGAACCGCAGATCGTCATCGTCGCCATCGACAACCGCAGCCTGGCCGAGCTGGGCCGCTGGCCCTGGCCGCGCCAGCGTCACACGGCCTTGCTGGAACAACTGGCCAAGGCCGGGCCGCGGGCGGTCGCCTATGACGTCCTGCTGGTCGAGCCCGATCCCGACCCGGCGGCCGACGCCGCCCTGGCCGCCGCCCTGCGCCTCGGCCCGCCGATCTTCCTGCCCCTGACCTTCGAGGTTCCGGGCCGCAACGGCGCGGCCTACGACCTGGTGGCGCCGGTCGAGCCGATCGGGTCGGCGGCCGCGGGGCTGGGCCAGGTGAACGTCGAATTCGACGCCGACGGGGTCATCCGCCGCGCCTACCTGCTCGAACGCGACGGCGACCAGGTCTGGCCGCACCTGATGGAGTTCCTGCGCCGCGCCTGGACCGGCGAGGCCCTGCCCGCGCCCGCCGCTCAGCCCGCGAGGGGAAAGGCGCTGCTGCGCGAGTCGCCGATGCTGATTTCGTTCGCCGGCCCGCCGGGACACTTCCGCACCATCTCCTTCGTCGACGTCCTGCGCGGAGAGACCCCGCCCGAATTCCTGCGCGACAAGCTGGTGCTGGTGGGGGCCACGGGCGACGGCCTTGGCGACCGCTACGCCACGCCGCTGTCGCACCACACCGAGATCATGTCCGGCGTCGAACTGCAGGCCAACCTGCTCGACACCCTGCTCGCCGGGCGGACGGTCAGGCCCGCCCAGCCCGGGCTGCTGGCGGCCTTCTCGCTGGCCCCGCTGTGGCTGGCCCTGGCCGGGTTCCTGTTGTTCCGGCCCCGCCTCAACCTGGTGATGTGGGCTGGCCTCAGCGTCGCCGCCGTCGCGGCCAGCGCCCTCATCCATCTGCACGGCCGGATCTGGCTGCCGCCGACCGCGGCCCTGGCGGGCCTGCTGCTGGTCTATCCGCTGTGGAGCTGGCGGCGGCTGGAAGCGACCAGCGCCTACATGTTCCAGGAACTGCAAGCGTTCTCGCGCGAGCCTGATCTGTTGTCGGCCCTCTCGCGGCCCCGCGGCCCGCCGACCGACGTCATCGACCGCCAGCTCGTGCTGATGCACAGCGCCATCGAGCGGGCGCGCGACCTGCGCCGGCTGGTGCTCGACGCCCTGCACGGCCTGCCCGACGCCACCCTGGTCACCGACCTGACCGGCCAGGTGCTGATCGCCAACCGCGAGGCCGAGGCCCTGTTCCACGCCGCCTCGCCCGAGGCGCTGACCGGGCGGCCGCTCGCCGAGTTGATCGGCCTAGTCGTCCCCGACGCCCCGCCGGAAGCGGCCGACACCAGCCTCGCCCCGACCCTGGAGATCGAACTGGCCGCCCGCGACGGCCGCGCCTTCCACCTGCGCCGCACGCCCCTGTCGGACGAGACCGGCGCCACGGCCGGATGGATCGTCCGCTTCACCGACATCAGCGCGCTGAAAGCCGCCGGTCGCCAGCGCGAGCGCATCCTCGAACTGCTCACCCACGACATGCGCTCGCCCCAGGTCTCGATCCTGACCCTGCTGGGCTCGCCCGGCCTCGGCGCGCCCGCCGACCTGGCCAAGCGCATCGCCGGCTATGCGCGCCGCACCCTGGCGCTCGCGGACAATTTCGTGAACCTCGCCCGCGCCGAAGGCGACCAGTACGCGATCGAGCTTCTCGACCTGGGCGACGTGCTGGTCGAAGCGGTGGACGATCTCTGGCCGCAGTCCTCCGCCCGCGGGATCGAGGTCGTCACCATGGGCCTGGAGGGCGAATATGTGGTGGAGGCGGACCGCTCGCTGCTGACCCGCGCCCTCATCAACCTGATCGACAACGCCGTGAAGTTCTCGCCCGAGCGCAGCCGCATCGCCTGCAGCCTGACGCCGGCCACCCTGGGAGGACGCCCCGCCGTCGCCTGCGCGATCTCCGACCAGGGGCCCGGCCTGTCTGCGGCTCAGATCGGGAGCCTGTTCCAGCGGTTCCATCGCGCCGCCTCGCAGGGCGAGCGCCGCGTCGACGGCGTGGGCCTGGGCCTGTCCTTCGTCCAGGCGGTGATCGAGCGGCACGGCGGCGAAATCGCCTGTTCGAGCGCCCCGGGCGAAGGCGCGACCTTCACCTTGATCTTGCCCCTAGAGCAAAATCCGATCTGACTGGATCGGATTTTGCTCAAGACTCTTTGAATTTGGAGCATTTTCTACACCGAACCGGTATCCACTTCGGCGGAAAATGCTCTAGCGTCTACCAGCGCTTGAACCCGCAAGGCTCGCGGCGACCGCGGCGACCAGCGCTTCCGACCGGCCGCACCCCTCGCCCCGGCCAAGCGCCGAGGCGCGGACCCGATAGGCCTCATGGCCGTCCGCGGCGGCGATGACCCGGGCCTCCAGGGTGCAGATCCTGGCGCTCTTCGGCGCCCACCAGGGCCGCGGCCGGGGCGGCGCCAGCCAGGCCGCGGGCTCGTCCGGCGCGCTGTTTCCCGAATAGGCGCCGACCGGCCACGGCCGCTCGCCCGAGGCGATCTCCAGCAGCAGAGGCGCCTCGGCCCGCGCGGTGTCGACGCCCTGCTCGCGCAGCTTCGAGATCAGCGCCGTCCCGGCGCCCGCCTCGGTGGTCCCGGCCAGGGCCAGGCCGCTCGCCAAGGCAGGCGCCGCGCCCTGCTCGGCGACGTCGACGCCGCCGGTGGCGCATCCCGCCAACGCCGCGACCACCGCCAAACCCGCAACCTGCCGCCAAGTCTTCATGTCGGTACTCGCACTCACCCTGAGCTCAGTATCCCAACAATCGGCGCCCCTCAGAAGCGAAATCGCGCCGGGACCGCCCCGCGCACTCGCGTTTAAGGCGAGAGAACGGCGATATTCTGAAGATTCGATCCAGGTGCGAACTTGGGTAAATTACAACCATACAGATGAAATGCGGGCCAGATACAGGTCCACCGCGGCCGATTTCGGCCACCCAGAGCTCATGCGAAGCGACCTTGGGGCGCGTTTTTCCGCGATTACGAGGTTTTGACACAGCGAGTACTTGCAGCTCGCACAACGCGTTCGCTGAACGCGCTCGGCATTCACCGCACTCGCAACGACGAGTACTCTTTTCAAATCAAGAGGATGGGCCTTAACTCCCTTGAATCCAAAACGAACCTCGGAGCTTCTGCTCCGGCGGCTGAAGTCTTGGATGAGGAGACCACAATGTCTGCTGAGCCTTCGAACAAGACCCCCGACCCGATGGACGTGGCCCTGGGCGCCGCCGTGCGAATCCGGCGGCGAACCATAGGCATGTCGCAGGAAGCGCTCGCGGAGCAATGCGGCGTGAGTTTCCAGCAGATCCAGAAGTACGAGAACGGCGCCAACCGCATCTCGTTCTCGCGGCTGGTCCAGATCGCCCGAGCCTTGCGATGCCGGGTTGTGGACCTGATGGACGTCCTCGACACGCCGGCCGGCGAGGGCGACGTCGACCTCTTGAGCCGCATGCGCACGCCCGGCGCGCTCGAACTGCTCAGCGCCTTCGAGCGGCTGCCTCAGGAGGCCCGCTCGTCGCTGGTCAACCTGCTGCGGGTCATGACCGATCCGGACGCGCCCCAGCGCGGCCGGCAGAAGGAAGTCGCCTGACGAAAAGGGCGCCGGCCGCAAGACCGGCGCCGCAAGTCGTCCTGGCGGCGAGCCTCAGAGCGGCTTGAGATCGACCGCGGCGACCTTGCCGCGCTCCTCGCGCTCCTGGAATTCGACCTTCTGCCCTTCGTTGAGGCTGCGAAGGCCTGCGCGCTCGACGGCGGAGATATGGACGAACACGTCCTTGCCCCCGTCATCCGGCTGGATGAAGCCGTATCCCTTGGTGGTGTTGAACCACTTGACCGTCCCGGTGGCCATGACGCTCTCGTCTCCCTGACAAGCGTTCCGCAAGAGGCGCGCCAGCGCACGCCCCGAAACAATCTCAGTCATCTGGGAAGGTGGGTTCGATCCGCAAGCGCGGGAAGAAGAACGTCCGCAGGCCCAAGTCCGGATTGCGGCGCGAAGGTTGCACACGCACGCACGGCCCGGTCAACGGCGAACGTCGTTCAATTTTCCGCCAGCACCTTGTCTATAAGGGCCTTGGCGTCCTTGCCAGACCAGTCGGCGCCGCCGGCCAGCCGCCCCTTCTCCAGCCCGTCCGCGCCATAGATGATCGTCGTCGGCATCCCCGCCGCCACCGGCTTGAAGGCGAACGGCAGCGCCATCTTGGGATCGTGATAGAAGGCCAGCGGCCCATGCTGGGCGATGAAGGCCCGCGCCTTGGCCTCGTCCTCGGGGCGGTCGATGCTGACCGCCACCACCTCGACCGGCTTGCCCTCGTAGCTGGCGGCCAGCCTGGCCAGGGTCGGCATCTCGATGACGCAGGGGGCGCACCAAGTCGCCCACAGGTTCACCACCGCCACCTTGCCCTTGAAGTCGGCGATCCTGCGGCTCTGGCCGCCCGCGTCCAGGAAGCTTTCGGCCGGCGGCGGAGCGGCCTCCGCCGGAACCACGAACTTGGCCATCTCGCCGCGCGCCAGCGGCTTGAGCGCGCTCTTCTGCTGGGGGGTTATGGAGGCTTGGGCGATGATGTAGACAACCGCCGCGACGCCGACGACGGCGGCGCCCCGCAGACCCCATTTCAGCGGGAAGCCCCCAGGTTCGCCGGCGGACTTCTCTCCAGACTTATCGGTCATATGACGCAAACTTCCTCGACTGCTTCCGGCGACGCCGCCCAGACCCCAGGGGAGGCCCAAGGCCAGGCCATGTGGGGCGGGCGCTTCTCCGCCAAGCCCGCCGAGCTGATGCAGGCGATCAACGTCTCCATCGGCTTCGACAAGCGGCTGGCCGCCCAGGACCTGGCCGGGTCCCGCGCGCACGCGGCGATGTTGCTCAAGCAGGGCGTGATTACAAGCAAGGACGAGGCCGCCATCCAGGGCGGCCTGGCCGCCATCGAGGCCGAGATCGCCGCCGGGACCTTCCCGTTCCGCGACGAATACGAAGACATCCACATGAACGTGGAGGCGCGGCTGCGCGAGCTGATCGGCCCGGCGGCCGGCCGGCTGCACACCGCCCGCTCGCGCAACGACCAGGTGGCGCTGGACTTCCGCCTGTGGGTCCGCGACGCCTGCGACCGCACCATCGCCCAGATCAAGGCCCTGCAGGGCGCCCTGCTCGCCAAGGCCGAGCCGCACGCCGCCACCCTGATGCCGGGCTTCACCCACCTGCAGCCGGCCCAGCCGGTCACCTTCGGCCATCACCTGCTGGCCTATGTCGAGATGTTCGGCCGCGACGCCTCGCGCTTTTCCGACGCGCGCGCGCGGATGAACGAGTGCCCGCTGGGCGCGGCCGCCCTGGCCGGCTCGCCCTTCCCGATCGACCGTCACGCGACGGCGAAGGCCCTGGGCTTTTCCCGCCCCACCGCCAATTCGCTGGACAGCGTCTCGGACCGCGACTTCGCCCTGGAGAGCCTGTCGGCCGCCAGCCTCTGCGCGGTGCACCTCTCGCGCCTGGCCGAAGAGATCGTGATCTGGATGACGCCGCAGTTCGGCTTCGTGAAGCTGACCGACGCCTTCACCACCGGCTCGTCGATCATGCCGCAGAAGAAGAACCCCGACGCGGCCGAGCTGATCCGCGCCAAGGTCGGCCGGGTGCTGGGCTCGCTGACCCAGCTCACCATGGTCATGAAGGGCCTGCCCCTGACCTATTCGAAGGACATGCAGGAGGACAAGGTTCCGACCTTCGAGGCGTTCGACGCCCTGGAGCTGTCGCTGGCCGCCATGGCCGGCATGGTCGCCGACCTGGAGCCGAACGCCGAGCGCATGGCGCTGGCCGCCGGCGCCGGCTTCTCCACCGCCACCGACCTCGCCGACTGGCTGGTGCGCACCCTCGACATGCCGTTCCGCGACGCCCACCACGTCACCGGCGCGGCGGTGAAGCGGGCCGAGACCCTGGGAGTCGACCTGCCCGGCCTGCCGCTCGGCGAACTGCAGGCCATCGAGCCGCGCATCACCGCGGCCGTCTACGAGGTGCTGACGCCGGAGGCCTCGGCCGCCAGCCGCAAGAGCTATGGCGGAACCTCGCCCGAGCAGGTCCGCGCCCAGATCGCGCGTTGGAAGGAGACCCTGCAATGACCCTTCGTCCCGTCGCCGTCGCCGTCCTGGCCGGCGCCCTGGCCCTGGCCGGCTGCGGCAAGCTCGGCGAACTGGAACGCCCCGGCCCGATGTTCGGCAAGGCCGCGACCGACGCCGACGCCGGCTCGGCCTCCTCGCGTTCGGTGCGCACGGTCGACCCGCGCAACCGCAACGACCGGCCGGCCCCGCCGCAGGCCACGCCCGCCGACGCCGCCCAGACCCCCGACGCCGATCCGCGATGAACCATTTCGAGCTCAAGGGCGGCGAGCTCTTCTGTGAAGGCGTCGCCCTCGCCGACATCGCCGCGGCGGTCGGCACGCCGGTCTATGTCTATTCCACCGCCACCCTGGAGCGGCACTACACCGTGCTGCGCGACGCCCTGGTCGCCGAAGGGATCGGGGACGGCCATGGCGGCGAGCCGCTGATCGCCTTCGCCGTGAAGGCCAATTCCAACCTCGCCGTGCTGCGCACGCTGGCTGCGCTGGGCGCCGGCGCCGACACCGTGTCGGAAGGCGAGATCCGCCGCGCGCTCGCCGCCGGAATCCCGCCCGGGAAGATCGTCTTTTCCGGCGTCGGCAAGACGGCCGGCGAAATCGCCTTCGCCCTCCAGGCCGGCGTCGCCGAGATCAATGTCGAATCCGAGCCGGAGATGAAGCTGGTCAGCCAGGTCGCCCGCTCGCTGGGAACCCGCGCCACCATCGCCATCCGCGTCAATCCCGACGTCTCGGCCGGCGGCCACGCCAAGATCTCGACCGGCAAGTCCGAAAACAAGTTCGGCGTCTCGTTTTCCGAGGCCGAGCGGCTCTACGCCAACGCCTCCAACGACGCCGGCCTCGATCCGGTCGGCGTCACCTGCCATATCGGCAGCCAGATCACCGACCTGGAGCCGATGGAGCAGGCCTTCGCCAAGATGCGCGGCCTGGTCGAACGCCTGCGCGGCGAGGGGCTGTCGGTCCAGCGCCTCGACCTGGGCGGCGGCCTCGGCGTCCCCTATTTCAACCAGCCCGAACCGCCGCCGCCCGCCGACTATGCGCGGATGATCGCCAAGGCCATGAAGGGGCTGGACATCGGCTACGCCTTCGAGCCGGGCCGGATGATCGCGGCCAACGCCGGCGTGCTGGTCGCCCAGGTCCAGCACATCCACGAGCGGCCGGAAGGGCGCAGGTTCGTGGTGCTCGACGCGGCCATGAACGACCTGATCCGGCCGGCCATGTACGACGCCTATCACGAGATCGTCCCGGTCCGCCCGCGCGACGGCGAGCCGGTGGTTTACGACGTGGTCGGCCCGATCTGCGAAACTGGCGACACCTTCGCCCGCGACCGCGCCCTGCCGCCGCTGGCGGCCGGCGACCTGGTGGCCTTCCTCAGCGCCGGCGCCTACGGCGCGGTGATGTCCAGCGAGTACAACAGCCGTCTCTTGGTTCCCGAGGTGCTGGTCAAGGGCGGCGCCTACGCCGTGGTCCGCCCCCGCCCGACCTTCGAGGACATGATGGCCAGAGAAGCCCCAGCTCCCTGGCAGCACGCCCCGGCGAGCTAAACCATTCCTGAACCCCCGCCTGCCATCTTGTCGCACCTGAGGCGGGGGCGGCAGTGGCGCTGAACGAGATTCTGGACGACGGCCGCGAAGGCGCCACCCTGCGCATGAGCAAGCGCAGCGCCATCAACCGGCGCGTCATCACGCTCCTGATGGGCGTGCTGCTGCTGGCCGAGTTCGGCTGGGGCGCGGCGATCGCCTGGGGCGCCGCCAGCCTGGTGCTGGAAATCCTGCTGGCGGCCAATCACCGCTATTTCGCCTACTGCCAGGCGGCCGGCCGCAGGGTCTCGCGCGCCCAGCGCCTCGTCACCCCGACGGTCATCAGCCTGACCTGGTCGGGCATGGCCGCCGCAAGCTGGGTCTATGGCTCGGGCCCGATGCAACTCGCCGCCCTGCTGATCCTGTTCGGCATCGTCATCGAGGCCTTGAAGTACGCCGCCCTAAGCCGCGCCGCCTTCGTGGCGCTCATCCCCTGGCCGATGCTCTCGTTGGTGTCGGTGCCGATCCTGCTCACCGGCTTCAGCAGCTGGCGGCTGGCGGTGGTGCTGCTGGCGCTTGCCGGCGTCTGCCTGGCGGTCTTCGATGTCGCGCGCGCGCTGCGCGGCAATGCGCTGGCGCTCGAAAAGGCCCAGGCGCAGGCCCAGCAGGCCAACCAGGCCAAGTCCGCCTTCCTGGCCATGATGAGCCACGAGCTGCGCACCCCGATGAACGGCGTACTGGGCATGGCCCACGCCCTGGCCGCCACGCGCCTGGACCGTCGCCAGTCGGAATATCTCGACATGATCGTCCAGTCGGGCGACGGCCTGATGGCGATCCTCAACGACATCCTCGACCTCTCCAAGATCGAGGCCGGCAAGCTCGAACTCGAAGCCGTGCCCTTCGACATCGACCGCATCGGCCGCCAGCTCTTCATGCTGTGGAGCGAGACCGCCCGCCAGAAGGGCGTGGAGCTGGCCCTGGAGATCGACCCGCAGACCCCGCCCTGGCTGGAAGGCGATCCCCTGCGGGTGCGCCAGATCCTGATGAACCTGGTGTCGAACGCCCTGAAGTTCACCGAGCGCGGCTCGGTGTGCGTCCGCATCGCGCCGCTGAGCGCGCGGGGGCTTGTGATCGAGGTCGCCGACAGCGGCATCGGCATGACCGAGGAACAACTCGGCCGGCTGTTCAGCACCTTCTCCCAGGGCGAGGTCTCGACCACCCGCCGCTTCGGGGGCACCGGCCTTGGCCTCTCCATCTGCCGCCAGCTCTCCGAGATGATGGGGGGCGACATCGAGGTCGAGAGCCGCCCCGGCCACGGCTCGACCTTCCGCGTACGCCTGCCCTTGCCCGCCACGGCCCCGGCCAGCGGCGAAGAGGAGGTTCCGGAGGTCGCCATGGAGGAGGTCTGCGTCCTGGTCGTCGACGACAACCGCATCAACCGCACCGTCGCCCAGGCGGTGCTGGAAGCGGCCGGCGCTCAGGTCGTCGCCGCCGAGGATGGTCAGGACTGCCTGGACAAGCTGCGCGCCGGCCGGTTCGACATCGTGCTGATGGACATCCACATGCCGCGGATGGATGGCGTCGAGGCCCTGCGGCGCATCCGGGCGGGCGAGGCCGGCCCCCGCGCCATCCCCGTCCTGGCCCTCACCGCCGACGCCATGTCCGGCGAAGGCGAACGCCTGGTCGCCCTCGGCTTCAACCAGGTCCATCCCAAGCCGATCCAGCCGGCCGACCTGCTGCGCGCGGTCGCCGAACTGACCGCCCAACGCGCCCTGCTGGCGGCGGTGTCCTAGTCCAAGGCTCCGACATAGGGCAGGCCGCGCAGCGCGCCGGCCGCATCCATGCCGTAGCCGACCAGGAACCTCGCCGGCGCTTCCCAGGCGACGAAGTCTGGAGTGATCGCCCGGGGCGTGGGCCAGGGCTTGGTGGCGAACACCGCGGTCAGCACGCGTTTCGCCCCGGCGTCATTGACCAGCCTGTGGGCCTCCGACAGAGACAGGCCGGTGTCGATCACGTCGTCGATCACCAGCGCGGTGCGGCCGGCCAGCGGCCTTTGCAGGTCCGCCCGCACTTCGCAGCGTCCGAGACTGGCGCGCTCGTCGCCGTAGGAGGCCAGCCACAAGGCGTCGAAACGCACGAACCGCCCGGCGCGCGCCAGGGCCCGCGTCAGGTCTGAGGCGAACCACAGCCCCCCGGTCAGCAGGCAAACGGCCACCGTCTCGTCGTCGATCTGCGGGGCGATGGCCTGCGCCAGGGCCTCGACCCGGCGGGCGACCTCGGCCTCGCTCAAGAGGACGGTGGGGGTGCGGGCCTCAGTCATGGGCGGGCGCGGGCAGGGCGTCGGGGCTGCCGGGCGCGAGCGGCTGCGCCTCCATCACCAAGGGCGGCGGCGCGGGCGCGGCGGTGGGGCGCAGGGCGGGCGCCTGGGAGCGCGAGACCGGCGCGGGGTCGCTCTGCTGGACCTTGACGCCCAGCGGCTCGCGCGGCGCGAAGGCGACCTCCAGCTCCTTGGCGCGGGCCGGCGGGTCCAGGAGGGCGATGGCGAAATGGCGGGTCTCGCCGGGCGGGATGCGCGCGTCGGCCGGCCGGGCGATCTTGGTCGCGATGGCCTTGCCCTCGGCGTCCAGCAGGCTGATGCGCAGCGGCGGGGTCACCACCGGTTCGTTCTCGATGTTGCGGATCATGCCCGACACCGCCAGCGCCGCATGGCCCTCCTGCAGCGACGGCTCGAAGCGCACGCCCTCGATCACCAGGCCCAAGCTGTTCACCGGCAGACCGACGCCGGCATAGGCGCTGGCCGTCCGCGGCCAGAGGCGCACCACATCGACGCGGAAGATCACCGCCAGGGCCAGGATCAGCACCAGGGCCGCGGCCATGCCCGCCCAGATCACCCCCGTCGCGGCGGCCTCGCGCACCTTGCGTTCGGTGTCGGCCTTGGCGCGGAAGACCTTGGGCAGGTCCTCGCCGGACAGCTCGCGGACCGGCGCCTCATCGATCTCGGACGCCACGTCCGGCTCGGGCGCGAACGCCGTCTCCGGCTCGGACGGCGCAGGCTCCAGAGCCTGGTCTAGAGACGCAGTCCATCGCGCGCCGCAATTCGCGCACTTCACCAACCGGCCATCCGCGGGGATCTTGGAATCGTCCACGAAATAGCTGGTGGCGCAGTCTGGACAGGTCAGTATCATGACAGCCGAATCGGACGCTCCAGCAACCTCCACCGAGGTCGCCGATTTCGGCCCCCATGTCCAGAAACCCGAACGCCCCAGGCGCAAGCGGCGCCGATCGAGCCATTGTCCGTTTCGACGATGTGTCGATGCGTTACGGCCGCGCCCCGGAGACCCTCAAGGACATCAGCCTGGCCCTGGAGCCCGGTTCCTTTCACTTCGTGACCGGGGCCTCGGGGGCCGGCAAAACCTCGCTGCTCAAGCTGGTGTTCCTCGCCGCCCGCCCCTCGAAGGGCCTGCTGCACCTGTTCGGCCAGGACGTCGCGGCCGTGCCGCGCGAGGAGCTTCCCTTCCTCCGCCGCCGCATCGGGGTGGTCTATCAGGAGTTCAAGCTGCTCGATCACCTCTCGGTGTTCGACAACACCGCCCTGCCGCTGCGGATCGAGGGCCGCAAACCGGACACCTATCGCGACGACGTGGCCGAGCTCCTGGCCTGGGTGGGCTTGAAGCACCGGATGCAGGCCATGCCGGCGACCCTGGCCGGCGGCGAGCGCCAGCGCCTGGCCATCGCGCGCGCGGTGGTCAACCGGCCCGAGATCCTGCTGGCCGACGAGCCGACCGGCAATGTCGACCCCGACATGGCCCTGCGCATCCTCAAGCTGTTCGTCGAGCTGAACCGCCTGGGCGCCACGGTGCTGTTCGCCACCCATGACGAGGACCTGGTCGCCCGCTCGGGCATGCCGGTGCTGCATCTCCAGAACGGGCGCCTGACCGCGCCGGGAGCGCGCCAGTGAGCGATTTCGACGTCGCCCGCTGGCGCCCGGCGCCGTTCCTGCCCGAGGCGGATGCGCGGGACGGTTCGCTGACCTTCGTGGTGGCGGTCCTCTGCTTCCTCGCCTGCCTGACCTTGCTGAGCCTGCTGGCCGCCGACCGCGCCGCCCGCGACTGGACCCGCCAGCTCGAAGGCCAGGCCACGATCATCGTCCGGCCCAAGGCCAACGAGACCCCCGACGGCGCGGCCGCCCGCGCCGCCGAGACCCTGGCCGGCGTCGACGGCGTGGCCGAGGCCCGCGCCATGGAGCCCGAAAAGGCCGAGGCCCTGATCGCCCCCTGGCTGGGCGACGCCGACCTCTCGGACCTGCCGGTCCCGCGGCTGGTCGCCGTGCAGTTGACCCGCGAAAAGCCCGCCGACGCCCAGGCGCTCGACCGCGCCCTGAAGGCCCAGGGGCTGGATGCGGTGGTCGACGACCACACCACCTGGATGGCCGACATCCAGCGCGCCGCGCGCCTGGCCCGCCTCGCCGGCCTCTTCGTGTTCGCCCTGATCGCGGTGGCCGCCGCCGCGGTCATCGCCTTCGCCACCCGAGCCGGCCTCGCCGCCCGCCGCGAAGTGGTCGAGGTGCTGCATCTGTCGGGGGCCGAGGACGGCTTCGTCGCCCGGTTGTTCCAGGCCCGCTTCGCCCGCATGGCCGCCCACGCGGGCTTGTTCGGGGCCGGGGCCGCGGCGATCATGGGCGCCGTTTTTCGCTTGGCGGGGGGAGGCCAGGGATTGACGCCGGTATTGCCCATCGCCTGGAGCGACCTGCTGTTCGTCGTCCCCGCCCCGCTGGCCGCGGCCGGCGTCGCGGCGGTCGCCGCGCGCTTCACCGCCCTGGCGCTGATCCGGGACCTGGCGTGAGGGGCCTGGTCGCCATCCTGGTCGCGGTCGCCATCTGGGCCGCGGGCCTGCTGGCCTTTGCCGAGCGCGTGCAGCGCTCGACGCCCGCCGCCGATCCGCCCGCCGCCGACGGCGTGGTGGTGCTGACCGGCGCCGGCTCCAACGCCCGGATCGCCGCGGCCATGAGCCTGCTGGAGGATGGCAAGGGCCGTCGGATGCTGGTCTCGGGCGTCAGCCGCGAGGCCTCGCGCGAGGACATCCGCGTGGTCAGCAAGGCCGCGCGCCGGCTCTACGACTGCTGCGTCGACCTCGGTTTCGACGCCGCCAACACCCTCGGCAACGCCCGCGAGACCCAGGAATGGGCGCGGGCCATGCGTTACGACCGCCTGATCGTGGTCACCGCCGACTATCACATGCCGCGCGCCATGCTCGAACTGCGCGGGGCCATGCCCGACAAGCGCCTGACGCCCTATCCGGTGGAGACGCCGGTCATCAATTCCGCCCGCTGGTGGCGGACCACAGGGGCGGCGCGCTTGATGGTGCTGGAATATTGCAAGTATCTGGCGATCCTGGGTCGCGAGGCGGTCCTCGGCCTCGGTCCGCGCGCGGACGCCGAGCCCGCCGCGAAGAAAGGCTGACCTGCTTGACCGCCCTGCGCTCTCTCCTGTTCGTCGCGCTGTTCTATCTGTGGTCGGCGGCGCTGGCGGTAGGCGCCGCGCCGATCTGCCTGCTCGGGCCCCGCCGCTGGACCATGGAGATGATGCGCCTGTGGGCCAAGGGCATCATCGTCCTGCTGCGCGTCGTCTGCAGCGTCCGCGTCGAGATCCGCGGGCGCCAGCACATCCCCACGGGCGCCGCGGTCCTGGCGCCCAAGCATCAGTGCATGTTCGACGTCTTCGCCCAGTTCGCCGTCCTGCCCGACGCCTGCTTCGTGATGAAGAAGGAGCTGATGTGGATTCCGTTCTTCAGTTGGTACGCGATCAAGGCGAAGATGATCGTGGTCGACCGCGACGGCCACTCCGCGGCCCTGCGCAAGCTGGTCAAGGACAGCCAGGAGCGCTTCGCCCAGGCCCGCCAGGTGATGATCGCGCCGGAAGGCACCCGCATGGCCCCCGGCGCTGCGCCCGACTACAAGCCCGGCATCGCCGCCCTCTACCGCGAGATCGACGTGCCGGTGCATCCGGTGGCGACCAACGCCGGCGTGCACTGGCCCAAGCACGGCTTCCTGCGCAAGCCGGGAACCATCGTCTTCGAGTACCTGGAACCCATCCAGCCCGGCCTCAAGCGAGCCGAATTCATGCGCACTCTCCAGGAACGCCTGGAAACCGCCTCCACGGCCCTGCTGCCGCTCTAGCTGCGTTCGGAGAGCCTAGATGCTTCCCCTCTGGGGGAGCATCTGAAGAAGCGGACGCCCGCGGTGGAGGGAACGTCAGCCGGCGGCCAGTTCCCGCGCCTCGACCATACCCAGCAGCCGCTCCATCGCCACGTCGCGCACACCCTGCTGGCGCAGGTGCACGACCAGGTCGCGCAGGTAGTCGACATTGCGGCCCGACAGGCCTGTGGCGCCGGCGATCAGCTCGGCCTGCCGCTCGGGGCTGAGCGCCCCGGCCCACTGCGGATGGCGCACGTCGGAGAGGAACACCAGAGTTTCGAGCCTGCGCCCGTCCGCCAGCCGGATCGCCGCGCGGGCCTCGATATAGGTCTCGGTCGGCTGCTCGCGTTCGCGCAGATAGGCGTAGGTCGCTTCCCAGTCGGCCTCGGCGATGCGATAGGCCGCGCCGCGCACCGCCCCGCCGGGCGCGAGGCCCAGCACCAGGCCCGGCCGCTCATAGGTGCCGCGATGATGCACCGAATAGATGCAGAACGCGCGCCGCCGCCCGTGTAGGGTGGCCTCCTGGCGCTCCACGAACTCGAACCCCGGACGCCACATCAGCGACCCGTAACCAAAGACCCACCGCTCAATCGACATGGCCCGCCGCGACAACTCCGCCCCGCCTGCTTCCCCTGTGCCCGATCAGGCGGGCCGCCGCAAACCCGGACGCGCCGGCCTCATCATTCCGTTCGCGATCGCCGGGGTCGTCGTCGTCGCCTGGAGCGGCCTTTGGCTCTACGCCCGCAGCGAGGCGGTCAGGCAGATCGACCAGGGCGCCGCGGCCCTGCGGGACGCCGGCTACGACGTCGCCTGGAGCGAGCGGAGCATCGGCGGCTATCCCTTCCGCCTGAACGTCGCCTTCAAGGACGCGCGCGTGCGCGAGCCGTCCGGCTGGGCGATCTCCGCCCCGAAGCTGGAGGGCCAAGCCTTCCTGCACGGCCTGGGGACCTGGGTGATCGCGACGCCCGCCGGCCTCACCTTCACCCGTCCGCTCGGCGGCCCGGTCAACGTCACCGGCGAGGTGATCCACGCCAGCCTCTCGCACCTCGACAAGCCACTGCCGAACCTCTCGTTCGAGGGGACCAAGCTCGCCTTCGCCCCCGAAGCGGGCGCGCAGCCCTTCGCCCTGACCGCCGCCGACCGGGTCGAATTCCACCTGCGCCCCGGCCCGGACGACCAGGCCGCGGTGTTCTTCAAGGTCGACGCCGGCAAGGCCCGCCTCTCGGGCCTGTTCGCGCGGATCGCCGGCGACAAGCCGATCTCGATCACCTGGGATTCGATCCTCTCGAAGGTCAGCGCCTTCAAGGGCCGCGACTGGCCCGACGCCGTGCGCGCCTGGACCACGGCGGGCGGACGCATGACCGTCCGCCAGGCCGGCGTCACCGCCGGCGAAGCCGTGCTGGGCGCCCAGGGCGGAACCCTCGGGGTCGGCTATGACGGCCGCCTCAGCGGCTCGCTCGACGTCACCCTGCGCGAAGCGCCAAAGGCCCTGGACGCGATGGCCCAGACTGGAGCCATCGCGCCGGAAGCGGCCATGGCCGCCTCGGCGGTCGCCGTGGCCCGCCAGGGCTCGGGCGATGTCGCCAGCGCCAGCATCACCTTCCAGGCCGGCCAGACCACGCTTGGCCCCGTCGCCATCGGCCCGGCGCCCAGGGTCTATTAGGGTCAGCCCATCGGATCGTCGATCGAGGCCGCGGGCTTGGAGAACCAGCGCGGCCCTTGCGCGGTCATGTGGAGACAGTCCTCCAGCCGCACGCCGAACTTGCCCGGCAGATAGAGCCCCGGCTCGTTCGACAGGCACATGCCCGGCGCCAGCCTCGTCTCCTCGCCGTGCACGAAATTGACCGGCTCGTGACCCTCCATGCCGATGCCGTGGCCGGTGCGGTGCGACAGGCCGGGCAGGCCATAGCGCGGGCCATAGCCCAGGCTTTCGTAGTAGCGCCGCACCGCATCGTCGACCGCGCCGGCCGGCGTACCGACCTGGGCGGTCTCGAAGGCGATCTGCTGGCCCCTGGCCACCTCGTCCCAGACCTTGCGCTGCTCGGCGGTCGGCTCGCCGAACACGAAGGTCCGCGAGATGTCGGCCTGATAGCCCTCGACCGTGCAGCCGCAGTCCATCAACACCACCTCGCGCTCGCGCAGCACCTGGCGCTGGCGCGTGCCGTGCGGATAGGCCGCCGCCTCGCCGATCAGCACCATGGAGAACTCCGGCTTGCCGCCCAGGGCGGCCGTCGCCTTGCTCATGATCGCCCCGATGTCGGCCGGGGTCATGCCCAGCTCGACCTTCGAGTAGGTGTAGCGATAGGCCGCCACCGTCACCTGGGCGGCGATCTCCATCAGGGCGATCTCGGCCGGCGACTTGATCATCCGGCAGCCGCGCACCACCGGCGCGCCCGGCGCGAACCTGGCGTTCGGCAGGCGGCGGGCGAGGCCTTCGCTGACGAAGTAGCGAACGGTCTCCTCCACCCCGATCACGCCGCCGGCCAGCTTGCGCGCCTTCAGCCAATCGGCCATCGGCGCGGCGGGGTCCTCGTCCTCCTGCCAGACCCGCACGTCGGCGGGAACCGCCAGGCTCTCGCGCACCGAGGGCTCCTCGAAGTGCGGCGTGACGATCAGCAGGTCGCCTTCCACCGGAATGACCAGGGCCGTCACCCGCTCGCTGCGCCGCCACTGGACGCCGGTGAAATAGGTCATGGAGGCGCCAGGCTCGATCACCACCGCCGACAGGCCCTGGGCCTTCATCAGCGCCTGGGCCTTGGCCACCCGCGCCAGCCGCTCGGCCGGCGTGATGGGAACGGCCGCGCCGGTGATCCGGCTCAAGCCCTCGACCTGGGCGTTCGCCATCCCGCCCAGGGCGGCGGTCACGCCCAGCCCCGCTACCCCCGCCAGCATGGCCCTGCGATTGACGCGCATCTTGCTCTCTCCCCGCACCTGCGGCGTCGACGGCGCCGCTTGGGCTGTTTTTTGGGCGCGATTTGACCTAGAGCGCGTTAGGGCGAAGTGTAAGCGGTTCGCCCGCCCGAACGCGCTCTACAGGCTTGATTTAGAGCCCTTTTCAACGGGTTTGGGTGATTCCACCAAACCCTAAAGGGCTCTAGGCTCAATCGCAATTCCCGCGGGATTTCGCCTGGCGCGCCGATGAGTGCGAAGGGCCTTCAAAGGAGGACCACCATGTTCAAGCTCACGCGATTGCTGGCCGCCGGCGCTGCGTCCTTCGTCATCGCCTCGACCGCTTCGGCCGCGCCGGCCGACATCGCCGCGGCCCTCGCCGACCCTGCCCGCCCCGCCGAGGACGTGGCGCGCGACGCCGCCCGCAAGCCGGGCGAACTGCTGGAAATGATGGGCGTGAAGGCAGGCGACAAGGTCGCCGATTTCGTGATCGGCGGCGGCTACTTCACCCGCATCCTCTCGGCGGCGGTCGGGCCGAACGGCCAAGTCTACGCCTACCAACCGGCCGAGTTCATCGCCTACCAGGCCTCGTACGGCGAGGCGCTCAAGGCCGTGGCCGCCCAGCATCCCAACGTCACGCCGCTGGACGCCGGCCTCCAGGCCTTCGACCTGCCCGACGGCCTGGATGGCGTCATCACCGTCCAGAACTATCACGACCTCTATCTCAAGGCCTTTCCGGCCGGCACGGCCGCCAAGGTGAACGCCGAGATCTTCAAGTCGCTGAAGCCGGGCGGCGTCTTCCTGGTGGTCGATCACCAGGCGCTCGCCGGTTCGGGTACGGACGCCGCCGCCACCCTGCACCGCATCGATCCGGAGGCGGTCAAGACGGACCTCGCCGCCGCGGGCTTCAAGCTGGAGCGCGAAAGCAGCCTGCTGGCCAACTCCGACGACCCGCACACCGCCAACGTCTTCGACCCGGCCATCCGCGGCAAGACCGACCAGTTCACCCTGGTCTTCCGCAAGCCGAGCTAGGCCGATCGCCGCGCCTGAGCCGCCGCGCGGCCGCCGATGCAACTTTTTTGCGGCCAAGGGGCCTATTGCGCCTTGGCCCGCAATGACCTAAGCGCCGAACCTTCGTTTTCGGGGGAAAGTATGGCGAACGCCGATCCCAAGACAGCCGCGCCCAGCCTCGAGGACGTGCGCGCGCGCATCGATGCGATCGACGCCCAGTTGCTGGCGCTGGTGGATGAGCGGGCGGGGCTGGCCGTGCAGGTCGCCGCGGCCAAGGCCGCCGCCGGCGACGGCGACAAGTTCGCCCTGCGCCCGGGCCGCGAGGCCCAACTCCTGCGCCGCCTGCTCGACACCCCGCGCCAAGCCGCCCGGCCGAGCCTGGTGGTGCGGCTGTGGCGCGAACTGATCGGCGACAGCCTTTCGCGCCAGGGGCCTTTCCACATCTCGGTCTATGGCGGGCGCGACAGCGGCCGCGCCGTCGAGGGCGCACGCCTGCGCTTCGGCGCGGCCCCGCCCCTGCGCCAGGTCGCAAAGCCGGAAGACGCCATCGCCGCGGCCAAGACGCCGGGCGGGGTGGCGGTGTTGTCCCTCGCTTCCGAAACCCCCTGGTGGGGCCGCCTGCTGGTCGAACCGAACCTCAAGGTCTTCGCCGCCCTGCCGTGCCTGGCCGCCTGGGGCCCGCGCGCGGCCCTGGCGGCGGCGCAGGTCGAGGTCGAGCCGACGGGATCGGACCTGACCTTCTGGGTCACCGATGCGGGCGGATCGGCGGAGGCTGTCGAGGCGGCCCTGGGCCGCGACGGCGTGGCCGGCGACCTGATCGCCGAGGCCGGCGGCCTCAAGCTCTTCGCCCTCATGGGCTTCTACCAGGCCGACGACGCCCGCCTGGCCCGCGCGCCGGGCCGCCTGACCGGCGTCATCGGGGCTGCGCCCGCGCCCATCGACGTGTAGAACCCGCGGGCCATGTCCGACACCGATTTCGACCGCGCCGCCGCCCCGCGTCCCACGCCCAAGCGGGGCATCCTGGAAATCGCCGCCTATGTGCCCGGCCTCTCCAAGGTCGAGGGAATCGAGCATCCGCTGAAGCTCTCGGCCAACGAGAACATCCTCGGCTCCAGCGAAAAGGCTCGCGAGGCCTTCGCCGGCGCCTTCGACAGGCTGCAGATGTATCCCGACGGCCAGTCGAACGAGCTGCGCGACGCCATCGCCGCCCACTTCGGCGTCGAGCGCGAACGCCTGATCGTCGGCTGCGGCTCGGACGAGATCTTCCACCTGCTCTGCCAGACCTATCTCGAACCCGGCGACAACATCGTCCAGGGCGAATTCGGCTTCGGCGCCTATGCGATCTCCGCCCGCGCCTGCCAGGCCGAGGTCCGCTTTGCGCCCGAGCCCAACTACCGCATCGACGTCGACGAGTTGCTGAAATTGGTCGACGCGCGCACCCGCATCGTCTTCATCGCCAATCCCGGCAATCCGACCGGCACCTGGATCAGCGGAGAAGAGGTGCGCCGCCTGCAGAGCGCCCTGCCGCCCAGCGTCATCCTCTGCCTGGACGGCGCCTATTGCGAGTTCTGCAAGGACCCGCGCTTCGAGGACGGCATGTCCATGGTGCGCGAGTTCGACAACGTCGTCGTCACCCGCACCTTCTCCAAGCTGCACGGCCTGGCCGCCCTGCGCGTCGGCTGGGCCTACATGCCCGCCGAGATGGCCGGGGCGATGGACCGCATCCGCCTGCCGTTCAACGTCAATATCCCGGCCCAGCTCGCCGCGGTGGCCGCGCTCGCCGACCTCGAGTTCCAGCAGCGCTCGCTGGACCTGGTCGAACAGTGGCGTCCCTGGCTGATCCAGCAGCTCGGCGGCCTGGGGCTGGAGCCGGTGCCCTCCTCGGCCAACTTCGTGCTGGTCGGCTTTCCGAAGACGCCGGGCAGGACCGCCAGGGAGGCCGACGCCTTCCTCACCGCCCGCGGCCTGATCGTCCGCTATGTCGGCGCCTACGGCCTGCCCGACCACCTGCGCATCACCATCGGCCGCGAGGCCGACAACCGCGCCGTCGTCGAGGCGCTGGGCGAGTTCATGAAGGGGCCGGCGGCGTGAGCGTGATCTATCCGCGCATGGCCGTGATCGGCTGCGGCCTGATCGGCTCGTCGGTCATCCGGGCGGCGCGCGAGGCCGGCGTGGTCGGCCACGTCTTCGTCGCCGACGCCAGCGAGGCGCACCGTGCGCGCATCGCCCAGCTAGGCTACGCCGACCAGGTGACCGGCGACGTCGGCGAGGCGGTGAAGGACGCCGACCTCGTGGTCCTGGCCGTGCCCGTCCTGGCCATGGGCGAGGCCGCCCAGGCCGCCGCCGCCGCCCTGAAGTCGGGCGCCACGGTCACCGACGTCGGCTCGGTGAAGGGCAGCGTCGCCGAGGCCATGGCCAAGGTCCTGCCCGACGACGTCTTCGTCATTCCCGGCCATCCGATCGCCGGCACCGAGCATTCCGGCCCCGACGCGGGCCTGGCCGAGCTGTTCCAGAACCGCTGGGTGATCCTGACGCCGCAGCCGCGCGACGACGCCCCCTATGTCGAGGCGACCGGCCGCCTGGCCGAGTTCTGGCGCGCGCTAGGCGCCAATGTCGAGCAGATGGACGTGCGCCATCACGACCTGGTGCTGGCCGTCACCAGCCACCTGCCCCACCTGATCGCCTACAACATCGTCGGCACCGCCGCCGACATGGAGGAGGTGACCCAGGCCGAGGTGATGAAGTATTCGGCCGGCGGCTTCCGCGACTTCACCCGCATCGCCGCCTCGGACCCGACCATGTGGCGCGACGTCTTCGTCGCCAACCGCGAGGCGGTGCTGGAAATCCTCGGCCGCTTCACCGAAGACCTCCAGGCTCTGTCGCGCGCCATTCGCTGGGGCGAGGCCGACAAGCTGTTCGACCTCTTCACCCGCACCCGCGAAATCCGCCGCGGCATCATCGCCGCCGGCCAGGAAAGCGCCGAACCCAACTTCGGCCGCGACCGCGGCAAGCACTGACTCCGCGTCAATTCCTCCCCCCGCTGGGAGAGGTGGCGCGCGTAGCGCGACGGAGGGGGCCTGCTGAGGCAGACGTGCCCCTCACCCGGCCATTCGGCCGGGAGCTCCCCCAGAGGGGGAGCATCGGCTCCGAACCGCCCCGCCCGCGCCCTATGCCGCCCTCCAATCCGCCTTCCCTCTACGCCCCCGCCGGTTCGCTCTTCGTCACCTGCTCGGCCAGGCGGCCCGGCAGTTCGGCCATGTGGTCGAACTGCGCCGTGAACTCGCCCAGGCCCTGGGTCAGGCCGCGCAGTTCGACGATCAGGTCCTGGCGCTCGGCCCTGGGCAGGCAGACCTCGATCTCGTCCCAGCCGGCCCAGCCCTCGCGCGGATGGAAGCCGAGGATCTGGCCCCGCCGCGCACTCACCGCCTGGGTGATCTTCGAGGTCGAGGCCTGGGGCGCGCGGATGACGATCTTCTCCACCGGCTCCAGCAGATAGGGCGTCCCGGCCCGCAGGCCCTCGCTCATCGCCAACCGGCCTGCGGCGCGGAAGCTCATCTCCGAGGAATCGACGCTGTGATAGGAGCCGTCGACCAGCACCACCTCGACATCGGTCACCGGGAATCCCAGCGCGCCCCGCTCCATGGCGTCGCGCACCCCCTGCTCCACCGAGGGGATCCACTGCTTGGGCACCACCCCGCCGGTGATCTTCTGCGAGAAGGCGAAGCCCTCGCCACGCGGCCGCGGACGGATTTCCAGCACCACGTCGCCGAACTGGCCGTGGCCGCCGGTCTGCTTCTTGTGACGGCCGCGCTGGGTCACCGGCTTGCGCACCGATTCCTGGTACGAGACCTTGGGCCGGGCGGTCGCAGCCTCGACGTTGAAACGCCGCTTGAGCCGATCGATCACCACATGCAGGTGCGCCTCGCCGCGGCCGGCCAGGATGGTCTCGTGCGTCTCCGGGTCCTGGCCGATGGCCAGAGCCGGGTCTTCTTCGGCCAGTTTCAGCAGCGCCGCCGACAGCCGCACGTCGTCCTTGCGGTCCTTGGCCGAGATCGACATCGCATAGAGCGCCGGTGGCGGGCTGGCGGCCTCGGCCCAGCTCCGCGGCTGGCCGTCCAGCGACAGCACCGCCCCGGCGGAGGCCGCGTCCAGTTTGCCGATGGCGACGATCTCGCCCTCGCGCGCGCGGTCCGTCTTGCGCCCGCTCGCGGTGGTGAAGACGGTGAGCCCGCCGGCCCGCGCCTTGCCGCCGTCGCCGAAGGTCAGCTCGGCCCCGTCGCCCATCTCGCCCTGCATCACCCGCGCATAGGCGAGCTTGCCGGCCTGGCCGGCGTAGGACGTGCGGAAGACATAGGCGCACGGCCCGTCCAGCCCCATGCGCGCGCGCGCCGCCATCACGTCGGGCGTCTCGTGCCGCAAGGCCTTCAGCAGCCGCCGCACGCCGAAACCGTTGAGGGCCGAGCCGAAGAACACCGGCGTGATCAGCCCCTGGGCCAGGTCCGCGACCAGGTCCGCGAACACCGCATCCCGGCTCGGATCGAGGTCCGAGAGCAGTTGCTCCATCAACTCGTCGTCGAAATCAGCTAGTTGCTCGAGCATGTGGAAGCGGGCGTCCGCCTCCAGCGCTGCGACGTCGCCGGCAAGATCGACCTGCCGGCTCGGCTGGCCGGGGCGGTAGACGAAGGCGCGCTCCAGCGCCAGGTCCACGAAGCCGGTCACCTGCTCCTTCTCGACCAGCGGAATCTGCCGGGCCACCAGCCGGTTGGCCGAGGCCGGGGCCATGGCCGCCAGCAGTTCGTCCAGCCCGCCTCGGGCCTGGTCGATCTTGTTGACGAACACCGCATGCGGAATGCGCCGCTGCTCCAGTTCCTTGAAGATCGGCTGCAGCAGGGCCGCACGCGTCGGGTTGGGATCGGCGACGACGATCGCCAGGTCCACCGCCGGCAGCACATAGTCCTCGCAGCCGGCGAACTCCGGCGATCCGGGGCAGTCGATCAGCCCGTATCGGTCGCCCATGAACTCGAAGCCGGCGACGTTGAACTCCACGCTCTGGCCTCGCGCCCGAGCCTCTGGCGAGGCGTCGCCGACGCTGGTCGAACCCACTTCGCCCTGTCGCGGGACCGCGCCCGCGGCGAACAGCATGGCTTCCATGAGGGTTGTCTTGCCGGCCCCCGCCGCGCCGACCAGCGCGATGGCGCGTGCGGAACCGGAACCTGGTCTGCCCATTTGCAGGCCCTCCCAAGCTCTAGAGGCGCCCGCCTCGTTGGGAGCGGGCGCATGTGACCCCGACCGGCTCCTATGCTTCCACCCGCGTCGGGCGTAGCGCAAGGCTTGGCCGCGCACCGCGAAACACGCCATCGTGTTCGCCGATCGGAGACGCAGATGAATGGATACGCCTGGCTGGCCATCGCCATCGTCGCCGAGGTGATCGGCACCTCCACGCTGAAAGCCTCGGAGGGCTTCACCCGCCTCCTACCGTCGCTCGTCACCGCGGTCGGCTACGGCGTAGCGTTCTACTGCCTGTCGCACTCGATGAAGACCGTGCCCGTCGGCGTCGGCTACGCGATCTGGTCGGGCGTGGGCGTCGTGCTCATCACCGCCATCGCCTGGGTCGCCTTCAAGCAGCGCCTCGACCTGCCCGCCCTGGCCGGCATGGGCCTGATCGTCTCAGGCGTGTTGGTGATCAACCTGTTCTCGAAAAGCGCAGGGCACTAGATCGTGCTTGGATTTGATTGAATCGCGGGATTCCGGTTTTGGGCGGATCGTGATTCAAGATGTGGGCTGGGCGGAGGCCAGCCTGCATGGTTCGACCCTATTCGATGGATCTGCGA
>NZ_JAYRST010000007.1:0-65161 GCF_041920015.1 Phenylobacterium sp.
TGGGGGGGGTGGGTGGCCCCCCCCCCCCTTTTCGTTTAGCCTGACCGCCCATGTGCAACGAGTTCCAGCGCAACAAGCAGCTTCAGGACGCCATCGAGGCGTTCGACCGGCGCGGCCTGGCTCGTTTTCGCTGGCGCCAGGGGCTGGTCTCCAACCTCGGCCCCCAGCCGTCGATCCGCATCCGCGACAGCGCCTTTGTGGTGCGGCTGGCGGAAGGCATGCTGGAGGGCGCCGTGCTTACCTGGGCCTGGCCGGGTCCGCGCGGCGCGTCGGTGTTCAACTTCCGCTCGGAGGGGCGCGACTTCTCGCGCAGCGACCGGGTGCTGGTCCTGGCCGACGGCTTCTTCGAATACACCGCGCCCCGGGCGGCGGGCGTGAAGCTGAAGGACCGCCACCTCTTCACCCGGGCCGGCGAAGACTGGTTCTGGATCGCGGGCCTCGTCCAGGACGGCTGCTTCTCGCTGCTGACCACCGCGCCCGGCCCGGACATCGCTCCCTATCACGACCGCCAGATCGTCACCTTCGCCCCGCAGGCTGGCATGGACTGGCTGACCCTTTCGCGGCCGCAGCGTGAGTTGCTGGCGCCGACCCCGGCCGGCGGCCTGGTCGCCCGCACCCTGCGCTGCGACGGCGTGGAGATGGGTTAGAGGGCCGCCTCGCGGTTGCGGTCCAGCGCTTCGCGCATGGCCAGGCTGAGCTGTTCGGCGCGGAAGGGTTTGCGCAGCAGAGGCCAGGCCAGTTCGCTCGCCCCTTGCGCAAGCCGCTCGCCCGCATAGCCGGTGGTCAGCACGATGGGCAGGCGCGCGTCGCGGGCGTGGGCCGCGCGGGCCAGTTCCACCCCGCTCATGCCGCCGGGCATGACGATGTCGGAAATCAGCAGGTCGTAGCGCTCGCCGCCGTGCAGGCGCTCCAGCGCGGCCGGCCCGTCCGCCGCGCTCTCCACCTGGCAGCCCAGCTCGGCCAGCAGGCTCTCGGTCATCGCGCGCACCGCCGCATCGTCCTCGACCAGCAGCACGCGCACGCCGCGGCCCCAGTCGCCCAGCTCGCCCGGAGCGGCGGCCGCCTCGGTCTTCGTCCCGCCGGGCGCGGCGGGCAGGAAGAGCCGCACGGTGGTCCCGAACCCGACCGAGGAGTCGATGGTCACCGCCCCGCCGATCTGCTTCACGAAGCCATAGACCTGGGCCAGGCCCAGCCCGGTCCCCTTGCCGACCTCCTTGGTGGTGAAGAACGGCTCGAACGCCCGCTCCAGGGTGGCCGGCTCCATCCCCGCGCCGTTGTCGGAGACGCTCACCACCACGAAGTCGCCCGCCAGGGCCTCGGGCGCCTCGTCCACGGCCTGGGCCATGCGCTCGACCGCGATCTCGATGTCGCCGCGCCCGGGCGGCGTCGCGTCCACGGCGTTCACCACCAGGTTCAGCAGGGCCGCCTCGAACTGCGCCGAATCCAGCAGGCCGGCGCCGACCGGCTCGGGGCAGCGGATGCTCAAGGTCACGTCCTCGCCGATCGCCCGCCGCACCAGCGGTTCGATCTGTTCGATCAGCGCCTGGACCTCCACCGCCTCCAGCTTCAGTTCCTGGCGGCGTGAAAAGGCCAGCAGTTGGCGGGTCAGGCGCTCGCCCCGCCGCCCGGCGGCCAAAGCCGCCTCGGCCAGCCGCGTCACCCGCGCGGTGTCCTGCGGATTGGTCAGGATCATGTCCAGCCCGCCGATCACCACGGTCAGCAGGTTGTTGAAATCGTGCGCGACCCCGCCGGTCAGCCGCCCCACGGTCTCCAGCCGTTGGGCCTGGGCCAGGGCCGCCTCGGCCTCCACGCGCTGGGCGATGCTCCGTTCCAGCTCCCGGGTGCGTTCGGCCACGCGGGTCTCCAGCAGGCTCCGCGCCTCGATGATCTCGGTGACGTCGCTGCAGGCGCCGAACCAGCGGCGCACCTCGCCGTTTCGCCCGCGCATGGCGCTGGCGCGCGCCTGCACCCAGCGCCATGCCCCGTCGGCCCGCCGCAGCCGGTGCTCGATCGCATAGGGCAGGCCGCCGTTCACCGCCTGTCGCCAGGCCTGGGCGACCGCGTCGCGGTCCTCCGGATGCACCGCCTCCAGCCAGGCCTCCCCCCGGTGCGCCTCGGCCGGGGCGCCGGTGAAGGCGATCCACTGCGGGCTCAGATAGTCGTAGGCTCCGTCGCTCTGCGCCGACCAGATCAGTTGCGGCAGGCTGTCGACCAGCGCCCGGACGCGCGCCTCGCCGGCCCGCAGGGTGTCTTCGGAGATGCGCTGGGCGGTCACGTCGCGAAAGGTCACCGCCAGGCCGTCCAGCAGGGGCATGGCGCTGGAGCGGAAATGCCGAATCTGCCCGTCGATACGGCGCGCCACCTCGATATCGTCGGCCGCGCCGGCGTCGAACACCGGGCGCAGGCGCTCGATCATCAGTTCGGCGAGGTCCGGCGGCAGGATGTCGCCGATGGCGCGGCCGGCGAAGGCGCCCGTTCCCGCCGGCGCCATGCGCTCGGCGGCGGGGTTCGCATAGACGCAGCGGAAATCGGCCAGCCGCTCCTCCTGCCAGATGGGCTCGAGGATGATGAAGCCGTCCAGGGCGTGTTCCTGGAACACCCTGAAGCGGGTCTCGATCTCGGCCCCGTGCAGTACGGCGGTGCGGATCGCCCGGCCCACCAGCACGGTGGCCCCGGCCGTCGCCAGGAAGAGGGTGGTGTAGATCGCCCAGGCCGGGGTCGGCCAGAGCGCGGCGACCAGGGCCGTGCTCATCAGGGTGGCCAGCATGCCGCCGCGGGCCCCGGCGGCCAGGGTGGCCAGCAGCACGGCGGGATAGAAGGTCATGTAGTTGGGGAACGGGTCGATCATGTCGCCCAGCCCCGCTTCCAGCCCGATGCGCAGGAGGGCGGCCACCGCGACGGACCCGAGCACGGCGAAGGCCGCGGCGGTTGGACGTCCGAGAGCGGCGATCGACCGCTGCGCCCACCGTCCCATCATGGCGCGATCAGCCTCCCCTGAAATTTCCCGCGTTTACCGAACCCCCAAACGGCGCCGCCGTAAAGCGCGGGCGCGCCAAACGGCAAGGGGCCGCGGTCGCCCGCGGCCCCCTTTGGTCAGGTCCGTGAGGGTCCGATCAGCGCGGAGCCATACGGATGGCGCCGTCCAGGCGAACGTCCTCGCCGTTGAAATAGCCGTTGGTGATCATCTGCAGGGCCAGGGACGCATAGTCCTCGGCGTTCCCGAGTCGCTTGGGGAACGGCACCGAGGCGGCCAGGGCTTCCTTCACCTGCGGCGGGGCGGCGTTCATCAGCGGTGTATTGAAGATGCCCGGCAGGATGGTGTTCACGCGGATGCCGTCGCCGGCCAGGTCGCGGGCGATCGGCAGGGTCATGCCGACCACGCCGCCCTTGGAGGCCGAATAGGCCGCCTGGCCCATCTGCCCGTCCTCGGCCGCGACCGAGGCGGTGTTGACGATGGCGCCGCGCTCGCCGTCTTCCAGCGGCGCCAGGTCCAGCATGCCCTTCGCCGACTTGGCGATGCAGCGGAAGGTGCCGACCAGGTTGATCTGGATGATCAGGTTGAAGGCGTCGAGCGGGAAGTGCTTGGCCTCGCCCGTCTGCTTGTCGCGGCTGGCGGTCTTGATGGCGTTGCCGGTGCCGGCGCAGTTGACCAGGATGCGCTCCTGGCCGTGGGCGGCGCGGGCCTTGGCGAAGGCTGCGTCCACTTCCTCTTCCGAGGTGACATTGACCTTGCAGAAGACGCCGCCGACTTCCTTGGCCACGGCCTCGCCCTTGGCTTCGTTCATGTCGAAGATCGCGCATTTCACGCCCTGGGCGGCCAGGGCGCGGACGGTGGCCTCGCCGAGGCCCGAGGCGCCGCCGGTCACGACCGCGGCGATGGAGGAATCGAGTTTCATGGACGCTTGGCTCCCGTTCACGTCTAATGGGTCTTGTTGGTCCAAGGCTTAGCCCGATGAGCGCGAACTCAAAAGCGTCACCCCGCGTCAACGGCGAGGCTTTCGATGCGAAGGCCGAGCTCGATCCCTCGCGCGCCATGGTTCCCGCGGTCGCGCGGGTGAACGAGCGGCGTGTCGCCCGCGGCTTCTGGCCGAAGATCCGCCGCGTGGCGGCCAAGGTTCCGTTCGCGAGCGACGCGCTCTCGGTGTGGTTCTGTGCGAAGGACCCGCAGACTCCGGCCCGCGCCAAGGCGCTGATGATGGCCGGGCTGGCCTATTTCGTCCTGCCCACCGACGCCATTCCCGACGTCCTGGCCGGCATCGGCTTTACCGACGATGCGGCGGTGTTCGCCGCCATGCTGGCCCTGGTCGGCCGGCACCTGAAGCCGCGTCACCGACAGGAAGCCCGCGAGGTCCTGGAGCGCCTGGCGCGCGAAGGTGACTAGCCGGCGCTCTCTTCGGTCAGCTTCGCCTGCCGCGCCGCCTTGGCGAGCTGGGCCTCGCGCCAGGTGATGAAGAGGGTCGAGCCGACGACCACGGCCGCGCCGGCCACCGTCCAGACGCTGGGGACCTCGTGGAACAGGGTCAGGCCGACGATCACCGTGAAGACCAGCCGCGTATAGTCGATGGGGGCCATGGCGGCGGCGTCTCCGATCGCCATGCCCTTGATGTAGCAGCCCTGGGTGATGGTCCCCAGCACGCCCATCAGGCCCAGCAGCGCGAGGTCGACCGGCTCGGGCCAGCGCCAGTCGAGGAAGGCGCCGGGCAGGGCCATGACCAGGCCGAGCGTCGCCGACCAGACCAGCAGCACGGTGGGCGAGTGGTCCTTGGTCATCACCTTCATGCCGGTGATGGTGAGGGCGAACAGGAAGGACGAGGCTAGCATGGCGATGGCCGGCCAGCCGACCGCGAACTGGCCGCCGACGCCCGGCCGCAGCATGATCAGCACGCCGATGAACCCGACCACCGCCGCGCCGATGCGCAAGGGTCCGACCGTTTCGCGCACCACCAGGGCCGCCAGCGGCACCAGCCACAGGGTCCGGGTGAACGACAGGGCGTTGGCGTCGGCCAGCGGCATCTTCTGGAAGGCGTAGAACGACAGGATCATCCCCAGTGTCCCGGCCGCCGACCGGAAGATCAGGATGCCCGGCCGCGTGGTCGCGAAGGCGGCGCTGCGCCGTCGCACGATGATCGGCAGCAGGATGATGAAGCCGGCGATCTGGCGGTAGAAGGTCTGCAACGCCGCCGAATAGTCGTCGCCCAGGAATTTGATCAGCGTCGTCATGGCCGTGAAGCCCAATGCTGAGGCGAGCATCCACAGCGCGCCGTGGACGTTGCGATCCAGGGGCGGACGGGCGGGCCTAGGATCTGCGCTCACGGATCCAGCCGGTGATCGAGAGGCGGGGGCCGGCGGCGAAGCTGGCGACCTGGGTCACCGAATGCACCTGCGGCACGCGGAAGATGTTGAGGGCGTTGAAGGTCGGCGTATAGGCCTCGGCCACATGACCGTCGGCGTCGTGGAACGCCAGCAGGCCGCCCCAGTCGGCCCGCCAGGCCGGGGTGAAGTTCATCACATAGGCGAACAGGCGGTTCTTGCCTTCCACGTCGTCGTCGTGGGCGGTCAGGAAGTCGCCGGGGCGATAGCGCGTCGCCTGGGCGTCGGCATAGGCGGGGCGGGCGTCCCGCGTGACCGCGCCGATGAAACCCAGGAAGGCCTGGCTGTTCAGCAGATCGTAGACCGCTTCGAGCGGCGCGAGGGCGCCGCCGCTCCGCTGACCGCTCTCGACGATGTCGGACAGCCGCCAGGCGTCGAACTGGTATTGGAACCCGCTCTTGCCGCCCTCCACGAAGGCGGCGTCGAGGGCCGCGCGCTTGTCGGCGGGCATGGCCTCCAGGGTGTCGAGCGCGAAGTCGTAGCTCTTGCCGCCGACATGCATCGACTTGTGCCAGGGCGTGGGCCCGGCCAGGGCCTGGCCTACCGCCTTGGCCTGGGCCTTCGGCAGCAGGCCGGGCAGGTGCAGGCGGCCGTGGCGCGCAAAGGCGCCCGCCAGGCGTTCGGGATCGAGCCCGCCCGCCAGCGAGAGGCCGCCTGTCGCCAGGCTCAAGGCTGGACCGGCGTGAGGTCGCCCAGGATGGTGGCGAAGGGCGAGATCATGCTGGCGTCCCACGAATGGCGCCCGCCGACCGTGATGCCGCCGTCGACCACGATATGCGTGCCCGAGACGAAGGCCGCCGCATCGGAGGCGAGGTAGAGCGCCGCCTGGGCGATGTCGTCCGGCAGGCCGGCTTTCGGCACCGGCTGGGCGCCGGCCGCGTTCTCGGCCACCCGCGCGGCCATCTGGTCGGCGACCTCCCGCGGCAGGCCGAACGAGGCGCCGAAGATCGAGGTGGCGATCAGTCCGGGGCAGATGGCGTTGACGCGGATCTTCTGCGGCGAGAGCTGGGCCGCGGCCACGCGGCTCATATGGATCACCCCGGCCTTGGCGGTCGAATAGGCGATGGGGCCGAAGCCCGCCTGCAGGCCGGCGATCGAGGCGGTGTTGACGATCGAACCGCCGCCGCGCTCCAGCATCAGCGGGACGGCGTGCTTCATGCCCAGGGCCGGGCCGCGCACCAGGACGTCGAAGATCCAGCTCCAGCCCTCGGCGGTGATCTCCGCAATGGAGGTCATGCGGTCGGAGATGCCGGCGTTGTTGAACAGGATGTCCAGCCCGCCGAATTCGCTCTTGGCCGTCTTCAGGGCCGCTTCGATCTGCGCCTCGTCGGTGACGTCGCAGTGGGCGTAGGCGACCTTGCCGGGAAAGCGCTTCTCCAGCATCGCGCCCTTGTCGTCCTGGATGTCGGCGGCCACGACCTGCGCGCCTTCGGCGACGAACAGCTCGACCGTTCCCAGCCCGATCCCCGATGCGCCGCCGGTGATCACCGCCACCTTGCCGTCCAGACGTCCCGCCATGCTTCACTCCCGTTTCTTATGTGATCGGCGATAACTAGAGGGCGGGGCGGGCGGCGTCGAGCGCGTTCGCGGCGCCGGAGGGCGCGGCCCTCCGGCGCGGCAGGTTCACCCGACCGTGACGACCACCTTGCCCATCGCCTTGCGGCTGCCCAGGTGGGCGATGGCGTCGGCGCCGCGTTCCAGCGGGAAGCGCTCGGAGACGTGCGGCTTGACCTTGCCCTGGGCGTAGAGCTCCAGCAGTTCGTCGATGCTCTTGGCGAAGGCTTCGGGATTGCGCGCCGCCCAGGTGCCCCAGAACACGCCAACGATCTGGCAGCCCTTCAGCAGGGTCAGGTTCAGCGGAATCTTCGGGATGTCGCCGGCCGCGAAGCCGACCACCAGGTAGCGGCCTTCCCAGGCGATGGCGCGCAGGGCCGGCTCGGCGTAGTCGCCGCCGATGGCGTCATAGATCACGTCGAAGCCGTTTTCGCCGCCGGCTTCCTTGAAGAGGGCGCCCAGCGCCTTCTGGCCGTCGCGGTCGAACGGGCCGCGGCCATAGACCACGCCGGCGTCGGCGCCGTGCTTGATGGCCAGGTCGACCTTCTCCTGGCTGGAGCAGGCGGCGATCACCCGCGCGCCCATCGCCTTGCCCAGCTCGACGGCCGCCAGGCCGACCCCGCCGGCCGCGCCCAGCACCAGCAGGGTCTCGCCGGCCTTCAGGTCGGCGCGGTCCTTCAGGGCGTGCCAGCTCGTGCCATAGGTCAGGATGAAGGCCGCGGCGATGTCGTGCGGCATCGCATCGGGGATGTGCCACAGGCGGTTGGCCGGCAGCAGCACCTCCTCGGCCATGCCGCCCGAGCCGGTGTTGGCCAGGATGCGGTCGCCGACCTTGACGTTGGTCACGCCCTCGCCGACGGCCTTGACCACGCCCGACAGCTCGCCGCCCGGCGAGAACGGGCGCGGCGGCTTGGCCTGGTACTTGTCCTCGATCATCAGCACGTCGGGGAAGTTGACGCCCACCGCCTTGACCGAAATCACCGCATAGCCGGGCTTGGCCTCCGGCGCGGGAATGTCCTCGACCACCAGGGTTTCGGGCCCGCCGACAACCTTGCTCAGCACCGCCTTCATGTCGCTCTCCCGCGTCTCTAAATCCAGTTGGCGCGGACGCTAGCGCAGGGGCAGGACCGGAGGAAGGGGCGTGTCGAACATTTGTTTGATTGGCGCTCGCGGTTCGCGCGGGCCGTTCCATGCAGAGCCGCGGCGCTGCGGCCATTTTGAATAAGCGCCGCTCTGCCCTATATTCCCGGACTTCCAGACAGCGAGCATCCCTTGGGCGTCACCCTCGATCTTTCGCGCGGCGCGGCCGCGCCGGCCGTCGTGAAACCGAACCTCTCGGGCCTCACCCGCAAGGCCTTGGCGCAAGCGTTGATCGACGCTGCGGTCGTGCGCCCGGACAAGGCCAGGATGCGCGCCAGCCAGCTCTGGCGCTGGATCCACCACTACGGCGTCACCGACTTCGCCGCCATGACCGACGTGGCCAAGGAGACCCGCGCGGCCCTGGCCGAGGCCTTCGTCCTCGACCGCCCCGAGGTGGTCGAGCGCCAGGTGTCCAAGGACGGCACCCGCAAGTGGCTGATCCGCATGGCCCCGGGCATCGAGGTCGAGACCGTCTATATCCCCGACGTCGGCCGCTCGGGCGCGCTCTGCGTCTCCAGCCAGGTCGGCTGCACGCTCAACTGCACCTTCTGCCACACCGGCACCCAGGCCCTGGTGCGCAACCTGACCGCCGCCGAGATCGTCGCCCAGGTGCAGATCGCCCGCGACGACCTGGCCGAATGGCCCTCGCCCAAGGAGGACCGCCGGCTCTCGAACATCGTGTTCATGGGCATGGGCGAGCCGCTCTACAATCTCGACAACGTCGCCGACGCCATCGACATCATCGCCGACGGCGAGGGCATCGCCATCTCGCGCCGCCGCATCACCGTCTCGACCTCCGGCGTCGTGCCCGAGCTGAAGGCCCTGGGCGAGCGCACCCAGGCCATGCTGGCCATCTCGCTGCACGCCACCAACGACGACCTGCGCGACGTGCTGGTGCCGCTGAACAAGAAATATGACATCGCCACCCTGATGGAGGGCGTCCGCGGCTATCCGGGCCTCTCCAACACCCGCCGCGTGACTTTCGAGTACGTGATGCTCAAGGACGTCAACGACAGCCCGGCCGAGGCCAAGGCCCTGGTCAAGCTGCTCAAGGGCGTTCCTGCCAAGATCAACCTGATCCCGTTCAATCCCTGGCCCGGCACGAACTACGGCTGCTCGGACTGGGGCGCGATCGAGAGTTTTGCGGCCATCTTAAACCGCGCCGGCTACGCCTCGCCGATCCGCACGCCGCGCGGCCGCGACATCCTCGCCGCCTGCGGCCAGCTCAAGAGCGAGAGCGAGAAGCTGCGCGCCAGCGCCCGCCGCAAGCTGGCCGCCGAAGCCGGCGAGGCCATTGCCTAGGCCCGCACGCCCCGGCTAACCATTCGGCCCAGTAACCTTTCCTCCTGACGGGACGCCCATGCCGCCAGAGCTGCAATCGCCGGAAATCCAGGCCTTCGCCAACGGCTTCCCGATCGCCCTGATGCATATCGGCGTGACGGTGGCGATCCTCATCGCCGGCGTGCTGATCTACATCCTGCTGACCCCGCACCGCGAGATCGCCCTGATCCGCGAGGGCAATGCCGCCGCGGCCCTGTCGCTGGGGGGAGTGCTGGTGGGCCTGGCCATCCCGCTTTCGGCCTCGCTGGCCGGGTCGACCTCGGCGCTGGAGATCGGCATGTGGGGCGCGGCGTGCGTCGCCCTGCAACTGCTGGTCTTCCGCCTGGTCGATCTCCTGTTGCGCGGCCTGCCCCAGCGGATCGCCGAGGGCGAGGTGGCCGCCGCCGCCCTGCTGGTGGGGGCCAAGCTCGCCACGGCCCTGATCATCGCCTCGGCCATGGCCGGGTGACGGCCCAGAGCCGATGCACTTCCCCAAGCTCCCCGATTGGCTGGTCTATGCGGCGGTGGTGCTGGCCCTGCTGATCGCCGCCGTGGGCCGGCAGGAGCGGGCCGACGCCCCGCCGCCCCCGCCGCCGGTGGCGGGAGGCGAGGGCTTGCCGCTGGGGCCCGCCTCGCCCTTCGACCCGCAGGTGGTGGTCGATGTGCCGGGCAAGGCCGAGCCGGGGATCGGCACCGCATTCTCCGTCTCCGACAGCGGGGTCTGGGTCACCGCCCGCCACGTGGTCGACGGCTGCACCCAGACCGCCATCGTGGTGGCCGAGGGCCGCGGCGTGGAGGCCCAGGTCCATATCGACCCGCGCGGCGAGGCCGCCGTCCTGGTCACCGAGGGCGGCGCCCCGCCCCTGCCGCTCGGCCTCGACCAGACCCTGCGCCGCGGCGACCGCGCCTTCCATCCCGGCTATCCGCAGGGCGAACCGGGGGAGGCGACCTCGCGCCTGCTGGGCCGCGAGAACCTGGAGGTGCGCGGCCGGGGCGCGCGCACCGAATCCGTCCTGGTCTGGGCCGAGACCGGCCGCACCGACGGGCTGAAGGGCACCCTGGCCGGCCTCTCCGGTTCGCCGGTGCTCGACCGCGCCGGCCGGGTGATCGGCGTGACGGTCGCAGAAAGCCCCCGCCGGGGCCGCATCTACACCGCCGCGCCCGAGACCGTCGCCGGCGCCCTCGCCGCCACCCACCAGCGCGCCGCCAAGTTCGCCGTCGGCGAGCCGATCACCGTCGACAACTACGGCCGCGTCGCCGACACTCTGCGCCGCGACCTGCGCGTCGCCCAGGTGATCTGCCTGAAGGCGTCGTAGGGACGTAGGATACGAAGACCGCGAAGGACTCGAAGACCGCCAAGAGGCCTGCGCCGAATGGCGCGTTCCATCCCTCCGCTCCGACAGGCGATCTCTATAACGTCTTCGGCTGTGGGTTCAGCCTGGCCACCGCAAAGGCGAGCGCGATGCCGATCAGGCCGATTAGGGCCGAATAGATGAAGAAGGTCACATAGCCCGCGCCCAGGGCCGCGGCCGAAACCCCCGACTTCTCCATGGCGCTGGCGAAGGTCTCGGCGGGCAGGTTCGCAAACAGCGGCTTGAAGGCGGCGAACAGGCCCCCGGCGTCGGCGGCGGCCGCCGCCCCCTCGACGATCCGCCCCGATTGCGAGGCGATCAGCTTGCCCAGCAGCGCATAGAGCGAGGAGAACAGCGCATACTGCGTCGCGGTGAACCCCTGGCCGGTCAGGCTGGACATGTAGGCGATCAGGCAGGTGCCCGAATAGCCCGAGGCCACATTGTCGATCCCGATCGCCGCCGACAGCGCCCAGAGCTGCGGCCCCTGGGTCGCCAGCCAGGCGAAGACCAGGTTGGAGATCGGCCCTGCGAAGGCGCCGGCGACCATCGAGCGCATCAGGCCGAACCGGGCGATGCTGAAGCCGCCCAGGCCCACGCCCAGCACCGACATCACCGCCCCCAGCACCTTGCGCACCTCGGCGATCTCCAGCTTGGAGAAGCCCATGTCGAGATAGAACGGGTTCATGATGTTGAGCACGAAATCGCTCAGCCGATAGACGCAGATCAGCGCCAGGATCAGTCCCGCCGCCTGGCCGTAGCGGGCGAAGAAATTGGCCAGCGGCGCGCCCAGCGCCACGCTCAGATAACGGCCCGGCCGGGTCTTGAGCCCCGGCGCCGGGCGGGCGGCGAGATAGATCACCAGCGCGCCCAGCACGACCCCGCCGATCTGGGCCGCGGCCCCCCAGGGCTTGGCCGTCCAGAGTGCGGCCACCTGTTCTCCCGCGCCAGGCAGGCCCAGGGCGTTCAGCCCCGCCGTCAGCAGGGCCGCATTGCCGGCCAGGCCCGAGCCCAGCACCAGGGCGCCGAGCGCGAACAGCGCCAGCCGTACGATCCATTCGGCCAGGTCGCGGCCGGGCGCGGCGGGAATGTCGCCGGTGTCGATGGCGCGGATCTCGTGCTGGGCCTCGCGCGGCGCGCCCAGCACCCCGGCGACGCCGATCAGCATCAGCACCGCCATGATGGCGTAGGAGGTGTTCCAACCGGCGTATTCCGACAGGGCCAGCGGTACGACCCCGGCCACGATCATCGCGATGCGATAGCCCCACTGATAGGCCGCCGCCATGGCCCCTTGTTTCTCGGTCGCCGCAGCCTCGATCCGCCAGGCGTCGATGACGATGTCCTGCGTCGCCGAGACGAAGCCGACGAACACCGCAAACAGGGCCATCAGCCCCAGCCCCCGCGCCGGATCGCCGCCGGCGATGGCCCACAGGCCCAAGACGATCAGCGCCTGGCAGGCCAGCATCCACGACCGCCGATGGCCCAGCCACTTGGTCAGCAATGGAATCCTCGCCCGGTCGACCAGCGGCGCCCACAGGAACTTCAGCGAATAGGCGAGGGTGGCCAGGCCGAAGAAGGCGATCACCTCCAGCGACAGGCCGGCATCACGCAGCCAGGCCGACAGGGTGTCGAAGATCAGCAGGTTCGGCAGGCCCGAGGCGAAGCCCAGGGCCAGCATCACCAGCGAGCGGCGCTCCAGATAGACGGCCAGCGCCGCGAGCGTTCCAGGCTTCTCGGCGGCCGGCTCGGAAGCCTGGCTTTCGGTGGTCATTGCGGCGATCGCCCTGCTCTCGCGGGGACGGCCCCCGGCGTCAGCCGAACTTGGCGCGCTCCGGCGGCGCCGTCCAGTCGGGCGCGGCGACCCAGCGGGCCAGGGCCGCGCGCAGAGCATCCGGCGTCAGCGGCTTGACCAGGAAGTCGTCCATGCCCGCCGCCAGGCAGGTGCGGCGATCCTCTTCGAAGGTGTTGGCGGTCAGGGCCACGACCGGGGTCTTCACGCCCAGCGCCCGCGCGCGGCGCGCCGTCTCGACGCCCGAGAGGCCCGGCATGCGCATGTCCATCAGGATCAGGTCGTATTCCCCGACCGCCAGGGCGGCCAAGGCTTCCTCGCCGCCGCCGGCCTGGTCGACGCTGCAGCCCTCGCGGGTCAGCAGCGTCCGCGCCAGCAGCGCGTTGATCGGATTGTCCTCGACCAGCAGCACCCGGCGGCCGGGCGCCGCGGCGGGGGCGACTCGGTCGTCCACCGCGCCCGCGCCGTCGCGTTCGGCCTTGCGGCGCGAGGCCAGCACCCGTTCGGCCAATGAGGACCGGCGCAGCGGCTTGATGAGGTAGCCGGCGTAGCCGGCCGCGCGGTGCGCCTCGATCTGGCCGCGCTCCTCAGGGGTCAGCAGGACCAGGGCCGTGCGGCCGGCCGGCGCGCCCGCGCCCGCCAGGTCGCTGTCGACCAGCACCACGTCCGCGGCCTTGGTCATGGCCAGGGCCGCCTCCAGCGTTTGCGCGGCCACGGCCCGGCCGCCGGCCGCCTCCACCTGCCGGCGGGCGGCTTCGGCGGTGACGGGATTGGCGCTGGCGATCGCCACCGTGCGGCGGGCCAGGGGCCGCGCGCCGCTTGTGGGCGACTGATCGAAGGCCGCCTCGAACCAGAAGGCCGCCCCCCCAAGGCTGGCGGTCTCCACCCCGACCGTGCCGTCCATGGCGCTGGCCAGCTTGCGGGCTATGGCCAGGCCCAGCCCCGCCCCGCCCAGTTGCACGTCGCGCAGCGGGTCGGCCTGCTCGAAGGCTTCGAAGATGGTCTCCCGCGCCGCTTCGCTGACGCCTGGCCCGGAATCCTCGACCGTCAGGCGCAGGCCGCGCGGCGTCTCGGCGGCCGTGACCAGCACCCCGCCCTCGGGCGTGAACTTGATCGCGTTGCCGGCGAAGTTCAGCAGAATCTGGCGCAGCCGGCCCTCGTCGGCGACCACGCGCCCCACATCGCCCGATGTGGCCCAGGCGATCTCCAGGCCCTTCTCGTGGGCGCGGGGCGACAGCAGTTCGCACACCGAGCGCAACAGCGCCTCGACCTCGAACTCGGCCGGATGCAGCTCGATCTTGTCGGCGCCCAGCCGCGCGAAATCCAGCACGTCGTTGACCAGGCCCAGCAGGTGCTCGCCCGATTCCCGCAGGGCCACGACATAGGCCCGCTGCTCGTCGGTCAGCCCGGTGCCCTCCAGCAGCCTGGCCATGCCCAGCACCCCGTTCAGCGGCGTGCGGAATTCATGGCTCAGGGAAGCGAGCTGTTCGGCGCTGACACGCGCGCCCTGGGCGGTCTTCGGGCTCATCGCCCTAGGGTTATCCGCCTACCGCTTAACGCGAGCCTAGCGGTCGGCCATTTCCTGGGCCAGGGTCACCAGGGCCGCGCGGGCCGAGGCCTTTGGAATAGCGGCGAAGGCTTCCAGCAGATCGACCGCCCCTGTGATCGCCAGGGCGCCGACGATCTCGTCGGCCGCATCCGACAGCCCGCCCTCCTCGCCGACCAGCCAGCCGACCGTGGTGTCGAGCGCCGCGGCGATCGCCACCAGCATCGAGCCCGAGACCCGGTTGGCGCCGCGCTCGTACTTCTGGATCTGTTGGAACGAGACCCCGACGCGTTCGGACAGTACGCCTTGGCTGATGCCCAGCGACTTGCGGCGCAGGCGCATGCGCGCGCCGATGGCGACATCGACCGGATCGGGCCCCAGGGCGTCGTCGAGAGGCATGGCCGTCTCCCTGTCCTTCACGAATTTCTTTCGCAGGCGTTAAGGTGAGCGACACCATAACAAGTAGACGGCCGCCAACGCGAGTCGGTAACCTGTTCAAGCTATGCGCGCGTCGCCCGACATCGCCGATCCGATCGAGCTCCTGACCCCTCGGGAGCGCGAGTGCCTGCGGCTGGTCGACCGTCACCTGTCCTCCAAGCAGATCGCCCGCGAGCTGGGCATGTCCAAGGCGTCGGTCGATACCTATTGCGACCGCGCCCGGCGCAAGCTCGGGGTTTCCGACCGTTATGCCGCCGCCCGCGCCCTGGCCGACGCCGAAACCCTTGTCCCGATTGGATCGGGACACGACGCGATCGGGACAGACGCCGCCGCCGTCCTGTGGGCTGATGAGCCTCAACAAGGAGGCGAGGCCGATGGGCGACTGGTTGAGAGATTTGGGCGACGCCAAGGTGGTCGAACTGCATCCGGACCGGCGGACGGCTGGGCGCCGGGCGGCGGTGGGCCAGGCGTTGCGGATGCGGGAGGAAGTGGCGGCCTTCGAGCGTCGCTGGCCGGCGCCGCAGCATGGCGAGACCGTGCCGGGCTTCACCTGGGCTCAGTTGGAACGGCAGCTCGCGGATTTGGCGGAGTCGCCGGCCAAGGCGGCCATGGCCAGGGACCTGGTTTCGGCCTTGCGCAAGATGTCCCAGTTCAAGCCGCCGGAAATGGTCCTGCGGGAAATCCTCTGTATGAGCTGGGCCTTGTTGGACGAGGGCTTTCAGCCGGAGCCGCCCGCCCCCTAGGCCCGCTGGCGCGCCTGGGGCTCACGGGCCTGATCGCGATCGTCGCGGCCCTGGCCTTCGGGGCGCTGCTCGCCGGGCTCCACGCGCTCCAGAGCTTAATTTAATCCTAATCGCGAACGGGGCCTTAGCCCTACTTCCCCGAAACTCCCCAAGCACAGAAGGCGCCGGCGTCTGGCCGCGCGCCAGGAGATACCTCATGCTCAAGCAACGTCGTATGATCGCCGATCAAGTCGCGGCGAGTTTGTTCGAGGCCGAGGCGGCGATCGACGCCGCCCTGGCGAAGACGGCCGGCCTGGCCGGCGTGATGCCGGGCCTGCGCGCCGATGCGGGCCTCTCGGCCCTGATCGGCCAGAACGCGGTGGAGCGGGCCAGCGAGGCCATCGCCCTGCTCGCCCAGGCCCGCCGCGCGATCTGCGAGACCCACAAGGAGCTCGACGTCGCCAAGACCCAGATCGGGCTCGGCGCAGTGATGTACGGCGGCATGGAAAAGCCGCCGACCGCCTCCGTCGCCCATCGCCCGCTGCGCGCCGTGGCGAGCTGATCTCAGCGGCGATTGCATCCTGCGGCGGAAGCCGCACTATCGGGGCCCTCAGATCCTTGAGGGCCCTTTTTCGTGCTCAGTTCGGCGTCGGAACAGATCTGGGCGGTCGCGATGTTCGCGGTGTCCGCCTACGCATGGTGGCGAGGCGGCTGGGTCGAACGGGTCGTGGCGGTGACCAACATCATGGCCTGGATTGCGACGAGCGCGTTCCAGGACCGCACCAATTGGGTCGATCCACAATGGGCGGTGTTCGCAGTCGATGTCGTCTTTCTCGGCGTGCTGCTGGTTCTGGTCGTCAAGTCCACGCGCACCTGGATCATGCCGGCGGCGGCTTTCCAACTGCTGCTGGTCGTCACCCACGCCGCCATCATCGCCGACCCTGGCGTGCGCGCCCGCGCCTATATCACCGCCCTGATCCTCTGGAGCTATCTGGTGCTGATCACCTTCGCGGTGGGGGCGCACCTGCACGCCAGGGTCGCCGCGCGGCGCCTCGTCAGGCCATGACCCCCGCAGGGGCCGCGCCGGTCCGGCGATAGGCCAGGGCCTCGGCCACATGCACGCGCCGCACGGGGCCTGCGCCCTCCAGGTCGGCGATGGTGCGGGCCAGGCGCAGGGTGCGGGTCCAGCCGCGGGCGGTCAGGCCGCCGGCCTCCGCCGCCTTGGCCAGCAGGGCGCGGGCGGTCGGGTCCAGTTCGGCGATCTTCTCCAGGAAATCGCCCTCGGCGCGGGCGTTGAACGCCGCGCCGTCGGCGCCGGCGCGCTCGGCCTGCAGCGCCCGCGCCGCCGTCACCCGGGCGGCGGCTTCCGCGGTCCCCTCGGCCGGCGGGGGCAGGGCGAGATCGGCGGCGGTCACCGGCGGCACGTCCACCTGCAGGTCGATGCGGTCCATGAACGGCCCGGAGACCTTCATCTGATAGTCGACCTGACAGCGCGGCGCGCGCCCGCAGGCGCCGCGGCCGGCGCCGCCCAGGCCGCACTTGCAGGGGTTCTGCGCGGCCACGAGCTGGAAGCGCGCCGGATAACGCACATGGGCGTTGGCGCGGGCGACCGTCACCTCGCCGGTCTCCAGCGGCTGACGCAGCGAGTCCAGCGCCTGGGCCGAGAATTCCGGCAGCTCGTCGAGGAACAGCACCCCATTGTGCGCCAGGGAGACCTCGCCCGGCTTCACACGCAGGCCGCCGCCGGTCAGGGCGGCCATGCTGGCCGAGTGGTGCGGGGTGCGGAACGGGCGCGTGCGGGTCAGTTCGCCCCTGGCGATCAGCCCGGCCACCGAATGGACCATCGAGGTCTCCAGCAGCTCCGCCGGCGACAGCGGCGGAAGCAGGCCCGGCAGGCGCGCGGCCATCATCGACTTGCCAGAGCCCGGCGGACCGGTGAACAGCAGGTTGTGGCCGCCGGCCGCGGCGATCTCCAGCGCCCGCTTGGCGTGCTCCTGGCCCTTCACGTCGCGCAGGTCGGGCGCGCGCTCGCCCTCGGTCATCGGCCCCGGCTTCGGCGGCGACAGCACCTGGGTTCCGCGGAAATGGTTCACCACCGCCACCAGCGAGGGTGCGGCCAGGATGCGCACGTCGCCCGCCCAGGCGGCCTCCGCGCCGCTGGCCTCGGGACAGATCAGGCCCAGCCCCATCGCCCCGGCCGCCACCGCGGCGGGCAGGGCGCCGGCCGCGCCGACGATCCGTCCGTCCAGCGACAGCTCCCCCATCGCCGCCCATTCGGCCAGGGCGTCTGGCGGCAGCACCCCCATGGAAGCCATCACCGCCAGGGCGATGGGCAGGTCGTAGTGGCTGCCTTCCTTGGGCAGGTCGGCGGGCGCCAGGTTGGCGATGATCCGCCGGCTGGGCATGGCCAGGCCGAGCCCTGCGAAGGCGGCGCGCACGCGCTCGCGGCTCTCGGCCACAGCCTTGTCGCCCAGCCCCACCAGCATGAAGCGGACCTCGCCGGAGGTAAGCTGAACCTCCACGTCCACGCGACGAGCCTCCACGCCCTGGAAGGCCACCGTCACGACGCGCGACGCCATATCCAACCCCCGGAAACTGCTCGACTTATCCACAAGTCCAGCATGTCCGGCGGGCCGGATCAAGAACAAAAATAGAACTTATCGAGAAGGTGAGCCGTTTCCGCGACTTGCGCGCGTCTCTTGCAGTCCAACCTAAGCTGTGGCCCGTTTCGCCTCAATAGCGTCCCAGAGAATCGCCGCCGCGTTGATCCCGGTGAACCGTTCCAGCGCCCGCGCGCCGGTCGGCGAGGTCACGTTGATTTCGGTCAGGTAGTCGCCGATCACGTCTATGCCTACGAACATCAGGCCGCGCTGCTTCAGCTCCGGGCCGATGATCGCGCACAGCTCCTTGTCGCGCGCGGTCAGCTCCACCGCTTCGGCCCGGCCGCCGACCGCCAGGTTGGAGCGGATCTGGCCGGGATTGGGCACGCGGTTGACCGCCCCAACCGGTTCGCCGTCCACCAGCAGGATGCGCTTGTCGCCCTTGCTGACCGCGGGGATGAACTTCTGGGCGATCACGGGCTCGCGGCCGATCATCCGGTGCAGGTCGAGCAGGGCGTCCAGGTTCGGATCGTCGGCCAGCAGCCGCGCCACCCCCGAGCCGCCGCCGCCATAGAGCGGCTTGAGCACGATGTCCCCATGCCGGGCGCGGAAGTCGTAGATCGCCTCGACGTCCGAAGTGATCAGGGTCGGCGGCTGCACGCCGGGGAAGCCGGTGACGAACAGCTTTTCCGGCGCATTGCGCACCTCGGCCGGATTGTTCACCACCAGGGTCCCCGGATGCACCACGTCCAGGAAGTGGGTCGAGGTGATGTAGGCCATGTCGAACGGCGGGTCCTGGCGCAGCAGCACCACGTCGAACTCCGAAAGGTCCCGCAACTCCCAGTCGCCGAAGCGGGCGTGGTCGCCCTTCACGTCGTTGACGCTGACGCTACGGCCGCGGGCCAGCACGCGGCCCTCCTCCAGCGAGAGCCGGTCGGGAGTGTAGACGAACAGCGAATGCCCGCGCGCCTGGGCGGTCAGCATCATCAGGAAGGTCGTGTCGCCTTCGATCTTGATGGCCTCGAGCGGGTCCATCTGGACGGCGACCTTCAGATGCATGACGAACTCCCTCTTGCAGCCAAGGTGTCTGAGATAGGCCGTGCGGCGGGGGAGCGCCAGCAGCTTAGTTCAATCGCAGCCTCACACGCTCGCGCTGGGCGCGGGCGGCCAGGGCCGCGCCGCCGTCCAGGGCGCTGGCTCTCGCCAGGGCTTCCAGCGCGCCGGCCAGGGCGCCCTGGCCCTCGCGCGCGCTCGCCACGTCCAGCCAGGGGCGGTGGTCCAGCGGGTCCAGCAGCGCCCGGCGCAGGGCCGCGCGCTCGGCCCGGCTGTAATCGGCCGCCGCCACCGCGCGGGCGAAGATGTTGTTCTGCAGCCGGATCAGCACCGCCCGGTCGCTGGCCGGCGCCATCAGCCGGTCCAGCCGGTCGGCCACATTGGGCGTCAGCCCCGCATGCAGGGCGCGGCGGGTCAGCTCCGAGGGCAGCACCACGCGCCCCTCGCTGAACGGGTCGAGCGCCAGCGGCCCTTCCCGCGTCTCGATCCGCAGCAGGAAGTGGCCCGGGAAGTCGACGCCCTGCACGTTCAGGCCGCAGCGCTGCGCCACGTGCAGATAGAAGACCCCTAGCGCCACCGGCAGCCCCCGCCGCCGCTGCGCCACGGCCACCACGCAGGCGTTGTCCGGGTGTTCGTAGGTGAAGAGATCGCCGGTCAGGCCGAGGTCGCCGGCCAGGGTCTCGGCCAGCGCCTCCTCCGGGCTCTCGCGCCCCAGCCGTTCCGACAGCCGCTCGACCCCATGGCGCGCGAGGTCCAGAGCCGCCTGAGCGTCGCGCGCCGGGTCCTCGTGGATCGCGCAGGCGACCGCCGCCTCCAGCAGGGGAAAGGCGCCGTCCCCCGCCTGGCCGGCCTCGCGCAGCACGCTCTCGGCTTCGCTCTGGGTCATGTCTCCTCAAGCGCCCTTCCAGGCGTCCGGGCTGTGCATCGGCCAGCGCCCCGGCGCCAGCGCGATCAGATCGAGCCGAACCGCCAGGTTTTGCAAGCTTGGCCGGCGTGCGGCGATTGCGCGCCCCGCCCTGCGCAGCCGCTCGCGTTGCGCCTGGGACACAGCTTCCAGCGCCGCCTCCAGGGTCGCGCGCTGCTTGACCTCGACCACGGCCAGCACGCCGCCGCGCTGGGCCAGCAGGTCGATCTCCCCCTGCGGCGTGCGCAGCCGAAAGCCCAGGATGCGGTAGCCCTTGGCCATCAGCCAGGCCGCGGCCCAGATTTCCGCCCGCCGTCCCGACAGCCGCGCCCGCGCGCCGGTCTCGCGCCGGCTCATCGGCCCTTCAGCTCCATGGCCCGCCGATAGAGGTCGCGCCGCGGCAGGCCCAGCGCCTTGGCCACCTCCGCCGCCGCCTCGGCCGGCTTCAGCCGGGTCAGGGCGTCGGCCAGGGCCGCGTCGGCGTCGGCGGCGCTGGCCGCTTCCTCCCGGCCGGGCGCCACCAGCACCACCAGCTCGCCCTTGGGAAAGTCCATCGCCGGATCGGCGGCCAGCGCGTCCAGCGGGCCGCGGGTCACGGTCTCGTAGAGCTTGGTCAGTTCGCGCGCCACTGTCGCCTCGCGCGGGCCGAACACGGCGGCCATGTCGGCGAGGCTGGAGGCCAGCCGCGACCCGCCCTCGAAGAACACCAGCGTCGCACGGATGCCCGCCAGTTCCTCGAAGAAGGCGCGCCGGCCCGCGCTCTTGGGCGGCGGAAAGCCGGCGAACAGGAAGCGATCGGTCGGCAGGCCCGCGACCGACAGCCCGGCCAGCAGGGCCGAGGCGCCGGGGATCGGATGCACCGCGCTCCCCTGCGCCACCGCCTCGCGCACCAGCCGAAATCCCGGGTCGGAAACCAGCGGCGTGCCGGCGTCGGAGACCAGAGCCACCCGCGCGCCCTCGGCCAGCGCCGCCAGCGCCCGCGGCCCGCTGCGCTCGGCCGAATGCTCGTCGTAACGCTCGACCTTCTTCGATAGTCCGTAGGCGGACAATAGCTTGGCCGCCACCCGGGTATCCTCGGCCAGCACCAGGTCCGCGGCGGCCAGCACGTCCAGCGCCCGCAAGGTGATGTCGCGCAGATTGCCGATCGGCGTGGCCACGACATAGAGCCCGGGCGCCAGAGGAGCATCGGAAAGGGCCGGCGGGGGAGGGTGTCGCGACATGGCCAAGGCTTCGCCGGTAATCGCTCAGGCCGCAAGCCTGGACGTCACGTGGTCCAGCACCAGCCGCCCGGCGCGGGTGGCGCGCAGCCGCCGCCGGTCGTCCGCCAGCAGCCCCGCCGCAGTCAGTTCGGCCACCAGCGGATGGTCGGGCGAGAGGCCCAGCGCCGCCACCTCCTCATAGCCGACGCCCGCATCGATCCGCAGGCCCGCCAGCACCCGCTCCTGCGCCGCCTCGCGGGCCGTCAGGGTCTCGCGCGTGGAAAATCCGCCGCCGGCCGTCCGGGCGGCGGCGATATAGTCGGCGGGCCGGGCATGGGCGAAGGTCGCCGTCCGCGCGCCGTCCAGGGTCAGCCGCCCATGCGCGCCCGGGCCGGCCCCCACATAGTCCGCCCCGGTCCAGTAGACGAGGTTGTGACGCGAACGCGCCGCCTCGCCCCGCGCGTGGTTGGAGACCTCGTAGGCCTCGAACCCCGCCTTTTCCAGAACCGCCTGGGTGGTCTCGAACAGCGCCGCCCCGGCCTCGTCGCCGGGGGGGACTATGCGCCCGCGCCGCACAGCCCGCTCGAACGCCGTGCCCGCCTCGATGGTCAACTGGTAGGGCGAGACATGCTCGGCGCCTAGGTCCAGCGCCTGGCCCAGCTCCTCGGCCCAGGCCTGCGGCGTCTGGCCGGGCCGAGCGTAGATCATGTCGACCGACAGCCGCGCGAAGCTCCTGGCGCCCTGCGCCGCCGCCCGCCGCGCCGCGGCCGCGTCGTGATTGCGGCCCAGCAGGGCCAGGCTCGCATCGTCCAGCGCCTGCAGGCCCAGCGACAACCGATTGACCCCCGCCGCGGCGAAGGCCGCAAAGCGCCCGGCCTCGGCGTCGGTCGGATTGGCCTCCAGCGTCACCTCCACCTCGCCGAACGGCCGCCACAGCCGCCGCGCCAGGGCGATCAGCTCGCCGGCCCACTCCGGGTCCATCAGCGAGGGCGTGCCCCCGCCCAGGAAGATCGAGACCAGCTCCCGCTCCCCGGTCAGGGCCGCCTGGGCCTCCAGGTCGGCGGCGATGGCGCGGGCCAGGGCGGCCTGCTCCTCGCGCCGTCCGCGGTCGCGATAGACGTTGAAATCGCAATAGGGGCAGATCTTCGCGCAGTAGGGCCAGTGGATATAGACCCCGAGCGGCGCGGGGGGCCGACTCATATGGCGCGGGCGCAAATTTCCTCCCTCATTGTGCACAAGCTGGTGTCGTCCCGGAAAGCGCGCAGCGCTTGTCCGGGATCCATGAACGCCTGATATTTCAGGATCTTGTGCTGTCGGGACATGTTCCGATCCGCCTGTGTTCATAGGCCCCGGTCTTGCTTCGCAAACCGGGGTGACTTCCATCGGCGCCTGCGGACGCCGCCCCCGTCAAAGCAGGGCGGCCTTGAGCTTGGCGAAGGCCAGGGCGCGATGGCTGATCTGGTCCTTTTCCACCGGGTCCATCTCGCCGAAGGTGATCTCGCGCCCCTGGGCGACGAAGATCGGGTCGTAGCCATGGCCGCGCTCGCCGCGGCCGGGAAACACCAGCGTCCCGTCGACCCGGCCCTCGACCACCACCGCCGGCCCGTCCGGCCAGGCGACCGCGAGCGCACAGGTGAACCAGGCCGAGAAGTCCTCGGCGCCGGCCTCCTCCAGACGCTGCTCGACCTTCTGCATCGCGCCCTTGAAGTCCTTGTCCGGCCCGCCCCAGCGCGCCGAATAGATGCCCGGCGCGCCGTCCAGCGCCGCCACCGACAGGCCAGAATCGTCGGCCAGGGCGATCAGCCCGCTGGCCTGGGCCGCGGCGCGCGCCTTCAGCAGCGCATTGCCTTCGAACGTCGCCTCGGTTTCCTCGGGCTCGCCAAGGCCCAGTTCGCCGGCGGTGACCAGTTCGAAGCGGTTGTCGAGGATCGCGGCCAGTTCGCGCGCCTTGCCGGGATTGTGGGTGGCGACCACCAGCTTGGCGCCGGGTTCGAGCTTCAGGGCCATGGGGAAACCTGCCGTTGGATCGGGACCGGCGGACCATAGAGCCGCGGCCGCCATGTTGCATTGCAAAAGTTTAATATCGTTTTTCGATGTTTCGTTTGATCGAAAAGCGATGCGGGCCTATTGAACAACCCAGCGGGCGCACCACCTATGTTGCGCTGCAACATTGGGCGAAGCCCAGTGCGGCCCGCACATAAGAAGAAAAGGAATGTCTCCATGTTTGTGTCCATGATGAACGGTCTCGACCGCACCCTGATGATCGCCGCGGTTGTGATGGCCGCCCTCCCGATCGCCGCCTTGGTGGCGGGCGGCGCTTTCGCTTAAAAGACGTCGAGAGGCAGCGGAGTTACGGAGGATGGCGATGCGCGCCTTGGGGCCGGGCTCGGTGTCGAGCTTCCTGAAGATCATCCTCGACGTGGTCTTCATCGCCCTGTGGATCGGCCTGGGCGCCGTGGCCCTGATGATGCTTGCGGCCATCCTCTTCTCGTTCAATCCGCAACTGATCGACGACATCACCATCCGCACCGGCAGCAACGAGATCCAGGCCGGCGGCCCGGTGCTGCTGGGCGGCCTGGCGGCGGCCGGGCTCTATCTCGGCGGCGTGCTGGTGATCGTCGAGCGCCTGCGCCGCATCTTCGCCACCCTGACGGCGGGCGATCCCTTCCACCCGGAGAACGTCCGCCGCCTGCGGGTCATCGGCCTCGTCCTGGCCGGCCTGGAGATCGGCCGCTACGTCGTCTACGGCGTCGGCATGTGGGCCTTGCCGGGGGCGGAGATCACCCGACCCGAATTCAGCCCCACCGCCTGGTTCTCGGTGCTGGTGGTCTTCGTCCTGGCCGAAATCTTCCGCGAAGGCGCGCGCCTGCGCCGTGAAGCCGAGCTGACGATCTAGCCATGCCGATCCGCGTGAATCTCGACCGGGTGCTGCTCCAGCGGCGGATGTCCCTGACCGAACTGGCCGACCGGGTCGGCGTGACCATCGCCAACCTCTCGATCCTCAAGACCGGCAAGGCCCGCGCCGTGCGCTTCACCACCCTCGCCGCCCTCTGCCGCGAGCTCGACTGCCAGCCGGGCGACCTCCTGGTCTACGAGCCCGGCCCCGACGACGAGGGCCTGGACGACGATCTCGGCAGATAACGCAAAAGATTTGCAAATGCTGCGCAGCATTCCGGTTCAGGAATGCCGAGATAGCGGAAAAATTGCGCCTTTGATCTCAATCAAACGCCATTGACGCGAAAAATGTCATTCATCCCTTGCGGTCGGTCGCGCCGCGGCCTATATGCACTGCAGCATTTTGTGCGGCGCAACATAAGGAGATGGACATGGTTCGCGCCTTCGAACGCTTCATCGACTGGCTGGTCGGGCCCTTCGCCCGCGAACTGGCCCGTATGCCGGCCTCGTCGTTCCGCTATCTGCTGAACGGCTTCTGATATTCCGCGTCCCCGATCCTCCCCCACCTGGGGGCGCTGATCCTGAACGCCGCTCCGGTCCTCCCCCGGAGCGGCGTTTTTGATTCCGGAGCGCCGCTTAGCCGCTTAGCTTCGGCCCATGTCCGAGCTTGAGATTCGCCCCGCGACCCCGGCCGATCTGCGCGGCGTCCTCAGCCTCTATCGTCAGCTCAATCCCGACGATCCCGTCCTCGATCCCGCCGCCGTCCAGAGCGTGTGGGAGGCGTTGCTGACCTGCGGCCTGACCACGCCCTTCGTGGCCGATGTCGGGGGACGCCTGGTGTCGTCCTGCACCTTGGCGATCGTGCCGAACCTGTCGCGCGGCGCCCGCCCCTACGGGGTTATCGAAAACGTCGTGACCGACGCTGCCCACCGGCAAAGGGGCCTGGGCCGCGCCGTCCTCCACGCCGCTCTCGCCAAGGCGTGGGCGGCGAATTGCTACAAGGTCCTGCTGGCGACCGGCTCCAAGCGGGACTCCACCCTGCGCTTCTACCAGGACGCCGGTTTCGAACGGGACGCAAAGACCTACTTCGAAATCCGGCGACCCTGATCGGGCGACCTCCCGGCCTCAGCCCCCGACCGCGGCCCGTTGCAGGGCGCAGAGCTCGCCGATGCCCTTGCGGGCCAGGCCGAACAGCGCCTCGAACTCGTCCTGGGTGAAGCCGCGCTTCTCGCCGGTCGCCTGGATCTCGACGATGTCGCCCTTGCCGGTCAGCACGAAGTTGGCGTCGGCCTCGGCGTTGGAGTCCTCTTCGTATTCCAGGTCCAGCACCGGGACGTCGTTGAAGACCCCGCAGGAGATCGCCGCCACCTGGTCGAGGATCGGGTCGACCTTGATCACGCCCTCATCCAGCAGGTAGCGGGTCGCCAGCCGCAGGGCGACCCAGGCGCCGGTGATCGCCGCCGTGCGCGTGCCGCCGTCGGCCTGGATCACGTCGCAGTCGATGGAGATCTGCCGCTCGCCCAGGGCCGCGGGATCGACCACCGCGCGCATCGAACGGCCGATCAGCCGCTGGATTTCCTGAGTGCGGCCCGACTGCTTGCCCTCGGAGGCCTCGCGCCGGCCGCGGGTGTGGGTCGCGCGCGGCAGCATGCCGTACTCGGCCGTCACCCAGCCGACCCCGCGCCCGCGCATGAAGCCGGGCACCCGCTCCTCCACGCTGGCCGTGACCAGGACCTTGGTGTGGCCGAAGCTCGCCAGGCATGAGCCCTCCGCATAGCGGTTGACCCCGGTTTCCAGGACGACGGGGCGGAGCATGTCGGGCGTGCGGTCGGAAGGTCGCATGGGAGTCCTTTGAAAGCCGGGGGGTCTGGCGTCTTGCGTCGGGCGGCTTATCCTAGATGAGAGAGGTTCCGTCCATGGCCCTGACCGAGCACCGCCGCCCGTCGTGACCAGTCCGCTGCTTTCGCCCGCGCCTTCGCTCGCCGAACTCGACGAGCGCGCCCGCGACATCTTCCGCCGGGTGGTCGAAGGCTATCTGGAGACCGGCGAGCCGGTCGGCTCGCGCACGCTCTCCAAGGGCGGGGTCCATCTGTCCCCGGCCTCGATCCGCAACACCATGCAGGACTTGACCCAGCTCGGCCTGCTGGGCGCGCCGCACGTCAGCGCCGGTCGGGTGCCGACCCATGCGGGCCTGCGCCTGTTCGTCGACGGCCTGCTCGAGGTCGGCGACGTGGCCGAGGAGGACCGCCGGGCCATCGAGGCGCGGCTGTCCACCAAGGGCCGCAATTTCGACGAGGCGCTGAACGAGGCTTCGGCCATCCTTTCGGGCCTGGCCGGCGGCGCGGGCATCGTCGTGACGCCGGTGCGCGACGCGGGCGTCAAGCACGTGGAGTTCGTCGCCCTCTCGGCCGACCAGGCCCTGGCGGTGATGGTGTTCGAGGACGGGGTGGTCGAGAACCGGCTCATGCGCCTGGCCGCCGGCGTCACCCCGTCCTCGCTGCAGGAAGCCTCGAACTTCATGAACGCCCGGCTGCGGGGGCACACCCTGGCCGAGGCCGGGCAGGAGGTGCGCCGCGAGCTCGACGCCGCCCGCCGCCAGCTCAACGAGGCGGCCGCGCGCCTGGTCGAGGACGGCATGGCCGCCTGGTCGGGCGGAGAGGGAGCCGAGCGGGCGCTCATCGTGCGCGGCCGCGCCAACCTGCTGGCCGACCGCGACACCCTCGACGACCTCGAGCGCGTGCGCATGCTGTTCGACGATCTCGAACAAAAGGAACAGCTCATCGGTTTGCTGGATGACGTGCGCGAGGCCCAGGGCGTGCGCATCTATATCGGCGCGGAAACGCGACTCTTTTCCCTTTCGGGTTCCGCCGTGATCGCCGCGCCCTATATGACGGGCCGGCAGAAGGTGCTCGGCGCCATCGGCGTGATCGGCCCGGCCCGTCTGAACTATGCCCGGGTGATCCCGCTGGTGGACTATACCGCCCGGGTGCTGTCCCAGGTGACGAACGCGTAGAGGAACTGGAAGAAACATGTCCGACGATCAAACGCCGGCCGAAGACTTCAACGAAGTCGCCGATGCGGCGGCCGACGAAATCATCGCTCTCAAGGCCGAGGTCCAGGCCCTGAAGGACCAGGTGCTGCGCGTCGCCGCCGACGCCGAGAACACCAAGCGCCGGGCCGAGCGCGAGGCCAACGACGCGCGCGCCTACGCCATCCAGAAGTTCGGCCGCGACCTGCTCGCCGTCGCCGACACCCTCGACCGCGCCCTGGCCACGCCCGTCGACGACCCCGCGGTCAAGACCTTCGTGGTCGGCATGGAGATGACCCACAAGTCGCTCATGACCGCCTTCGAGAACAACGGCCTGCGCAAGATCGACCCGCCCAGGGGCGAGAAGTTCGACCCCCACCAGCACCAGGCGATGATGGAGCAGCCCTCGGCCGAGGTCGGCGCCGGCGGCGTGATTCAGGTGTTGCAGCCGGGCTACGAGCTGCTGGGCCGCCTGATCCGCCCGGCCATGGTCGTGGTCGCGGCCAAGGGCTCCACCGGCGAACCGGCCGTCGAGCCGCATCCCGCCGCCAATCCCTATGCGCCGCACGACGACGAGGCCGGCGGCTCGGTCGACACCAAGGCGTAAGCGGCGCCTTTCTGGACCCTATCGGCAGGTTCGCGGCCGAACCTGCCGATCGGCCTTCCGGGTTCATTCCAGGGCCTGAAATGGACAGCTTCCCGATCGGGGCCTAGGCTTGGCCTGGCAGGAACAGGGAGCCGCAATTGCTGGCCGGGTCACAGACTCGCCGCCTCATGCTCAGCCGGATGGCCGCCGGCGGCCTCCTCGCGTCGGCGCCCGGATTCGCCTTCGGGCAGATTCCTGAGAGTCCGGGTCCGGAACCTGACGATAATCCCACCTCCGTCGCCATTTCCCGGCAGGTCTTCGACCAGATCAGCGCTCCGGTGATGATCAACGGCCAGGGCCCGTTCAGCTTCATGGTCGACACCGGCGCCAACGTCTCCTGCGTCTCCCAGGCCCTGGCCGACAGGCTCGACCTGCCGCGCGGCCGCGAACTTCAGGTCCACACCATCGTCGGCAAGCGAAGCCGCCCCAGCGTGGTGGTCGACCGGCTCGACATCGGCGAGCGCAAGCGCCGCCACGTTCAGGCGCCGGTCCTGCCGATGCAGGCCTTCGCGATCGACGGCGTGCTCGGGATCGACTGGCTGAAGGGCCAGCGCCTGGTGATGGGATTCGCCGGCTCCACCCTGGAAATCACCAGGTCGCGGCACGAGGACAGCGCCCGCGGCCGGGTGGTGGTGCCGGCGCGCCGCAAGTCCGGCCAGCTCACCATCGTCGACGCCGACCTCAACGGCCGCGACATCAGCGCGATGATCGATTCCGGCTCGCAGTTCTCGCTCGGCAACGGCGCCCTGCGCCGCCTGATCGAGCGCCAGGACCCCACCGCCCGCAGCCGCGCGACCAAGGTCGGCTTGATCTCCATCGCCGGGGAGTCGTTCCAGGGCGAACAGCTCTATCTGCCCTTCATGCGGCTGGGCGGCCTCAATCTGGGAAACGTGCCGGTCGTGTTCGCCGACATGCCGGTCTTCCGGTTGTGGAACCTGCACGAGACGCCGACGATCATGCTGGGCATCGACCTCCTGACCCAGTTCGAGACCGTGGCCGTCGACTTCGGCCGCTCGGCCGTCCGTTTCGATATCGCCGACGCCTGAAGGCTTTGCGCCTCCTGGCGGTCAAGATTGGCGGCCCCCTCTTTAACCCGGCGGCTTTTCGGCTAATGTCCCTAGCCCCGCGCGGCGTCGGCGGGGGGCGGAAAGATTGCGGACCTGGACATGAAGCTTACGATCGAACGGGCGGCGCTGATGAAGGCGCTGGGGCACGTGCAGAGCGCCGTCGAGCGCCGGAACACCATCCCGATCCTCTCGAACGTCCTGCTCTCGGCCGAGCGCGACCGCCTGACTTTCTCGGCCACCGACCTCGACATGGAGATCATCGACGAGGCCATGGCCCAGGTCGACCAGCCGGGCCAGATCACCGCTCCGGCCCATACGCTTTACGAGATCGTCCGCAAGCTGCCCGAGGGCGCGGACGTCTCGCTCAGCTTCACCGGCGAGGATCCGCGCCTGACCGTCGCGGCCGGCCGCTCGCGGTTCAACCTGCCGGTTCTGCCGGCGGGCGACTTCCCGGTCATGTCGTCGGAAGGCCTTTCCAGCCGCGTCGGCGTCGATGTGGGCGACCTGATCCGCCTGATCGACAAGACCCGCTTCGCCATCTCCACCGAGGAGACGCGCTACTATCTGAACGGCCTCTACCTGCACACGGTCGTCGACGGCGGGACCCAGAAGCTGCGCGCCGTGGCCACCGACGGCCATCGCCTGGCCCTCGCCGAAATGATCGCGCCCGAAGGCGCGGCCGGCGCGCCCGGCGTCATCGTGCCGCGCAAGACCATCGGCGAGGCCCGCCGCCTGCTCGAAGACGCTGGCGAGAACGTCGACCTGCAGGTCAGCCCGCAGAAGATCCGCCTGGACTTCAACGGCGCGGCCCTGACCTCCAAGGTCATCGACGGCTCGTTCCCCGACTACAGCCGCGTGATCCCCAAGGACAACGACCGGGTGATGCTGGTCGACAACAAGCTGTTCGCCAAGGCGGTGGACCGCGTCGCCACCATCTCGGCCGAGAAGAGCCGCTCGGTGCGCATGGCCATCGAGCCGGGCCGGATCATCCTGACGGTGCGCAACATGGAAGCCGGCCAGGCGGTCGAGGAACTCGAAGTCGACTATGCTGGCGAGGCGTTCGAGCTCAGCTTCAACGCCCGCTACCTGCTCGATGTGACCGACCAGATCGCCGGCGAGACGGCCGAGTTCCGCTTCGGCGGCCCCAACGATCCGGCCCTGGTGCTCGACCCGGTCGATGCGGACGTCCAGTACGTCCTGATGCCGCTGCGGGTGTAACCCTCAGCGCGGCGTGCAGCCGCGGCCCTTGCAGAAGTCGCGGGCCGCGGCGCGTACGATCTCCTGGCTGCCCGCGGCGATCTGGCGGCTCATGTCCGACATGACCTTGCCCTGTCTGGCCGCCCAGGCGCGGCCGGCGTCGCTTCGGCGGAACGCGGCCAGCTCGCGCAGTTCGGCCTCGGAATAGGCCGCGGCGTAGTCGGCGGCCAACCGCTCCAGCAGGCTGGGTTTCCACGCCTCATAGGCCGCCCGCAGAGCCTCCGCCGCCTCGGGCGAGGCGCCGACCATGGCGATCATCTGTTCCAGGGCCGCATGACCGCTGGCGAGGACCACCTCGCGGTCGGCGTCGACCAGCAGGCGCGCCGCGGCCAGGGCTGCGGGCGAACCAGGCTGCGCCATCGGCGCCGGATCGGGCGGCGGCGGACTGGGAAAGGCGGTCCAGACCGCCACCGTCTCCCCGGCCGCGCCCTGGGCCATCTGCTCGGCGTCCAGCCGCCAGCGTCCCGTCAGCGACAGGGCCGCATCCGAAAAGCCGAGGCCCTTCGGATGCTCGGCGCGGGACGAGCAGTCCTCGACGAACCCCATCGCCCCGACCTTGCAGGTCAGGAGGCTCCAGCCGGAAATCCGTAGCGCCTTCGACGCCCCCGGCTGCGCGGCCCAGGCCTGGGCCAGGGTCGGGGTCTCGCTCCATTTCGGGGCCTCGATGGTCGGCTTGGGGCCGGCGTCCAGTTCCCTCAGCAGGGCCACGCTGGGCGCCAGGTCGCAATTTCGAGCCTTGCAGAAGGCCGCACGCGCCAGGTTCACCACCTCCGACCCCGCCATGGCGACAATGGCGCCGAGGCGCCGCTCGGGCCCCAGGTCGCGGACCGCCGCCTCGCCCGTCGGGCGCGCCAGGAAGGCGTCGAGGCCGGCGAGCTCGGCGGGAGAGAAGTTCGTGGCCAGGCTTTGGGCCAGGCCGTCCTCCAGGACGCGCAGCGCGTCCGGCGCGCGATCGGCCAGGGCCTTGTGCGCGGCCTCGACGGTTTCCCTGGCGACGCCAGGACTGTTCCACGCCTTGGCGTTGGCTTCGCGGCGAAACGCCTCCACGCCGCCCATCGCCGCCACCAGCCGGGCGGCGGCGTTGCGGGCCGGAGCGGGCGGAGGCGCGCCCGCCGCTTCGGGGGTGGGCGCGGCCTCGGGCGGCAGAGCGAAGCGGACCGGGATGCGCACCGAGCCGCCGGCCACCGCCCGGCCGTCGACCATCTTCGGCTTCATCCGAAACTTCTTCGTCAGGGCCAGGGCGGCCTCGCCGAAGCCCAGCCCGCCGGGGCTCTCGCCGTCGAGCCGGCAATCGGTCAGCGCGCCATAGGGATCGACGTTGCAGGCCACCGCGCTGCGGCCCTCGATCCGCAAGGTCAGGGCCGGCTCGGGATAGAGCGCCGCGACGTCCGCCCCGTTCGGCTGTTCGAGCCAGTCCGGGTTGACCACGACGGACGGCGCCGGCGCAGCGCTGGCCGCCGCGGCCGCCACCCAGCTCGCCGCCGCCAGGCCTGTGATCGTCTTGAAAGCCATACGCACCCCTGAGTGAGCCTAGAGGCCCGCTCGGTAAAGTGGAATCCCTTTGCCGACCGCTCCGGGTCCGGGCGCGACGCGAGGCCCTTCGCCCTGCCCGGCGAAACCCGCTATGACGCGCCGGTGACGACCGTTCTCACCCGCCTGTCCCTGACGGACTTCCGCTCCTATGCGCGGGCCGACCTGGCCCTCGACGGCCGGCCGGTGTTCCTGATCGGGCCGAACGGCGCGGGCAAGACCAATCTCCTGGAGGCGGTCAGTCTGCTGACTCCGGGCCGCGGCCTGCGCGGCGCAGCCAGCGCCGAGCTCGGCCGGCGGCAGCCTGGCGAGAACCAGGGCCGCGCCTGGGCGGTCGCTGCGGTGATCGAGGAGAAGGGCGAGCCGATCCGCGTGGGGACCGGTGTCGAAACCCCGGGCGCGGCTCGCCGCAGCGTGCGCCTGGAGGGCGAGCCCGTCCCGCCCGGCCGTCTGGCCGAGCACCAGCGCCAGGTCTGGCTGACCCCGGCCCAGGACAGGTTGTTTCTCGAAGCGGCCAGCGACCGGCGCCGGTTCTTCGACCGGCTGGTGTTCGCCGCCGAACCCGGCCACGCGGTCCACGCCAGCGCCTACGAGAAAGCCCAGCGCGAACGCCTGCGCCTGCTGACCGACGGCCCGCTCGACCCGGCTTGGCTTTCGGCCCTGGAGGCGCGGATGGCCCAGGCCGGAACCCTGATGGCCGAGGCTCGCGCCCGCACCCTGGCGGCGCTGCAGGAGGAGATCGACAGCCGCGGCGACCGCCCATTCCCGCAGGCGAAACTGACGCTCACCGGCGACTGGGAGCGGATGGCCGCGCAGGGGGTGGATCTCGCTGAGATCGAGGCTCGGCTGGCCCGCGCCCTGGCCGCCGCGCGTGAGCGTGACGCCGCCGCTGGACGTTCCCTGACCGGGCCGCACCGGGGCGATCTGGCGGTCGTTCACGCCGAAAAGGACCGCCCAGCCGCCGAATGCTCTACCGGCGAGCAGAAAGCCCTGATTTTGAACCTGGTTTTGGGCCAGGCGGCGCGTCTTTCGCGTGCAGAATCGGCTCCGAACCCTATATTATTGCTGGATGAAGTCGCAGCGCATCTGGACCGCCGCCGGCGGGCCGCGCTCTTCGACGAAATCGAGGCGCTCAGGCTGCAGGCGTTCCTGACCGGCACCGACGAGCATCTCTTCGAGGATTTGAAGGGCCGCGCCCAGGGCGTCCATGTGGACGCCTCGGGCCTGGCGATTCTGGACACCGAATGACCGACGAGACCCAAGGCGAAAACCACGGCCCGGAAACCAATGGCCAGGCCGAATATGGCGCGGAGTCCATCAAGGTCCTGAAGGGCCTGGATGCGGTGCGCAAGCGCCCCGGCATGTACATCGGCGACACCGATGACGGCTCGGGCCTGCACCACATGGTCTACGAGGTGGTCGACAACGCCATCGACGAGACCCTGGCCGGCTGGGCCAGCCGCGTCGAGGTGATCCTGAACGCCGACGGGTCCTGCACCGTCACCGACGACGGCCGCGGCATTCCGGTGGGCATCCACGAGGGCGAGGGGGTCTCGGCGGCCGAGGTCATCATGACCCAACTGCACGCCGGCGGTAAGTTCGACCAGAATTCCTACAAGGTGTCCGGCGGCCTGCACGGCGTCGGTGTCTCGGTGGTGAACGCGCTGTCGGACTGGCTGCGCCTGAAGATCTATCGCGACGGCAAGGCCCACGAGATGGAGTTCCGCCGCGGCGATGCGGTCTCTCCGCTGAAGGTGGTGGGCGATGCGCCGCTGCGGCCGAACGGCGAGCCGCTGTCGGGCACCGAGGTCACCTTCCTGCCCTCGACCGAAACCTTCGCGTTCATCGAGTTCGACCGCAAGACGCTCGAACACCGTCTGCGCGAACTGGCGTTCCTGAACTCCGGCGTGACCATCTGGCTGAAGGACCACCGCGAGGCCGAGCCGTTCGAGGAGGTCATGTCCTACGAAGGCGGCATCGAGGCCTTCGTGCGCCACCTCGACAAGGCCAAGACCCCGCTGGTCAAGGCCCCGATCGTGGTCCGCGGCCGCAAGGACAATGTCGAGCTGGACCTGGCCTTGTGGTGGAACGACGGCTACCACGAGAACGTCCTCTGCTTCACGAACAACATCCCGCAGAAGGACGGCGGCACCCACCTGGCGGCGTTCCGCTCGGCGATGACCCGCATCATCACCAGCTATGCCGAGAGCTCCGGCGCGACCAAGCGCGAGAAGGTCTCGCTGTCGGGCGAGGACGCGCGCGAAGGCTTGACCTGCGTGCTGTCGGTCAAGGTGCCCGACCCGAAATTCTCGTCCCAGACCAAGGACAAGCTGGTCTCGTCAGAGGTGCGGCCGGCGGTGGAAAGCCTGGTCGGCGAAGGGGTCGGCGCCTGGTTCGAGGAGCATCCGAACGAAGGCAAGCTGATCGTCCAGAAGATCGCCGAGGCCGCAGCAGCGCGGGAGGCGGCGCGCAAGGCACGCGAGCTGACCCGCCGCAAGTCGGCGCTCGACATCACCTCGCTGCCCGGCAAGCTGGCCGACTGTTCCGAGAAGGACCCGGCCAAGTCCGAGATCTTCCTGGTCGAGGGCGACTCCGCCGGCGGCTCGGCCAAGCAGGCGCGCAATCGCGAGAACCAGGCGATCCTGCCCCTGCGCGGCAAGATTCTGAACGTCGAGCGCGCGCGTTTCGACAAGATGCTGTCATCCGACCAGGTCGGCACCCTGATCACCGCGCTCGGCGCCGGGATCGGCCGCGACGACTTCAACATCGACAAGCTGCGCTACCACAAGATCGTCATCATGACCGACGCCGACGTCGACGGCGCCCACATCCGGACCCTGCTGCTGACCTTCTTCTACCGGCAGATGCCGGAGGTGATCGAGCGCGGCTATCTCTATATCGCCCAGCCGCCGCTCTATAAGGCGACCAAGAGCCGCCAGTCGCGCTATCTGAAGGACGACGCCGAGCTGGAAGCCTATCTGATGGACGAGGGCGTCGACGGGGCGACCCTCGACCTCGCCAGCGGCGAGCGCCTGCTCGGCGCCGACCTGCTGGCCCTGGTCCAGGCGGCCCGCGGCGCCAAGGCCAATATCGAACGGCTGGCCGCCCGCGCCCCGGCCTTCGCCATCGAACAGGCGGCCCTGGCCGGCCTGTTGCAGGACGGCGGCGGAGACCTCGCCAAGGCCGCCGCCCGCCTCGACCTCTATGCCGAGGAAGGCGACGGCGCCTGGACCGGCGAGGCGGCGGCGACCGGCGGTTACGCCTTCTCGCGCATCCGCCGCGGCGTGTCCGAGCGCATCGTGCTGGACGACCTGCTGCTGCAGGCGGCCGATGCGCGCCGCCTGTCGGAACGAGCCATGACCATGGCCGAGACCTTCGAAGGCGTGGCCGCCTTCACCCGCAAGGACAAGACCACGACGGTCCGCGGCCCGCTGGACCTGTTCAATGCGGTGATGGACTCCGGCCGCCGGGGCCTGTCGATCCAGCGCTACAAGGGGCTGGGCGAGATGAATCCAGACCAGCTCTGGGAAACCACCCTGGACGCCGACGCCCGCACCCTGCTGCAGGTCAAGGTGACCCATGCCGACGACGCCGACGACATGTTCACCCGCCTGATGGGCGACCTGGTCGAACCGCGCCGCGAGTTCATCCAGGACAACGCCCTGGACGCCGAGGTGGACGTCTGACGCCGGCGACGCAGGGCTTTAGGCTGCCGATACGGCTTCCGGTCGGCGGCGCAGCAGCGCGCCCGCGGTTCCGAATCCGACGATCATCATCGCCCAGGCGGCCGGTTCCGGCACGGCGCTGACCGCGGCGGTATAGGTGATCGAGCCGACGAAGCTCTTGCCGGTGTTGAGGCCCCACTTCCCGACCCCGTAGCCGCTGAGCAGGGTGATGGCGCTGTCGCCGGCGCGCACCGCTCCGACCGCGTCGCCGGGCGTGTCGGCGAACATCACTGACCCGTAAACCCGGTCCAGGGCCAGGATGTAGAAGCCGACCGTGCTGTCGGCCGCCGCCGTGAAATCGTTGAAGTCCAAGGTCCGGTCGCCTTGGCCGTCCGGGATGCGGACCAGCGACGAATAGCGCAGCGTCCAGCCTGCGAGGCTGTCGGTATGGCCGGAAAGGCCGCCGTCATAGGTGTAGATCTCATAGCCGACATTGCGCGCGCTGCGGCCCCAAAGGGTCGTGGTCAGGCTCTCGAACGTCACGTCGACGCCGCCGACCTTCACGTCGAACATCACTCCGTCGTTGCCGTTGTTGGCGACATCGGGCGTCACCAGGGTCGCGGCCAGCGCCGGGGTTGCGGAAAGCGCCAGGGCGGCCAGCGCGCCCAGCATGGTTGTCGTCTTGCTCATTAAAGCCCCACCTTCATCGAACAGCAGTGTGTCGGCGGGGCTAAGGGAGGCGGAGGGACCCGTCATCCCTACTAATCAGTAGGGGTCAGGCCGTTCGGCGCTCCTCGAACGGCGTCCGACCTCACGGGGCGGCCTGCTCGGCCGGCGCCGCACGCGGCCTCGGGAACACGAAGGCCAGGGTGGTCAGCGCCGCCAGCGACATGCCGAGCGCCGCGGCCGGAATCGCCGGCACGCCGTAGGTCGCCAGGGCCAGCCCGCCCATGGCCGAGCCCAGCGCCTGGCCGACCGAGATCACCGAGCCGTTCAGGGCCAGGGCGACCGGCGCGCCGCCGGTCATGTCGATCAGCCGCGCCTGGATCACCGGGGTGATCGAGAACAGCGCCGTGGCCGCGACGAAGATGCCCAGGCCGACCATCGCCGCGCTGGGCCAGCCGGCGGGCGCGACGTGATTGGTGGCGGCCAGGTGGATGCTCATCGCCGTGGCCTGGATCATGAAGCCGATCAGGATCCAGCTCCGGCCCATGTCGCGGTTGGCCGCCCGCGCGCCCAGCCACAGGCCGGCGATGGATCCGAAACCGATCATCGACTGGAAGGCGGCGACGCCGGCGCCGGTGACGCCCGCCCCGACCCGCACGATGGGGGCGATGTAGAGGTTGAGGGTCATGTTGGCGGCGAAGGCCAGGAAGGTGGTCAGGTAGAGCGGCCAGATCGCCGGCAGGTCCATGGTTCCGCCGGCCCGCTTCGGCGGCGCCGGCACGCGCGGCAGGAACAGCAGCACGCCGGCCAGGGCGATGGCCGACAGGGTGGCCGCGGTCAGGAAGGTGGCGCGCCAGCCGAAGATGTCGCCGACCACGCTGCCGATCGGGATGCCGACCACGAAGGCGAGCGTCATGCCGCCCGAGACCATGGCCAGCGCCGAGCCGCGCCGCTCCGGCGGCGCCAGCGAGGCGGCCGCGACGCTGGCCGCCGGCCCCGACATCGCTCCGGCCAGGCCCGCCAGGGCCCGCAGCACCATCAGGACCTCGAAGTTCGGCGTCAGGGCGCAGGCGATGTGCAGCGCAAGGCCGAGCGACAGGCCGGCTATGACCATGAACTTGCGGTCGACCCGGCCGAACAGCCAGGCCGCGACCGGGCCCAGCACCGCCGAGGTCAGGACGAAGACCGTCTGCAACTGGCCGGCGACGGCCGTCGTTACGCCCAGGTCGGCCGCCAGCGTCTCGAGCAGGCCGGCGAAGATGAAGGCGCCCGACCCGAACGCGAACGTCACCATGGTCAGAACGAAGATACGCGGGTTCATGCGGCCAGCTTAGGCATGGCCGCATACCGTAAGCTAGACGCTACGAGCGGAATTCGGTGCGGCGCCCGTCGGTTTGGGTTTCCCTAGGGGAAGGGCGGCATGGCGAACCGAAGACCCGTGGGCCGCCATCGGTCGGCGCCTTCGCCGCTAGGCGGGACCGGCGGGCGCAGCCTGTAACACCTTTGCGTGCGAAAACGGCTTTCCCTTTGCCTTCCGCCACGGCATAGAGATTTTAGATAAAACGGTATGTTTTGGGAGGAAGCCATGGCGGATTCAGCAGAGGCGGCGACGGTCGACGGCCTGGGCTTCGACCCGGTCAAGCTGCGCGAGAAGTATCGCGCCGAGCGTGACAAGCGCCTGCGGGGCGACGGCAACGAGCAGTATGTCGAGATGAAGGGCCGCTTCGCCCACTATCTCGAAGACCCCTATATCGAGCCGGGTTTCACCCGCGAGCCGCTGACCGACGAGGTCGAGGTGGTGGTGATCGGCGGCGGCTTCGGCGGCCTGTTGACCGGCGCGCGCCTGCGCGAGGCCGGGGTCAAGGACATCCGCATCATCGAAAAGGGCGGCGACTTCGGCGGCACCTGGTACTGGAACCGCTATCCGGGCGCGGCCTGCGACGTCGAAAGCTACGTCTATCTGCCGCTGCTGGAGGAGACCGGCTACATGCCGGTCGAGAAATATACCCGCGCGCCGGAGATCCTCGCCCACTGCCGGGCGATCGCCAAGCAGTACGATCTCTATTCCAACGCCTGCCTGCAGACCGAGGTCACCGGCCTGAAGTGGGACGAGGCCGCCCATCGCTGGATCGTCTCCACCAACCGCGGCGACGCCATGAAGGCGCGGTTCATCTGCATGGCCAACGGCCCGCTGCATCGGCCGAAGCTACCCGGCATTCCGGGCGTGGAGAGCTTCAAGGGCCACACCTTCCACACCAGCCGCTGGGACTATGACTATACCGGCGGGGATTCGAACGGCGGCCTGACCGGCCTGGCCGGCAAGCGCGTCGGCATCATCGGCACCGGGGCGACGGCGGTGCAGTGCGTGCCGCACCTGGGGGCGGGCGCCAAGGAACTGTTCGTCTTCCAACGCACGCCGTCCTCGATCGACGTGCGCAACAACCGTCCGACCGATCCGGAATGGGCCGCGAGCCTTGAGCCGGGCTGGCAGCAGGCCCGGATGGACAACTTCAACGTCCTGGTCAGCGGCGGCTTCGCCGAGGAGGACCTGGTCGCCGACGGCTGGACCGACATCATCCGCAACCTCGGCATGATCGCCCGCAACAAGGCGGCCAACCAGGGGGTGCAGGACCCGGCCGCCCTGGTCCAGCTCGCCGACTTCCAGAAGATGGAGCAGATCCGCGCCCGCGTGGATTCGGTGATCCAGGACCAGGCCACCGCCGAGGCGCTGAAGCCCTATTACAACCAGTTCTGCAAGCGGCCCTGCTTCCACGACGAATACCTCGCCACCTTCAACCGGCCGAACGTCACCCTGGTCGACACCGCCGGCCGCGGCGTGGAGGCGATCACCGAGAAGGGCGTGGTGGTCGACGGCGTCGAATACGAGCTGGACTGCCTGATCTTCGCCACCGGCTTCGAGGTCGGCACCTCCTATGCGCGCCGGGCGGGCTACGAGATCGAGGGCAAGGACGGCGTCACCCTGACGCAGAAGTGGGCGGAGGGCATTTCCACCCTGCACGGCCTGCACAGCCGCGGCTTCCCCAACTGCTTCATCATGAGTAACGCCCAGTCGGGGTTCACGGTGAACTTCCCGCACATGATCAACGAGCAGGCCAAGCACATCGCCTACATCCTCAAGACCTGCGAGGATCGCGGCGTGACGGTGGTTGAAGCGTCCAAGGACGCCGAGGACGCCTGGGTGCAGGAGATCATCTCCTCGGCCCTGCAACGCGCCAAGTTCGCCGAGGAATGCACCCCCGGCTACTACAACAACGAGGGCCAGCCCTCGGAGCTGGCGGCGCGCAACGGCTCCTATGGCAAGGGGTCGATCGCCTTCGTGAAGATCCTCGAAGACTGGCGCGCGGCCGACCGGCTGGAAGGGCTGGAACTCTCCTCCTGACCGGCGGTCGGGTCAGGTCCAGTAAACCCCGGGACCGACCCCCGCGGCGGAGGCGTCGCGGGTGTCGCCCAAGTTTTTCCAGCCCCACGGCGGCGTAGTCGTCGCGGGTGACGCCGATGATGATCCTGTCCCAATAGCGGCCCTGGCGGAAATGCCAGCGCCGCTGGCGGCCTTCTTCCTTCCAGCCGCACTTGCCGACATAGAGGCGGTAGGACGCCTGGTTGTATTCGATGATGTCGCTGTCCAGCCGTTCGAGATTCAGCTCCTCGAAGGCGTAGCGCATCACCGCCATGACGGTGTCGAAGCCATAGCCTCGCCCACGCACGGCGGGATCGCCCAGCATGACGCCGTGGGTCGCGTGGCGGTTCTTCCAGTCGATGTCCACGAGGTTGGCCGTGCCGAGCAGGGCGCCGTCCTCCAGCCCTTCGATGACGAGCCGCAGGCTGGCCGGGTCGCTCTTGAGCCCCGAGAACCAGGTGCGGATCGAATCGAAGCTGGTCGGGAAGCGCCAGCCGCCTAGGTTGGACCACAGCACCTCGTCATTGGCCCAGGCCTGCAGTTGCGGCAGATCCGCCTCCTCCACGGCGCGCAGGCGCACCTTGCGTCCGGGAATGCTCATCTGGGCGCCTCGGCGATGACATAGATGCTGGCGCAGGCGGCCGCGTCCTCGCGGCCGAGCTGATAGCATCCTTCCATGAAGGCCTCGCCCACCAGCGGCCCGCCGATCAGGGCGTCGAACTGAAAGTTCGCCAGGGGCTTGTAGAAGATGCCGCCGGTATGGACGATCGGCAGACCGGCTGCGCGTACGTCGCGGGCCAGGGTGTCCAGCCGATAGACGCGGCGATGGCCGGCGGCGATGTCGTCGGCGCTCAGCGCCTCGAGGTGCGAGAGCACGCCCATCTTCACGGCGATCCGGCGCGAGGGCGCCTCGGCGTTCGGTACGACGGTGAACAGCCGGCCGGTCGGGGTCAGCAGGGCCGCGAGCCTGGCCAGGCAGGCGGCAGCGTCCTCGACGTGCTCCAGTACGTGCGAGAAGACGATGGTGTCGAACCGGCGCTCGGTCGCGTAGGTCTCGATGAAGGCCTGCTCGAACCGCACGGCGTCGCCGACCCGGCGGCGGGTTTCGGCGATGAAGGCCGCAGTGGGCTCCAGCACCGTCAGGTCCGCAAAACGGGCGGCGAGGAGGCTGGTCTGGTCGCCGTGGGCGCAGCCGACCTGCAGGCAGGCCCCCTCGCGCCAGAACGGCTCGAAGGTCCGCATCATATAGCCGCGCATCGCCGCGTCGAAGGGGGCGGCCGTCTCGCCGTAGGAGGCCAGGGCGGCGTCGAGCCTTTCCTGTTCGGCGGCGGTGTCCAGTGGCGTCATCTCTGATCCGGCTTGAAGGTCCAGCGCTCGGGCGGCTGGTAATATTCGTCGAGGCTGGCCGCCACGCGCGCGTCGTAGCCCAGCAATTGCCGGGCCTTGGGCCCATGGTCCTCCGCCCGCAGCGGAGCCAGGAACCGCGGCCAGTCCATCTGCGGTTTCATGAAGGGCCGCCCGAAGCAGAGGGTCAGCGCGCGGCGCGGCCGGTCGCTGCGGTTCGGCGCGGCGGCGTGGACCAGCAGGCTGTCGAACAGCAGGATGTCGCCGGCCCGGCCGACCGCGTGTTCCGCGTGAGCCTGGAAATGGGCGTGGCTCGGCATGGCTTCAACGTGCTGAGATCCGGGCAGCATCAGGGTCGCGCCGTTCTGCGCGGTGAAGTCGTCCAGCATGACCAGCATGTTCAGCGACAAGGGATAGCTGGCGGTATAGGCCCGCACGTCACGATGCGGCTTGAGCGTATAGGCGCCGCCGCCCGGGAGATTGAGAGCCGCTCCGAAGTTCAGCAGGATGAACTTGCCGCCGAAGCGCCGCTCGACGAACGGCCACAGCGGCAGGTCGGCGACGAAGGCGTCCAGGCTGGTTCCCTCGCCGAGCAGATGATGAGCCGTGCCCTCCATGCCGGCGGCCACGCCGTTGGCGACCTGTACGGCCCGGCGGCGGTGATAGACCTGTTCGGCGTCTTCGCGCAGGGCGGCGAGCTGGGCCTCGTCCAGGACGCCGGGGAACCGCACCCAGCCGCGCGTGGCGATCAGGCGGTCGAACTCGGCCTCGTCGATGGCGGGAAGGGGGCAGGCGTCGGACAGGGTCATGGGGCCAGCTTCACGAACAGGGCGGTGCCGATGACGAAGGAGAGCGCGACCTTGTCGCCCAGCCGCTGGAGCCAGGCGTCGCCCACCCGGCGCGGCCCGTCGCCGAAGGCCCAGACATAGTCGTCGAAGACGATCCACCCGCCGGGCTTGACCTTGGGAACCCAGGCCTCGGCATCGGCGGCGACGCTCTCATAGGCATGGTTGCCGTCGATGTGCAGCAGGCTGATGCGGCCTTCGTAGGTCGTCGTCCCGAAGGTCTCGGTCCTTACCGTCAGGCCGGACCGATAGGCCCGGGCGGCCTCGGTCGAAGGCGCCCGCAGATAGTTGAGCCGTCCGCCGGCCAGCGGGGCGAGATTGATCTGGAAGATGCGGAAGGCGGCCTCGGCGTCGATCCGGGCGCTGGCCTGGTCGAGCACGGCCACGCCCTGGTCCAGGTGGCTGTTGGCCCATGGATCGACGCACAGCACCGGCCCGATGTCCCAGCGCCTGGCCAGCATCACCAGCAGGGCGGCCGAGCGCCCCCACCATGAGCCGATCTCGACCACGTCCCCCTCGGGCGCATGGCGCATGGCGCCGATCAGGGCGGCCGCCTTGTCGAGGTCGGACATGCCTGGAATGGTGTCGAGCAGCCGCAGCAGGCCCGCCCGTTCGATCCTCGTCAGCGGCGGATGGCCGTCCGAGAGGGCGAACCAGCGCGATTCGCAATTCTCGGCGCGCGCCGCCAGGGCCTCATAGGCCCGCTCGGTCGCCAGGGCGGGATTGGGGGCGATGAGCCGCACGCCCGGCGCCACGGTCTCCAGCACGTCGGTCAGGACGCCCGAGACGACCTCATGCGGCGAGAACACCGCCTGCACGCCGCGCCGGCGCACCGCCTCGCCCAGGGCCTGGGCGAAACCGTCCTCGTGGACATAGGGCAGGGTTTCCCAGGCCTCGTAGTCGGCGGCGGCGGCGTCGAATCCCAGTGACGAGGCGCCGATGACGCACGCGCCGCGCCCCTGCGCCTCGGCGCGAAAGCGCTGGGCGTCGGGCAAGCCGGCGGGAAAGACCAGGATGGTTTCGACCAAGAGACGCCTCGCAAAGGCCCAGCGGCGAAGGTCGAAGCTTATGGTTAACAATCTGGAAAGCGGGGCGGCCGAAGGTGGCGCAAATCCGGCTGGAGCCCTTCGTGTCCGCTGCCCTAGACCCAATTCCCCGCGACCGCATGGCGCAGGGCCGCGCGGCCCTGGCCGCCGGCGATCCCGTCCAGGCCGCCAACCTCTTTCACGAAGCGGCCCAGGCCGATCCCGTCGATTGGGAGTCGCGCTACTGGCTCTCCAGCGCCTTGACGGCGGCGGGGGAGCCGGCGCTCGCGGCCCAGACGCTGGACGACGCCCGCAACCTGCACGGCACGGCGGCGATTCGGGCGGCGGGGGCCGACATGGCGCGCCTGCGTGGGGACAAGGCCTATTGCCGCGAGATCGGCATGAAGTTCTACGCCGCCAAGCTGATGGCCGCGGCCAGCGTCTGCCTGGGCCGAGGGCTCGACTTCGACAACCTGGAGCCGGAGAACTTCATCGCCTACGGCCTGGCCCTGCAGCACCAGGGACGGATGAAGGAGGCGACCGACGTCTTCACCGCAGTGTCCGAGGTGTTCTCCGACGCCGAGGCGCATGAATTCCTGCTCTATGCGCTGTTCCATGCAGAGGACCGACTGCAACGGGTGCTGGCGGAGGGGCGCCGCTGGGGCCAGCTCTACGCCGATACGGCCGCCTTCCCGTCGCCGGATTTCGCGGTCGAGCGCCGGGCCGACCGGCGCCTGCGCGTCGGCTATCTCGGGCCGAGCTTCACCCGCAACCAGGTGGCCCAGTTCATCGGTCCGGTGCTGGAAGCTCATGATCCGCAGGCGGTGGAGGTGTTCCTCTATTGCGTCGATCCGGCCTTCGAAGCGGCCTTGCCCGGCCATTGCACCGCCCGGGCGATCGGCGCGCTGGACGACGAGGCGGCCGCGGCGATGATCCGCGCCGACCGCATCGACATCCTGGTCGACATCTGGGGGCACAATGCGGGCGGTCGCCTGCCGGTCTTTGCGCGCCGTCCGGCGCCGATCCAGGTCGCCTGGATCAACTTCGTCCAAACCACGGGGCTCGCGTGCATCGACTATGTGCTGCACGCACAGTCGATGGATGCGCCCGGCACCGCAGAGGCGTTCTGCGAGGAAATCTGGAATCTCGGGGAGATCATGGTCCCCTATCGCCCGCCGGCGAACCGCCCGGACCTGGTTCCGACCCCGGCCCTGGCGCGCGGCCATGTGGTCTACGGCTCGTTCAACAACCCGGCCAAGCTCAGCGATGCGACGGTCGAGGCCTGGGCGAAGATCCTGCGGGCGCGGCCGAGGGACCGGCTGGTGCTGAAATACAGCTATTTCGTCGATCCGGTGCTGCAACGCGCGACGCGCGCCCGCTTCGCCGGCTGGGGCGCGGACCCCGATCAGCTCGAGTTCCGCGGCCACACTAGCGGCCTCGACTATCTGAGGGAATTTCAGGACATCGACCTGGCGCTCGATCCTTCGCCCTGTCCGGGGGGAACCACCACCTGCGACGCCCTGGCCAACGGCGTGCCGGTGCTGACCCTGAAGGGCGACGACTTCTATTCGCGGATCGGCCTGCCTGCGGTGCTGCCATGCGGCCTGCCCGAATTGGTGGCCGAAAGCTGGGACGACTATGTGGCGCGGGCGTTGGACCTGACCGCCGACCATGCCGCCCTCGACGCCTTGCGGGCGCGGACCCGGCAGGGCTTCGACGCCTCGGCCTATCGCGACGAGGCCGGGTTCGCCCGCCGGCTGGAAGCGGCCTATCGCGCCATGTTCGCGCGTTGGCTGGCGTGAGGACGATCGGAAGCGTCCTGCCTCTTCCGTCTACGGACGAAGTTTCTGGCCAGAGCCTTTGGGATTTCTGGACCGCCGGTGCGAACTGGGCGGCCTATTCCTCGGCGCGCAGCGCCCTGGCGGCGCTGCTGGCCGACAGGGAGGTGCGCCGGGTCTGGCTGCCGGCCTATGCCTGCCCCGCCCTGATGGAGGGCGCTATAGCGGGCCGGCGACAGGCGGCCTGGTACGCGGTGGACGAGCGGCTGGAGCCGCGGCTCCAAGATCTGCAATCGGTGCGGTCGGGCGATGCGGTGGTCGGGATCGCCTATTTCGGCCGGTCGCCGAGCGAGGATTTCCAGGCCCTGGTCCGCGCGCGGCCCGACGTCCTGTGGATCGAGGATCGCGCCCAGGCCCTGGCGCCGGGGCCGGCCTGGGGTGCGGTGCGGCTCTTCAGCCCGCGCAAGCTGATCGGGGTCGGCGACGGCGGGTTGCTGGTGGCCGAGACGAAGCTTCTCCAACCGTCCGCGCCGCCCTCGCGAACCGAAGCCGGGGCCCAGGCGGCCCGCGCTGGCGACCCCGACGGCCAGGCGCCGGAGACCTGGTTTCCCGCCTTCCAGGCCCAGGAGGCGGCGTTCACGGTCGATGCTGCGGCGATGTCGCCGCGGACGGCGCAGGCGCTGCGCGGCTGTCTCGCCGAACCCTTGATCGCCGCGCGTCGGCGCAACGCCGGCTGTCTGGCGGCCGCCTTGGCCGATATCGCCCTGTGGCCGGAGCCGCCGAACTGGCCGCCCCTGGCCTTTCCGATCCTGGTCGCCGACGCCGCGGCCTTCGTGCGCGGGATGGCGGCGCAGGGCGTCTTCTGCGCCCGCCACTGGGCGGACCTGCCTTCGCCGGAGAGGTTCGGGCCGGCGCACGACCTCGCGCGGCGGCTGGTGTCGCTGCCCTGCGATCATCGTTACGGCGAGGAGGACATGGCGCGAGTCGTGCGCGCCGTCCGCCAGGTTCAGGCCGGGGCGCGATAGGCCGGGAAATAGGCGCTCGTCTCACGCCCGGCGGCGAGGCGCTCGTAGCGCTCGGTGTCGAGCACCGCGCCGCACAGCCAGGCCTGGGTGCGGGCGTTGGCGAAGCCCGCCTTGAACTGCGCCAGGCCGTCGTCGGCGTCACTCATGCCGGCCGGCCCGCCCAGGTTGACGACGCCGCTGGTGAAATGCTCCACGGCGGCGGCGTAGAGGGCGAAGTTCGCACCATTGGCGTAGCCGGCGGCGTTCGAGGCGGTGAGGTGGTTGTAGACCACGCCGTCATGCTCGAACCACAGGGTCATGCCGGCCAGGTCGTCGCCGACGAAGGCGGCGAAGGCGCAGATGGCTGGATCGGCGGCCAGAGCCTCGAAATAGTCTGGCCGGAAGGCGGCGGTTCCGGCGATCTCCCGTTTTGCCGACAGCTCCGCATAGAGCGCCCGCCAGCCATCCATGTGGCGGTCCAGCGAGGTCAGCTCGATCCGGCATCGCCTCTGGCCCCGCCGGATGCGCTCGCGGTGGTGGCGACTGGGCGCGAAGGGCGTGGAACGGTCGATCAGGTAGTGGGTCTTGAACGGGCGGCAGATCGGAAAGGCCCGCTGAAGCGCAGCCGGATCGGGGGCGGCCAGCGGATCGGGAACCATCACCAGCGAGACCAGGCCCGCGGCGCGGCAGCGCGCGAGGCCGTCCTCCAGGTCGGCGTCGGCCGCCAGCGGCGTCATCGGATAGACGCCCGTGGCGTCCTGGCCGCCTCCTGGGACCAGCCGCGGGATCGCCCAGGATCGCCATTCGGGCACAGCCAGCGCGGGCAGGCCGTCCTCCAGAGCCGCGACATAGCGGGGATTGAGATAGGGATGCGGCGCGGTCACGGACGCTTGGCCGATCAGCCGCGACCGGCGTCCAGCGCGCGCTCGAGGGCCAGGGCGATGCGCGAGGCTTCATGCGCATCGAGATCGACGGCGAAGGGCAGGCCCAGCACGGAGGCGGCCAGGGCCTCGGTCGCGGTCAGGTCGGCGTGCGGATGGCTCCGGAACGCGGGGTTGGCGTGGCATCCCTCGCCCCACCAGCGGCGGGTCTGTACGCTGTCCGCCTCCAGGCGGGCCTCGACTTCGGCAGCGCGGGCGCCGGCGGGCAGGCGCACGACGCAGACGCTGGTGATCCAGTCGGCGCCCCAGCCGGGCTGGAAGCCGATCTTGGTCTGCGACAGGGCCATGCGCATGAACTGGCTGGCCCGCAGGTAGCGCAGCCGTGTGGTGGGCCAGTCGTCCAGCGCCGCCAGCCCGACGGCGGCGGCGTATTCCGATAGCTTGGCGTTGGTGGCCGGAACCAGGGCCAGCCGCTCGCCATGGAAGCCGAAGGTGGTCAGGCGGCGCACGCGCTCGGCCAGGCCCACGTCGTTCGTGGCCAGGAAGCCGCCTTCGCCGACGCCCAACGCCTTGGTGGCGTGCAGACTGACGATGGTGGGCAGGGCGCAGTCGCAGGCGGTGTCGAAGGCGGCGGCCGCGTCGATCACCACCTCGATCCCGGTCTCCTCACGCAAGGCCTTCCAGCCGGCGATGTCGGGCGCGGCGCCGAAGGCGGCGACCGGAACGACGGCGCGTACTTCGCCGGGCGCCGCGGCCAGCAGGTCGCGGGCCGCGCCGGGCGAGAGCATCCAGTCGGCCGGATCGACGTCCACGAACCAGGGCGTCAGTCCAGCGGCGACCACCGCATGGGCGGTGGCCACGAAGGTGTAGGACGGGACCATGCACAGCGCGCCGCGGGGCAGGTCGAGCGCCAGCAGGGTGAGGGTCAGGGCCTGGGTCGCATTGACCACGGTGACTACTTGCGCGCCGTGGCCGAAGCGGTCGGCCAGGCGAGCCTCGAACGCGTTCAGCAGCGGCCCGAAATTGGAATACCAGCGTCCCTCGTCGATTCGCCGCAGATAGGGGGCCAGAGCCTCGAAGCGAGGGAGCGACGGGCGGGCGACAGGCAACAGCGCCGGGACGGCGGGCGCGAGCGCAACCGTGGAATCCGGTTCGGTCAGGATGGACTGGATCGCGCCCCGGCTGGCCATGTCCTTCGCCCCGTAAGAAGGAGGATCAAGCTATCGCCGCCAAGGTTAAGCGGTGATTACGGCCGGCGCCGCGTCAGGTCTCCATCGACCGCAGCACCTGCAGCACCGCCACGCCATAGCGCTCCAGCTTGCCCTCTCCCACGCCGGAGAGCGCGGCCAGGTCGCGCAGGCCGGCCGGCTTGCGCGTGGCGATCTCGGCCAGGGTGCGGTCGTGGAAGATCACATAGGGCGGCACATGCTGGCGCGCGGCCTCGTCGCGGCGCCAGGCGCGCAGGGCCTCGAACACCGGGACGTCGTGCGGCCCCACCGGCGGGGCGGCGTCGCGGCCCTTGCGGCGCGAACTGCGCGTGCGCGAGGACGGAGCCGGTTCGGCCGGCTTGCGCAGGGCCACCTGGCGCTCGCCCCGATAGACCGCTTTCACGCCTTCGGCGTCGCCCAGGCCGATCAGCGGGCGGCCGTCATTGGGATCTTCGCGCAACAGGCCGTCGAACAGCAGCTGGTCGATCAGGTCGCGCCAGGCGACGGCGCTCAGGTCTCCGCCGATGCCGAAGGTGGTCAGGCCGGCCTCGAAGTCCGACGGGTCCTTGGTCTTGCCCAGCAGGTGGTCGACGATGCGCCCGCGGCCGTAGCGGCCGCCCATCCGGTGCACGGCCGAGAGCGCCATCTGGGCCGGGCGCGTCGCGTCGATGGTCTCGACCTCGCCCAGGCAGATGTCGCACTGGCCGCAGGCCTGGACGCCCTCCTCGCCGAAATAACGGCGCACGGCGGCGGATCGGCAGGTGGTGCCGTCCAGCATGGCGTAAAGCTGGCGAACCTTGCGCGCCTGCACCTGCTTGACGCCCTCGTCCACGTCGCGGCTGTCCAGACGGCGCAGCGCCCAGGCCATGTCGGCCGCGCCATAGAGGGTGAGGCCTTCGGCCGGCTCGCCGTCGCGGCCGGCGCGGCCGATCTCCTGCCAATAGGCCTCGACCGAGGCGGGCGGATCGGCGTGGATCACATAGCGGACGTCCGGCTTGTCGACGCCCATGCCGAAGGCGATGGTCGCGACCATCACCGCCTCGTCGGCCTCGAGGAACTTCTCCAGCCGCTGCGCGCGCACCGCCTTGTCGAGGCCGGCGTGATAGGCGAGCGCCGGCACGCCCTCGTCGCGCAGGGCCTGGGCCAGCTTGTCCACCCCGTCGCGCGAGCCGGCATAGACCACGCCCGAGCGGCCTGGCCGTGCGGCGACCAGCTCCAGCACCCGCTTATGGCCGGCGCCGCGCTTGCGCTCGGCGCTGAGGGCCAGTTCGGGTCGTGCGAAGCTGGCGACGAACTCGCAGCTCTCCTGCAGCCTTAGCTCGGCGCGGATGTCCTCGCGCGTGCGGGTGTCTGCGGTGGCGGTGACCGCCAGCCGCGGCACGCCGGGGAAGATGTCGGCCAGGCGTCCCAGCATCCGGTATTCGGGCCGGAAATCGTGACCCCACTGGCTGACGCAGTGGGCTTCGTCGATGGCGATCAGCGCTAGCGGAACCTGGGCCAGCCGCTCCAGCATCCACGGCTGCATCAGGCCCTCGGGCGACACATAGAGCAGGTCCAGTTCGCCGCGCTCGATCTTCTCCCAGGTCTGGGCGCGTTCGGCCGGATCGCCGGTCGAATCGAGCTTGGCGGCGGCGACGCCGAGCTGCTGCAGCCCGGCCACCTGGTCGGTCATCAGGGCGATCAGCGGCGAGACCACCAGGCCGAGCCCCGGCCGCAGCATGGCCGGGATCTGGTAGCAGACGCTCTTGCCGCCGCCGGTCGGCAGCACGGCCATGGCGCTGCGTCCGGCCAGCACCTCGGTGATCACCTCGGCCTGCCGGCCCCGGAAATCGGCGTGCCCGAAGGTGCGGCGCAGGATTTCGCGCGCCCGTTCCAGGTCCGGCGCGTCGTCGAAAGAGGCTTGAGGCGCGAGGGAGGCGGCCATTCCCCGCTTATGGCCTGCGTCGGGACAGGGGTGAAGGCGCTATTCGGCCGCGATCGCCGCGGGTGCGGCCTGGGCGCCGCGTAGCAGGCGGCCCGGCAGAGCGCCCGTCGGCTCACCGTCGCGATAGGTGACATGGCCCGCGACGATGGTCGCCACATAGCCCTCCGCCCGCTGAATCAGCCGTCGCCCGCCCGCAGGCAGGTCGTAGGCGACGCTGGGGGCGTGCAGCGACAGCCGGTCGTAGTCGATGACGTTGAGATCGGCGCGGTAGCCCGGCGCGACCAGGCCGCGGTCAAAAAGGCCGAGCGTCTGGGCGGTGTCGTGGCTTTGCATCCGCACCATGGCCTCCAGCGGCAAGCGCGCGCCGCGCGTGCGGTCGCGCGTCCAGTGGGTGAGGTTCGAGGTGGGGAACGAGCCGTCGCAGATCATGCCGACATGAGCGCCGCCGTCCGACAGGCCCGGCACGGTGTTCGGATCGCTCAGCATGGCATGGGACGGATCGAGGCTGCCGTCCGCATAGTTGAGGAACGGCAGGTAGAGCATGCCGCGCCCGTCGTCCGTCAGCATGTGGTCGAGCGCCAGCTCCGCAGGGTCCATGCCACGGGCGTTGGCGAGCGCCAGCACCGTGCGGTCGGGCGTCTGCTCGTAGTCCGGGTTTTCGCCCATCAGGAACATGACCTTCCAGTTGCGGGTCATGTTGGCGGCGAAGGCGGGCGTCGCCTCGCCGCTGTCCGCCAGCAGGCGGGCGCGGAAATCCGGATCGCGCAGGGCCGCGACCCGGCGGGCCAGGGGCTCGGCGGCGATCTCGCGATAGGCCGGATGGTGGCTGAAGGGATTGAGGGTCAGCTCCAGGCCGAACAGCACCCCGACCGGGCGTCCGCACACCTGGGCCTTCATCGGCAGGCCAGCCTGCGCAGCCTCGCCCAGCCGTTCCAGCAGCAGCCGCCACTGATTTGGCTGGACCGGGCTCTGGACCAGCGAGAACGACAGCGGCCGGCGCGAACGCTCGACGATCCGCCGCAACATGGCGAACTCGGCCTCCGGGTCGGCGAAGTCGGAAACGAACTGCAGTGCGCCCTTGCCGGCGGCGGCCAGGCTCATGGCGATGCCGGTCAACTCGTCCTCCGAGGCGGTCAGGGTCGGGGTCGGCTGGCCGTCGCTGGTGCGATGGTTGAGGGTGCGCGAGGTGGAAAACCCCAAGGCGCCGGCCTCGACCGCCTCCTGGGCGATCGCGGCCATGGCGGCGATGTCCTGCGCGCTCGCCTCCTCGCGGTTGGCGCCGCGCTCGCCCATCACGAACACCCGCAGGGCGGCGTGAGGCAACTGGGCGCCGATGTCGACATCGAACGCCCGCCCGGCCAGGCTGCCCAGATAGTCGGGAAAGCTTCGCCAGTTCCAGGGCAGGCCCTCGGAAAGCACCGGGAATGGAATGTCCTCGACCCCTTCCATCAGCCGCACCAGCCGATCGTGGTCCTCCGGGCGGCATGGTGCGAAACCGACTCCGCAATTGCCCATCACCACGGTGGTGACGCCATGCCAGGAGGACGGCTGCATCCGCTGGTCCCAGGTCGCCTGGCCATCGTAGTGGGTGTGGATGTCGACGAAGCCGGGCGTGACCAGCATGCCTCGGGCGTCGATCTCCTCGGTCCCGCGGCCGGCGACCTTGCCGACGGCGGCGATCTTGCCGTCCTTGACCGCCACGTCGGCTTCGCGTGGCGGCGCGCCGGACCCGTCCACCAGCGTCGCGCCTCGGATCACGAGATCATGGGCCCGTTCCATCGCAGCCTCCTGGGTCGTCGTCGGTCGGGCGGGATTAGCCGCCTCCGGCCGCGGGCGGGTCAAGGGCGCCGTTACGGAAGGGTCAGCCGCCTTCCCTGGGCTTTTCCGACGTCTTGGCGGCGCAACCCTTGTAGGTCGTGCCGCCCAGGGCGACCTCGGCGGCCAGCGGATACTTCAGGTCCGACATCCCGTCCGAACAGCCGGGCTGCTCGCGCAGGGTGATCTTGATCGGCTTGTCTCCGGCCGTGCTCTCCCAGACCGCTGCGCCATCGGCCACCGCCATGCCGCCCGCCGGGAAGACGATGCTGGCGTCGGACGTCTTGAAGCTGATCTGAGTCTGGCGAATCTCGACCGCCCAGAACGGCTCGGTCCCATGGGCGTCGATGTCGCCCTGGAAGGCGGCGGGCGTTGCGGGCGGGGGCGCCGGCTCGGCTGGAAGCGGCGGCGCATCGGCCGGCGGCTGGGCCAGCGAGCCATCCGGCGCCTGCGGCTGGCAGGCGGCCAGCGCCAGGGCGGCGATGAGGATCGATGCGCGCATCTGGGCGTCTCCGAAGCTAGACCCGGCGCATACGGATAGAGCAGACGGGCGGTTCCGTCCCGCCCTTTCCCCCAGGCAGGTCTGGCGCGCTCCGGCGCGGCGGGTAGACTTGCCGCGCCATGAGTCGCGGCCGCACCTTCTACGAATTCTTCGCCGGCGGCGGCATGGCCCGCATCGGCCTGGGCGAAGGCTGGAGCTGCGCCTTCGCCAACGATTTCGACCCGCTGAAGGCGGCGACCTATCGCACCAATTTCGAAGACGCCGAGACGCATCTGCACGAGGGCGACGTCTGGGCGGTCGAACCCGCCCGCCTGGCGCCTTACGCCGATCTCGCCTGGGCGTCGTCACCCTGCCAGGATTTCAGCCTCGCCGGCGGCCGGGCCGGCCTGGCGGGCGGGCGCTCCTCGGCCTTCTTCGGGTTCTGGCGGCTGATCCAGGCCCTGGGGCCGGCGGCGCCGCGGCTGGTGGTGATCGAGAACGTGAGCGGCCTGCTCACCTCGCACGGCGGGGCGGATTTCACGGCCCTCTGCCAGGCCCTGGCCGACGAGGGCTATGTGTTCGGGGCGCTGGAAATCGATGCGGCCCGGTTCGTCCCGCAATCGCGCCCACGGGTCTTCGTGGTGGCCAGCCGAATCCCTCCTACGCCCGGCCTGACCGGCGAGAGCCCTTTTCATACCCGCGCGGTTCGCGAGGCGCAGGCGCGGCTGCCGGGCGACCTGGCGCGGCGGTGGGTCTGGTGGCGCGGTGAGGCGCCGCCGGCGCGCAACGCCGACCTCGCCAGCCTGCTGGAGCCGGACGAAGCGGTCGTCTGGAACGACGAGGCGCGCACCCGCGCTCTGCTGGCGCTGATGGCGCCGCAGCATCTGGCGCGCATCGAAGCGGCGCGGGCGGCCGGCGAGCGGCGGGTCGGCGCGGTCTTCCGGCGCATGCGGGTCGAGACCGGAGTCCGCGTCCAGCGGGCGGAGGTGCGGTTCGACGGCTTGGCTGGTTGCCTGCGCACGCCGCGCGGCGGCTCCTCGCGCCAGACCCTGGTGGTGATCGAGGACGGCCGCGTCCGCTCGCGCCTGGTCTCGCCGCGGGAAGGCGCGCGGCTGATGGGCCTACCGGAAGACTACCGCCTGCCGCGTGCGGCGACCGGCGCCCTGCATGTGGTGGGCGACGGGGTCGCGGTCCCTGTGGTGCGCTGGCTGGCCGCCCAGATTCTCGAGCCGCTGCTCGCCCCGCCCGTCGCAGCGGCGGCCGAATAGAGGGGCTGGGCCTTCGGTCAGAAGAAGTGCGCTTCCAAATCCGGTGCGGGTGAATAGGTTAGCGCGCAAGCCAGCTCAAAGAAGATCAGCCCGAACTGGCCAGCCAAGACGGAAGGACGCCATGACCGAAGCCAGCTACGACGCCGCCCGCTACCAGCGTTCGGGCCGCGGGAAGATCTTCGACTCGGTCCTGGACCTGATCGGCGACACGCCGATCGTGCGCCTGCCGCGCCTGACCGCCGCGCTGAAGCCCAAGGGCGAGGTCGTCGCCAAGCTGGAGTTCTTCAACCCGCTGGCCTCGGTGAAGGACCGCATCGGCGTGGCCATGGTCGAATGGCTGGAGGCCACCGGCCGCCTGAAGCCCGGCGGCTCCATCGTCGAGCCGACCAGCGGCAACACCGGCATCGCGCTGGCTTTCGTGGCCGCCGCCAAGGGCTATCCGATCACTCTGGTCATGCCCGAGAGCATGTCGATAGAACGGCGCAAGATGCTGGTCATCCTGGGCGCCAAGCTCGAGCTGACCCCGGCCGAACGCGGCATGGCCGGCGCGGTCGCCCGCGCCCGGGAGCTGGTCGAGGCGATCCCCGGCGCGGTCATGCCCCAGCAGTTCGACAACGAGGCCAATCCCCTGATCCACCGGGTCTCGACCGCCGAGGAAATCTGGAACGACACCGCTGGCAAGGTCGATGCGGTGGTCTCCGGCGTCGGCACCGGCGGCACCATCACTGGCATTGGCCAGGTGCTGAAGGCCCGCAAGCCGGGCGTGAAGATGGTCGCGGTCGAGCCGGAAGCCTCGGCGGTGCTGTCGGGCGGCCAGCCGGCGCCGCACAAGATCCAGGGCATCGGCGCGGGCTTCGTGCCCTCGATCCTCGACCGCGGCGTGATCGACGAGATCGTCCAGGTCTCCAACGACGACAGCTTCGCCATGGCGCGACGCCTCGCCAAGGAGGAGGGGATTCCGGTCGGCATTTCGTCGGGAGCGGCCCTGACCGCGGCCTTCGACCTCGCCTCGCGCGACGAATACGCCGGCAAGCTGATCGTGACCATCATCCCCAGCTTCGCCGAGCGCTACCTCTCGACCGCTCTGTTCGACGGGCTTTGACCGACGTCTTCACGCGGGAGAAGCGCTCGGCGGTGATGCGCCGGGTGAAGGGCAGGGACACCTCGCCCGAGTTGAAGGTGCGCAAGGCGCTGACGGCGCTGGGCGCGCGCTATCGGCTGAACCGGAAGGACCTGCCCGGCACGCCCGACATCGTCATGGCCGGTCGGCGGCTGGCGATCTTCGTCCACGGCTGCTTCTGGCACGGTCATGACTGCGCGCGAGGGTCGCGCGTGCCCAAGGCCAACCGCGAGTACTGGACCGCCAAGGTCGCCCGCAACGCGGCCCGGGACGCGCGCACCGCCGCCGAACTGACCGCCGCCGGCTGGCGGGTCGAGACGATCTGGGAATGCGACCTTAAGGACGCGGCGGCGCTGACGGCGCGGCTGGAGGGGATGCTGGCGCAACACCCGGTCACCCCGGCGAAAGCCGGGACCCAGGCTGACTCGAGCGGCTAAGCGAGGCCGGAGCTGCTGCTTGGATCCCGGCTTTCGTCGGGACGAGTGGAGGAGGGTCTGGCGGCCACCGTCACCTGTGTCTTCACCGAATTGGCGATGAAGCACTCTTCGTGGGCCTGGTGGTGCAGGTCGGCCAGTTGGTCGGCGTCGGGCGCCTCGCCCCGCCATTCGATCTGCGGAGAAAGCGTGACCCGGGTCACCGCCATGCGGCCGGGGGCGACCTCCTCCATCGTCCCGCTGGCGTGGTCGCGGTAGGCGACGGCGACGAAGCCCGCCAGCCGCGCCTTGTGCAGGAAAGTCAGCATGTGGCAGTTGGAGAGCGCGGCGACGAACATCTCCTCGGGGTCCACCGCCTCCTCGACCGCCCACTTGCCGACCACGTGCGGCGAGGCCGAGGCCGGCACGATCAGGCCGCCGTCGAAGCTGATCACGTGGCCGCGGCTGTAACGGCCCTTGGCGAAGTCCTCGCCGTCGCGAAGGGCCCAGGCGATGTCGGCGGTGTAGCTGGCCATCAGAACGCCTCGGCCGGCAGGGCCATCATCAATTCCGATCCGGTCTTCAGCTTGGCCAGGTGCGCGCCGGCGTCGGGCAGCAGCCGCTCGACGAAATAGCGGCCGACCACCAGCTTGCTCGCGTAGAAGGGGTCGGCGTCGCCCGCCGCGATCTTCGCGTTCGCGGTCTTGGCGATCAGCGCCCACATATAGGCGAGCGCCGTTAGGCCGAAGAGGTGCATGTAGTCGCTCGAGGCCGCTCCGGCGTTGTCGGGGTTCATCAGGCCGTTCTGCATCAGCCACATGGTCGCCTCCTGCAGCTTGCCCTTGGCGTCGGACAGGCCCTCCACGAACGGCTTGAGGTCCGCATCGGCGCCGTTGGCCTCGACGAAGGCGTCGATCTCGGCGAAGAAGCTCATCACCGCCCGGCCGCCCTGGGCCGCCAGCTTGCGCCCGACCAGGTCCAGCGCCTGGACGCCGTTCGTGCCCTCGTAGATCAGGGCGATGCGCACGTCGCGCATGTACTGGCTGACCGGGAAATGCTCGGTGAAGCCCGAGCCGCCGTGCACCTGGACGGCGTTGGAGCAGACCTGCAGCCCCTTGTCGGTCAGGTAGCCTTTCACCACCGGGGTCATCAGCGCCATGTAGTCGGCGCCCTTCTGGCGGATGGCTTCGTCCGGATGAGCGTGGGCCAGGTCGCCTTGCAGCGCGGTCCAGAACAGGAAGGCGCGGCCGCCCTCGACCAGGGCTCGCGAGTCCATCAGCATCCGCCGCACGTCCGGGTGGACGATGATCGGGTCGGCAGGGCCGTCCGGGTTCTTCGGCCCGGTCAGCGAACGGCCCTGCAAGCGCTCCTTGGCGAAGGTCGCGGCGGCCTGATAGGCGGCCTCGGCCTGGGCCACGCCCTGCAGGCCAACCCCGATCCTCGCCTCGTTCATCATCACGAACATCAGCGACAGGCCCTTGTTCTCCTCGCCGACCAGCCAGCCGATCGAGTCCTCGTGGCGGATCACGCAGGTGGCGTTGCCGTGGATGCCCATCTTCTCTTCCAGCCCGTCGCAATAGACGCTGTTGCGCTGGCCCGGCTTGCCCTCGGCGTCGGGGATGAACTTCGGGACGATGAACAGGCTGATGCCGCGCGTGCCCTCCGGCGCGCCTTCGATCCGCGCCAGGACGAGATGGACGATGTTCTCGGCCATGTCGTGCTCGCCGCCCGAGATCCAGATCTTGCCGCCGGTGATCCTGTAGCTGCCGTCGCCCTGCGGAACCGCCTTGGTGCGCAGGAGGCCGAGGTCGGTGCCGCAATGCGGCTCGGTCAGGTTCATGGTCCCGCCCCATTGACCGGAGGCGAGCTTGGGCAGGTAGAGCGCCTTCTGGGCGTTCGAACCGCCGTTCAGGATGGCAGAATAGGCGCCGTGGGTCAGGCCCGGATACATCGAGAAGGCCATGTTGGCCGACGAGCTCATCTCCGAGAACGACAGGTTGACCACATGCGGCAGGCCCTGGCCGCCATAGGCCGGCTCGGCGCCGAGGGCAGGCCAGCCGCCTTCGACCAGTTGGGCGTAGGCCTCCTTGAAGCCGGTCGGGGTCTTGACCGTATGATCGGGGCTCCAGGTGCAGCCTTCCTGGTCGCCGACGTGGTTGAGCGGCGCCAGGACCTCGCTCGTGAACCGTCCGGCCTCTTCGATGATCTGCTCGACCACGTCCATCGAGGCGTCGGCGAAGGCGGGCAGCTCGGCGTAGGTCTCGATCTGCAGCACGTCGCGCAGCAGGAAGACGTGCTCGCGGACGGGGGGCTGATAGGGCATGGGCGCTCCAATCACGAAAAGAAGGGCCTGCGGCCGCGCCGCAAGCCCTGGCAGATTAGGTCGGCCGGCCGCTCATGGCGACGGCGGCGAGACTATTTGGCGTGTTCCAGGTCGCCCAGGCGTTCGCGCAGCACCTGGTCGTAGTCGGCGGCGCGCGGCAGCAGGTCCGGCCGGGTCTGAGCCAGATGCTTCTCGAGAGCGTCGCAGCCGCGGCGCAGTTCCTCGATGGCGTGGTCGATGTCGGCGCGCTGGGCTTCCAGGGCGACGATCCGTTCACGGAACTTGAGCAGCGACTTGGCGTTCTGCGTCGCCCCGCCGTCGTCCAGATCGTAGAGGTCGAGGATTTCGCGAATCTCGGCCAGGGCCAGGCCCACCCGCTTGCCGCGCAGGATAAGCTGGAGGCGCGCCCGGTCCTTGTAGGAATAGACCCGGTTCATCCCGTCGCGCGCGGGCGAGAGCAGGCCCTTGTCCTCATAGAACCGCAGCGCCCGCGGCGTGCATTTGAACTCCACGCACAACTGGCGAATGGTGAAGGTGCGATGGGGCCGGCGAAGGTCGGCGTGCATGCGGCGTCCTCCCTGGACGCAGGTTTCTATCGGCTGACACCGTAAGTCGATGCTTCCGTTTACGTCAAGGTGATCGCCGGTAACTTAGAAGATCGCTGGACCGAGCCGGTCCCGCAACCTTAGCCTGCGCCGGGTCAAGAGGGGGCGTTTGTCATGGTTCGATCCGGTCTCTGGCCAGCCGCCTCGGCGGCCGTACTGGCTGCGGTGCTGTCGCTGGCGTCTCCGGCCCTCGCGGCGCCGGACAAGGCTCCCGCGGCCAGCGCCGGGGCGATACGCCAGGATGGCCTGCTGCCGGTCTATGTCGACAAGGCCAAGGGCCGCATCCTGCTTTCCTTGCCGGCGCCGGACGCCGACGGCGTCAGCGGCCGCTATCTCTACGTCACCGCGCTCAGGACCGGTCTCGGCTCGGCGCCGGTCGGCCTCGACCGGGCGCGGCTTGGCGACACCCAGGTCCTGGCCTTCCGCCGCATCGGCAAGAAGGTGGTGGCCGAGTTCGAAAACCATCGCTTCCGGGCGCAGGGCGCGCCGGCCGACGAGCAGGCCGCCGCCCGCGACGCCTTCGCCGTCTCCACCGTCTGGGCGGGCGATGTGCTGGAGACCGCGCCGGATGGGCGCATTCTGGTCGATATCGCCGGTTTCCTGACCCGCGATGCGATCGGCGTAGCCGAGGCGCTGAAGCAGGCTGGCGAAGCCGGCTACAAGCTGGTTCCCGACCTCTCGCTCGCCGATCCGGCGGCCGTGAAGGTGTTTCCCGAGAACATCGAGTTCGAGGCGCGCCAGACCTTCGCCTCCGACACGCCGGGACCGGAGGTGCGCAATATCGCCCCGGACCCCAGGCTGATCAGCCTGCAGATTCGCCATAGCCTGGTGAAGCTGCCTGAGCCGGGCTACGAGCCGCGCCGCTTCGACCCGCGCGGCGGAACCTTCTCGACCACCGTGCTCGACTACGCCGCGCCGCTGGGCGAGGAGATCGTCTACCAGCTCGCCAACCGTTTCCGGCTGGAAAAGGTCGATCCCGCCGCCGCCCGCTCGCCGGTCAAGAAGCCCATCGTCTTCTATGTCGACCGCGCCGCCCCCGAGCCGATCCGCACGGCCCTGGTCGAGGGCGCCTCCTGGTGGAGCCAGGCGTTCGATGCGGCCGGCTTCGTCGGCGGCTTCCAGGTCAAGGTGCTGCCCGAAGGGGCCGATCCGCTGGACGTGCGCTACAACGTCATCAACTGGGTGGATCGCGCCACCCGCGGCTGGTCCTACGGCCAGGCGATCAGCGACCCGCGCACCGGCGAGATCGTCAAGGGCTCGGTGTTGCTGGGCGCGTTGCGCGTACGCCAGGACATGCTGATCTTCGAAAGCCTGGTCGGCGCTCACATGAACAATACCGGCGGGCCGAACGACCCGGTTCAGGTGGCGCTCGCCCGCCTGCGCCAGCTTTCCGCGCACGAGGTCGGCCATTCCATCGGCCTGGCGCACAACTTCGCCGCCTCGACCCAGGACCGCGCCTCGGTGATGGACTATCCGGCGCCGCGCATCCTGCTCAAGGACGGCCGTCTCGACCTGTCGGACGCCTATGGCGTGGGGGTCGGGGCCTGGGACCGCTTCACGGTCGACTGGCTCTATGGTGCGGGCGGCGATGAGGCCCTGCGCAAGGTCAAGGCTTCGGTGGACCAGGGCCAGCGCTATGTCACCGACGTCGATTCCCGCCCGCTCGGCGCGGGCCAGCCCTGGGGGAGCCTGTGGGACGACGGCGACGACCCGGCCGCCGAGCTCGACCGCATCATGAAGGTGCGGCGTGTGGCCATCGACCGGTTCGGCCTGGGCGCGCTGAAGCCGGGCGAGCCGGTGATCAACCTGAAGCGCAAGTATGTCCCGATCTATCTGCTGCACCGCTATCAGCTCGACGCAGCCAGCAAGTCGATCGGCGGGGTCGATTTCGCCTATTCGGTGATCGGCGACGGGCGCGAGACCTCGTCCCCGGTCCCGGCCGCCCAGCAGCGCGCGGCGCTGTCGGCCATGCTGGCGACCCTGGCGCCCAGGGAGCTCGATACGCCCGAAGCCCTGACCGCCATGCTGTCCTCGGCCCAGTCGGGCGAGCCCGACCGGCAGTATGAGATCGAGGTGTTCGGCACGGCCGGCGGGCCGGTGTTCGATCCGCTGACGGCGGCCGAGGCGGCGGCGAGCCTGACCCTCGACAACCTGCTGGCGCCCGACCGGTTGGCGCGGCTGGTCGACCAGCATCGCCGCGACCCGGGCCAACTCGGGGCAGGCGAACTGCTGGACCGGCTGCTGGATACGGTCTTTGCGCCGGCCAGCGGCCGCCAGGCGGAGATCGCCCGGCGCGTCCAGACACGGCTGGTGCTGAACCTGGCCAACGCCGCGCGCGATCCGAAGCTTTCGCCGGCGGCGGCCTCGGAGATCTCCGCCCGGCTCGCGGCCCTGCCGGCGCGGCTGAAGGGCGGGACGGAAGGCGCGGACCGGGCGCACCGCCAGCGGCTGGCCGCCCTCATCGCCGACAAGGACCTGCTGGCCGAACTGTCCGCGCCGAAGCTGAAACCCAAGGTTCCGCCCGGCATGCCCATCGGCGACGGCGGCTACTGACCGCAATCCCGGCCGCCGTCAGGCGGTCGGGAAGCCCTTGTCGCGCAGATAGGCCGAGACATCGACGTCGCGGCCCATGAGCTGGCGATAGCCGACCGCCGGGTCGATCGAGTTGCCGACCGCCATGACGTTGTCGTGCAGCTTCCTGGCCATGTCCTTGTCGTACATGCCGCCCGGCGCGCGCTGGAAGGCGTCGACCACGTCGAGGGCCAGGGTCTCCGACCACAGGTAGCTGTAGTAGCCGGCCGAATAGCCGTCGGAGGCGAAGACGTGCCCGAATTGCGGGGTGCGGTGGCGCATGACCAGTTCGCTCGGCATGCCGAGCTTGGCCAACTCCTCGCGCTCGAAGGCGTCCGGGTCGATGTCGGCCCCGCCGGCCAGGTGCAGCTTCATGTCGATCAGGGCCGAGGCCAGGTATTCGGTGACGTCGAAGCCCTGGCGGAAGGTCGAGGCGTTCTTCAGCTTGTCGACCAGGGCCTGGGGGATCGGCTCGCCGGTGCGGTGGTGCAGGGCGAAACGCGACAGCACCTCATGGGTCGGCAGCCAGTGTTCGTTGATCTGGCTGGGGAACTCGACATAGTCGCGCGGCACCGCGGTCCCGGCCAGGGTCGGGTAGTTCACGTCGGAGTTCAGGCCGTGGATGGCGTGGCCGAACTCGTGGAACATGGTCTCGGCGTCGTCCCAGGAGATCAGCACCGGTGCGCCCGGAGCGCCCTTCACGAAGTTGGAGTTGTTCGAGACGATAGTCGTGACCGGCCGGTCGAATTTCTCCTGGCTGCGATAGGCGTTCATCCAGGCGCCCGAACGCTTGCCCGGCCGCGCATAGGGGTCGAAGTACCAGAGGCCGACGTGTCGGCCGCCGCGCGTGACCTCCCAGACGCGGATGTCGGGATGGGCGACCGGGACGTCGGGCAGCGGGACGAACTCGAAGCCGTAGACCTGGCCGGCGGCCCAGAACATGCCTTCGCGCAGCTTCTCGAGCTGCATGTACGGCTTGATCTCGTTCATATCGAGGTCGTAGCGCGCGGCGCGCACCTTCTCGGCGTAGAAGCGATAGTCCCAGGGCTCGATCCGCAGATTGGCCCGCTCGCGGTCGGCGATCGCCTGCATCTCGGCGACTTCATCCTTCACCCTTGCGACGGCCGAGGGCCAGACGCGCATCATCAGGGCCATGGCCGCTTCCGGCGTCTTGGCCATGGCTGCGTCCAGCCGCCAATGGGCATGGGTCGGGAAGCCCAGCAACTGCGCCCGCTCGAAGCGTAGCTTCAGGATCTTGCGGATGCCGGCGTTGTTGTCCTTGGCGTCGCCGTTGTCGCCGCGGTTGTAATAGGTGCGCCAGACCTTCTCGCGCAGGTCGCGGCGCGTCGAATAGGTCAGGAACGGCTCCATGGATGAACGGGTGTTGAGGATCGCCCATTCACCCGGCTTGCCGCGGGTTTCGGCCGCCGCGGCGGCCGCGGCGCGCACGTCTTCCGGCAGGCCGGCCAGTTCGCTCTCGGTACGCAGATAGAGGACGTAGTCCGTCTCGTCGGCCAGCAGGTTCTGGCTGAAGGCGGTGAACAGGCCCGCCAGGTCCTGGTTGATCTCCGCCACCCGGTTCTTGTCGGCGGGCGAGAGCTTGGCGCCGGCGCGCACGAAGCGGTTCCAGTAGACCCAGGTCAGGCGCTGCTGTTCGGGCGTCAGGCCTTGGCGGTTGTCGTAGACCGCCTCGATCCGCTTGAAGAGCTTGGCGTTCTGCAGCGTCTCGTCGTTATGCGCCGCGAGCTTGGGGTTCAGCACCTTCTCCTGGGCGCGCAGCTCCGGGTCCGACAGGGTGGAGGACCAGACCCCGCCGATGGCGCCCACGCGGTTCATCATCGCTCCCGCGCGCTCGAGCGCTGCGATGGTGTTGTCGAAGGTCGGCGCGCTGCGGGCATTGGCGATGGCGTCGATCTCCGCCCGCTCGGTCTTCATGGCCAGGTCGAAGGCGGGCGGGAAGTCGGCGACCTTCACCTTGTCGAAGGCCGGCACGCCGCCGAACGGCCCGGTCCAGGGCGCGGTGATCGGATTGCCCGCGGCGTTCTGCGCCAGGCCTACGGCGGGCAGGCTGGAGGCCACTGCGAACGCGCTGGAAGCGGCCAGGAAGGTGCGCCGTTGCATGGGGGCTCCGAGATTGATTGCAGATCGTCGCCGACCTTAGGGTCAAGCTGGGCGCACGTCACATGACGGGCTTGTAATGTGACGTCAGCGTGTGCCGACGGCGGTCTGGATTTCCGCGGCCAGGACCGCGCCGCGCTCGCTGACCTCCAGCGCCTCGTCGAAGGGCAGGCCGCAGGCGCTGAGCAGCAGAGCCACCACCTGGACGCCATGGTCCGGGTTCGACAGGCCCATCAGCATGTCCCGTTGCAGCATCCGGCTGACGCCGAACACCAGGGTGCGGACCGCGGCCGGGTCCATTTCCCGGAACCGGCCCTGGGCGACGCCGGCGCGGTACATCTCGTCCAGATTGGCTTCGAGCGCGGGCGCGCGTTCCAGTCGCGATCCGTCCAGCCGCAGCATCATCCAGCTCCAGGCCGCGTCGTGAGTCACCGCTGCAAGGTAGCTGTGCAGACGGGTCGCCAGGCGCTCGCACGCCGGCATGGTCCTGGGCAGGCGTTTGTCGAGCACCGTGGTCAGGGCGGCGACGATCTTCACCCGGACCGCCTGCAACAGGCTCTCGGCCGTGGGGAAGTAATTGTAGAAAGTGCCGCGAGAGACGCCGGCCGCCGCCACGAAATCTTCGATGGAACAGGCGTCCGGCCCCTTTTCGCCGATCACCGCGATGGCGGCCTCGATCAGGCGCTCGCGCGTTTGCGCCTTGCGCTGCTCGGCCGCCGCCGCCCGGGCCTCGAGATTGACCCGCATGGGACGCCGGGAAGTCAGGCGGCCTCAGGGAGATACTGGCGCACGGCGTTGGCCGCGGCCAGCGACAGCGGATCGCTCTGATGTTCCAGCACTTCGATTTCGTGATGGAGCGCGGCGACCATCTCGCGATGGGCCAGAGGCGACAGTTCGAGCAGGGCGCGGGCCGCGGCGCGCGACAGGGCCAGAGAGGTGGCCAGGTCGACATCGACGCCGATGCGCCAGGTGGAGATGGGTGTTTCGTCGTCCGGCCTTTCGGCCGACGCAGGGGTTTGGGCTGATAGAGCCATGATGGGATATCCAGATTCTAGGATGCAAAACGCAGTGCGGACGGCCCATGCGGGCCGTCCGTCGGGAGATACGCTCCGCACTGCAACGCTTAACTTGACGCATACGTCATCTTGACGGCTGTGTCAATTTGAAATTTCGGCGTTCGCTCAGGCGGCGGGACGCATGGACGGACATGACGGCGGGGGCTACACCCGCGTCATGGCCATCGGCGTCTTCGATTCCGGCGTGGGCGGGCTTTCCGTGCACCGCGCCCTGGTGCGGCGTATGCCGCAGACCGACTTCATCTATCTGGCCGACCAGGCCAACGCGCCCTATGGCGGACGGACCGGCGAGGAGATCGTCGAACTGACCAAGGCCGGCTGCGTGCGATTGTTCGAGGCCGGCTGCGACCTAGTGGTCCTGGCCTGCAACACCGCCTCGGCGATCGCCCTGCGCCGGCTGCAGCAGACCTGGCTGCCGGACTGCCGCCGAACCCTGGGACGGCCGGTCAATGTGCTGGGGATCATCGTGCCGACCATCGAGGCGGCCACCGGCCTGCCCTGGGAGCACGAGGCCGAACGGCGCGGCGACAAGGTCGAGAAGCTCGACATCCTGGCGGTGTTCTGCACCCCGGCCACCGCCGCCTCGCGCGTCTACGAGATCGAGATCGACAAACGCCGCCAGGACGTGGCGGTCTTCGCCCAGCCCTGCCCGGAACTGGCCAGGATGATCGAGGCCGGCGCAGGGGCCGTCGATCTGGCCAAGGCGGTCGAAGCCCATGTGGCGAGCGTGACCACGCGCATCGGCCGCGCGCCCGACCGGGCGATCCTCGGCTGCACGCACTATGAGATCGTCGCCGACATCTTCCGCGCGGCGCTCAAGCCGGGCACGCCGCTGATCCACCAGCCGGACGCGACGGCCGATGCGCTGGAAGCCTATCTCGCCAAGCATCCGGAATATCGCACCGGCGACGGCGGCCAGCGCCGCTTCCTGACCACTGGGGTTCCGGGGGCGCAGAACATGCTGGTCGAGACCTTCTGGGGAGGCTCGCTAAGCTTCGAGAAGGCTTAGGGAGGCCCAAGATCATGAAAGTGCGGGGCATTACCGCCGCACTCGGCGCCTCAGGTCGATTCCTGGCCTGTGGCCTCGCTCCGATCCGCCCGCGGGAAACGGCTGCTGACAAACCGCTGTCAGCAGTTCTGCGTTCTGTTGTCGCAAACAACTGGAGCCGACCATGTCCGATCTCGTCTTCTACACCAACCCCATGTCGCGCGGCCGCATCATCCGCTGGATGCTGGAAGAGGTCGGCCAGCCCTACGAGACGAAAGTCCTGCGCTGGGAGACCGGGGAGGCGAAGGGCGCCGACTACCTGGCCGTCAATCCCATGGGCAAGGTGCCCGCCATCGTCCATGACGGGGTGGTCGTCACCGAATGCGCGGCCATCTGCGCGTACCTCGCCGACGCCTTTCCGCAGGCCGGCTTGGCGCCTCCGGTGAACAGCGGGCTGCGCGGTCCCTACTATCGCTGGCTGTTCTTCGGCGCTGGCCCGATCGAGCAGGCCGTGGGCTTCAAGGCGGTGAACTTCGAACCGACGATCGAGCAGCACAGAATGCTGGGCTTCGGCTGCATGGAGGATGTGCTGGCGACGGTGGAAGGCGCGGTCGAAAGCCGCCCCTACCTCGTCGGGGACAGTTTCACAGCCGCCGACCTCTACCTCGCCTCCCACCTGTCCTGGGGGATGAACTTCGGGACCATCGAAAGGCGCCCGGCGTTCGAGGCCTATGTGGAGCGCCATCTGCAACGCCCTGCGGCCCGGCGCGCCGACGAGATCGACAACGCCCTTATCGCCGACCAAGCGCAGCCAGCATCCTGAAACGATTCCGCCCGCCCGGCTATGGGCCAGGCGGGCGGAAGATGCGTCCGTCGGGGTCACGGCGTCAGGCCGAGGCGGCTGCCTCAGCGGCGATCACGCGGCTGACGGCGTTGACCACCGAACCGATGCGCAGGGCGGCCTGGATCGACGTGTTCGGCACGCCATGCTTCTTCAGTTCGCTCTCGTGCGCGTCCAGGCACATGCCGCAGCCGTTGACGGCCGAGACGGCGGTGGACCACAGCTCGAAATCGGCCTTGTCGACGCCCGGATTGGCCAGGATGTTCATCCGCAGCTTGGCCGGCAGGGTCTTGTACTCGCCGTTCGAAAGCAGGTGCAGCGAGCGGTAGTAGACGTTGTTCATGCCCATGATCGCGGCGGCGGCCTTGGCGGCGGTG